>CALMVO010000016.1 GCA_937873205.1 uncultured Acetobacteraceae bacterium
CGGGCTGGTGCGGATCGCCGCACCGCACCGCGCCGACCTCTACCGCGCCGGCGCCGCCGGGCTGATCGTCGACGAGGCGCCGCTGGCGACGCTGCTGGAGGACGGACGCCGCCGCGTCTGGGTGTGCGGCCCGGGACTGGCGCACGACGAGGTGGCGGCGGCGCTGCCGGCGCTGCTGGCGGCGGGGCGGCAGGTGGTGGCCGATGCGGGGGCGCTGACCGAGGCCGCCGGCGCGCCGGAGCGGCTGCGGGGCGTGTGCGTGGCGACGCCGCACGCGGGCGAGTTCGCGCGGGTGTTCGGCGACCCGGGCCGGGACCGGGTGGGTGCGGCGCGGCGGGCGGCGCGATCGTTTGGCGGCGTGCTGGTGCTGAAGGGGTCGGACACCGTGGTGGCGGCGCCGGACGGCCGGGTGTCGATCAACGACAACGCCGATGCCTGGCTCGGCACCGCGGGCTCCGGCGACGTGCTGTCAGGGGTGGTGGGCGCCTGCCTGGCGGGTGGGATGGCGCCGTTCGAGGCGGCGTCGGCGGCGGTCTGGCTGCACGGGCAGGCCGGAGCCCTGGCAGGCGCCGGGCTGATCGCCGAGGACCTGCCGCGGCACCTGGCGCAAGCGTGCGTGCTGGCGCGCGCCGCGGCCGCGGACTTGCCGGCCTCCACATCCTGAGCTACAGGCCGGCGCTCGCGCCAGCCGCTGCCCCGCGGACGGCCGCGTCCCGGCGGGCGTGGTGAAATTGGTAGACACGCCAGATTTAGGTTCTGGTGGCGCAAGTCGTGGGGGTTCAAGTCCCTCCGCCCGCACCAGGATCGACCCGGCCGACGGCCACGTTCCATCCACGAGAGGATCGCCTCGCTCATGCAGGTCACTGAAACGCTCAACCAGGGCCTGAAGCGCGGCTTCACCGTGGTGGTGCCGGCGAGCGAGTTGGACGCGAAGCGGACGGCCAGGCTGACCGAGCTCGGACGCACCATGAAGATGTCGGGCTTCCGGCCCGGCAAGATCCCGCTGGCGATCGTCCGGCAGCGCTACGGCACCGCGGTGGCGGGCGAGGTGCTGGAGCAGGTCGTCAACGACGCCACCCGCGACCTCCTGACCGAGCGCGGCCTGCGGCAGGCATCGCAGCCGAAGGTGGAGCTGGTCAGCGGGCTGGAGACGAAGCCGGAGACCGACCTCGAGTTCACGCTGGAGCTGGAGCTGCTACCCGAGATCGTGCAGCCGGACCTGAGCCTGCTGTCGCTCACGCGCCTCCGGGCCGAGCCGGATCCGGCCACGGTAGACAAGGCGCTGGCCGACATCGCGCGGCGGCAGCGCAGCTTCGAGACCATCGAGGAGGTGCGCGGCGCGCAGTCGGGCGAGGTGCTGACGGTGGATTTCGCGGGCCAGGTGGACGGGGTGGCGTTCGACGGCGGCACCGCCAGCGACGTCGACGTCGAGATCGGCGGCGAGGGCTTCATCCCGGGCTTCTCGGAGCAGCTCGTGGGGCTGGCGCCTGGCGAGAGCCGCACCATCCAGGTGAGCTTCCCCGAGGATTACCAGGCGGCCGAGCTGGCGGGGAAAGCCGCGAGCTTCGACGTGTCGGCGAAGGCGCTGAAGCGGCCGGTCGAGCGGCCGGTTGACGACGAGCTCGCCCAGAAGATGGGGTTCGAGGGCCTGGAGCAGGTGCGGGACGCGTTGTCCGGCCAGGTGCGGCAGGAGTACGAGCAGATGTCGCGCATGCGCATCAAGCGCGAGCTGCTCGACCAGCTGGCCACGCAGACGAGTTTCGACGCGCCGCAGGGCATGGTCGAGGGGGAGTTCGGCTCGATCTGGTCACGGGTCGAGGCGGACCTGAAGGCCGGCAAGCTCGACGAGGAGGACCAGGGCAAGGACGAGGAGACGCTGCGGTCCGACTACCGCAAGATCGCGGAGCGCAGGGTGAAGCTGGGACTGCTGCTGGCCGAGATCGGGCGTGCCAACGGCGTCTCCGTGACGTCGGACGAGATGGTGCGGGCGATGCGGACGGAGGCCGGCCGCTACCCGGGGCAGGAGGCCCAGGTGATCGAGTTCTTCCGCAAGAACCCGCAGGCGGCGGAGACGTTGCGCGGGCCGATCTTCGAGAACAAGGTGGTGGACTACGTGCTGGAGCTGGCGCGGGTCGAGGAGCGGACCGTGACGCCGGAAGAGCTGGCCGAAGTGCCGCCGGCGGAGCTCTAGCCGCACCTGCCGCGGCCAGGCTCCGGGGCGGGCTTTCAACCGGCCGGATAATCTCTATCTTGTCATGAGCAACGCGGCGCCGGGGTCCGGCGCCGGCGACCTCAAGGTCAGGATTGAGCAGATGTGGGACCGCGATCCGGTCGAGATCTACAACAACGCCCTGGTGCCGATGGTGGTCGAGCAGACCTCCCGCGGCGAGCGCGCTTTCGACATCTTCTCCCGGCTGCTGCAGGACCGGATCATCTTCCTGACCGGGCCGGTCTATGATCAGGTCTCCGCGCTGATCTGCGCGCAGCTGCTGCACCTGGAGAGCGTCAACCCGTCCAAGGACATCTCGTTCTACATCAACAGCCCGGGCGGGGTGGTGTCGGCCGGTCTCGCGATCTACGACACCATGCAGTACATCCGGAGTCCGGTGAACACGCTGTGCATCGGCCAGGCGGCGTCGATGGGGTCGCTGCTGCTGGCGGCGGGCACGAAGGGCAAGCGGCTGGCGCTGCCGAACGCGCGCGTCATGGTGCACCAGCCGTCGGGCGGCGCGCAGGGCCAAGCCAGCGACATCGAGATCCAGGCCAAGGAGATCCTCTACCTCCGCTCGCGCCTGAACGAGATCTACGAGCAGCATACCGGGCAGACGCTGGAGGAGATCGAGCGCAAGCTGGAGCGCGACAGCTACATGTCAGCGACCGAGGCGATGGCGTTCGGGATCGTGGACGAGGTGTTGGCGAACCGGCCGGTGCCGGCCAGCGAGGACTTGGCGCGGAGCTGATCCGGCCGGCCTCTGGGCCGGCTGCCGCACTTGATGAAGTTTCCGGGACGGGTCTAGTCTTGCCAGCTTGACCGGTGGCAGCGGTGCCTGTCCCAGGTAGGAGTTGCCATGCCGAGACCGAGCGACACCAAGAACACGCTGTACTGCTCGTTCTGCGGCAAGTCGCAGCACGAGGTGCGCAAGCTCATCGCCGGACCGACTGTGTTCATCTGCGACGAGTGCGTCGAGCTGTGCATGGACATCATCCGGGAAGAGCACAAGACCCACTTAGTGAAGTCGCGCGACGGCGTGCCAACGCCCAAGGAGATCTGCAAGGTCCTGGACGACTACGTGATCGGCCAGTTCCACGCCAAGAAGGTGCTCTCGGTCGCGGTCCACAACCACTACAAGCGTCTGGCGCATGGCGCCAAGAACAACGACGTCGAGATCGCCAAGTCCAACATCCTGCTGCTGGGCCCGACCGGCTCGGGCAAGACCCTGCTGGCGCAGACGCTTGCCCGCATCCTCGACGTGCCGTTCACGATGGCCGACGCCACCACGCTGACCGAAGCCGGCTATGTCGGCGAGGACGTCGAGAACATCATCCTGAAGCTGCTGCAATCGGCCGACTACAACGTCGAGCGGGCGCAGCGCGGCATCGTCTACATCGACGAGATCGACAAGATCAGCCGCAAGTCGGACAATCCGTCGATCACCCGCGACGTCAGCGGCGAGGGCGTGCAGCAGGCGCTGCTCAAGATCATGGAGGGTACCGTCGCCTCGGTGCCGCCGCAGGGTGGGCGCAAACACCCGCAGCAGGAGTTCCTGCAGGTCGACACCACCAACATGCTGTTCATCTGCGGGGGTGCCTTCGCCGGGCTCGAGAAGATCATCGGCGCCCGCGGCAAGGGGGCCGGAGTCGGCTTCGGCGCGCACGTGCAGGCGCCCGACGAGCGCCGCACCGGCCAGGTGCTGCGGGAAGTCGAGCCCGAGGACCTGCTGAAGTTCGGGCTGATCCCGGAGTTCATCGGCCGTCTGCCGGTGGTGGCGACGCTGGAGGACCTGGACGAGGCGGCGCTGATCGAGATCCTGACCAAGCCGAAGAACGCGCTGGTCAAGCAGTACGCACGGCTGTTCCAGATGGAGGGAGTGAAGCTCTCCTTCACTGAGGATGCGCTGAAGCACATCGCGCTGCGGGCGATCGCGCGAAAGACCGGCGCTCGCGGCCTGCGCTCGATCATGGAGAACATCCTGCTCACCACGATGTTCGACCTGCCCGGGCTCGAGAACGTGGACGAGGTGGTGATCAACCGCGACGTGGCCGAGAACAAGGCCAACCCGGTGTTCGTCTACGGGCAGGAGCGGCCGGCCGAGCAGTCGGCCTGATCGCGCCACCCGGACGAGCAGGTCGGCCGGTCGCTCCGATCGCACTTGCCAAGCGCGCCGCAAGGTCCGACATCGGTGACGGCGCCATGACATTGTCACGGTGCCGATTGCGATCCGGCATGCCGCTCTGGGTGCTGGGTCGTGACTGTCCTTCAGGAGGTCAAGATGGTGAATGAGACCGACAGCGAGCCGGGTGCGCCCGATCGCGAAACGGATGACGGACCGCAGGAGACGTCGGAGGCCGTGCCGGCGACCAAGCGGACGTCGCGCGCCGACGACACGCTGGCGGTCCTGCCGCTGCGCGACATCGTCGTGTTCCCGCACATGATCGTGCCGCTGTTCGTGGGCCGCGAGAAGTCGGTGCGGGCGCTGGAGGCGGTGACCAAGGAGGACAAGCAGATCCTGCTGGTGGCGCAGAAGAACGCCAGCCAGGACGATCCGACCGCCGACGACATCTATCGCTGCGGCACCGTGTCCACGATCCTGCAGCTGCTGAAGCTGCCGGACGGCACCGTGAAGGTGCTGGTCGAGGGCGGCCGGCGTGCGCGGATCGCCAAGTTCCACGAGACCGAGAGCCATTTCGAGGCCTCGATCGAGGAGATGCCGGAGGTGCCGGCGGAAGGCGGCGAGGTCGAGGCGCTTGGGCGCACGGTGGTCGGCCAGTTCGAGCAGTACATCAAGCTGAACAAGAAGATCGCGCCCGAGGTGCTGGTCTCGCTGAACCAGATCGAGGATCCCGCCAAGCTTGCGGACACCATCGCCAGCCACCTCAATCTCAAGATCTCCGAGAAGCAGGAGCTGCTGGAGACGATCGCGGTGCCGGAGCGCCTGGAGCGCGTGTTCGCGCATATGGAAGCCGAGATCGGCGTCCTGCAGGTGGAGAAGCGCATCCGCAACCGCGTGAAGCGGCAGATGGAGAAGACGCAGCGCGAGTATTACCTGAACGAGCAGCTGAAGGCGATCCAGAAGGAGCTGGGCGAGGGCGAGGACGGCAAGGACGAGACGTCCGAGCTCGAAGAGCGAATCAAGAAGACCAAGCTGTCGAAGGAGGCGCACGACAAGGCGATGGCGGAGCTCAAGAAGCTGCGCGCCATGAGCCCGATGTCGGCGGAGTCGACGGTGGTGCGGAACTACCTCGACTGGATGCTGTCGATTCCGTGGAAGAAGCGCGCCAAGCTCCGCAACGACATCGTCGAGGCGGAGACGGTGCTGGACGCCGACCATTTCGGGCTCGACAAGGTCAAGGAGCGCATCCTTGAATACCTCGCCGTGCAGAGCCGGGCCAACAAGCTGAAGGGGCCGATCCTGTGCTTGGTGGGACCGCCAGGCGTCGGCAAGACCTCGCTCGGCAAGTCGATCGCACGTGCCACCGGCCGCACCTACGTGCGGATGTCGCTGGGCGGCGTGCGCGACGAGGCGGAGATCCGCGGCCACCGGCGCACCTATATCGGCTCGATGCCGGGCAAGGTGATCCAGGGCATGAAGAAGGCGAAGAGCTCGAACCCGCTGTTCCTGCTCGACGAGATCGACAAGCTTGGCGCCGACTGGCGCGGCGACCCGTCCTCGGCGCTGCTCGAGGTGCTGGACCCGGAGCAGAACTCCACCTTCGCCGACCACTACCTCGAGGTGGATTACGACCTGTCGGACGTGATGTTCGTGACCACGGCCAACAGCCTCAACATGCCGCAGCCGCTGCTGGACCGCATGGAGATCATCCGCATCCCCGGCTACACCGAGGACGAGAAGGTCGAGATCGCCCGCCGGCACCTGCTGGCCAAGCAGGCGGAGGCGCACAGCCTGAAGCCTGACGAATGGTCGGTGTCCGACGATGCGCTGCGCGAGCTGGTGCGGACCTACACGCGGGAGGCGGGCGTCCGCAACCTGGAGCGCGAGATCGCCAACCTGGCGCGCAAGGCGGTGCGGGAGATCGTCACCGCCAAAGCGAAGAAGGTCGCGATCACCAAGAAGAACCTCGAGAAGTACGCGGGCGTGAAGCGGTTCCGCTACGGCGAGGCGGAGGCCGAGGACATGGTCGGCGCCGTGACCGGGCTGGCCTGGACCGAGGTCGGCGGCGAGATCCTGACCATCGAGAGCGTGATGGTGCCGGGCAAGGGGGTGGTGAAGGCTACCGGCAAGCTCGGCGACGTGATGCAGGAGAGCGTGTCCGCGGCGCTGTCCTACGTGCGCAGCCGCTCGACCGTCTTCGGCATCAAGCCGACGCTGTTCGAGAAGCGTGACTTTCACGTCCACGTGCCGGAGGGCGCCACGCCCAAGGACGGGCCGTCCGCCGGCATCGCGATGGCGACCTCGCTGATCAGCGTCATGACCGGCATCCCGGTGCGCCGCGACGTGGCCATGACCGGCGAGATCACGCTGCGCGGCCGCGTGCTGCCGATCGGCGGCCTCAAGGAGAAGCTGCTGGCGGCGATGCGGGCGGGAATCACCACGGTGTTCATCCCCAAGGACAACGAGAAGGACATCGCCGAAATCCCCGCCTCGGTGAAGAAGGCCATCAAGCTGATCCCGGTGGCGCACGTGGACGAGGTGATCGCGCAGGCGCTGGTGACCAAGCCGGAGGCGATCGAGTGGCAGGAACCGCCGGAGCCGGTGGCGCCGGTCGCGGCGGTCGGGCACAGCCCGTCGCTGCCGCACTAGGGTCGGCACGAGGGGTGGTCCGGGCGGTTAGCTCAGCGGTAGAGCGTCTCGTTTACACCGAGAGGGTCGGCGGTTCGAACCCGTCACCGCCCACCAGATCCGGCGCGTTCGGCCGGCTTGACGGGTCCGGACGCGGCCTTTAAACCGCCGCTCACGCCAGATGCGGGTGTAGCTCAGTTGGTTAGAGCGCCGGCCTGTCACGCCGGAGGTCGCGGGTTCGAGCCCCGTCACTCGCGCCACCGCCGGACGTCCGGGGTCGATCGGGTTGGTACTCCCATCGCCATCACGTTGTCCGGTCTCCGGGTTGCGGCGGCTCGATCTCGGCTTAAATGCTGCGCTGCACTTTGCGATGACGCTGTTTGAGACTAACGTCGCGCGAAGGATGACCGGACCGGTGTGATGCAGAGCGTGCTGTCTGACTACTTCCCGATCCTGGTGTTCATCGTGATCGCGATGGGCATCTCGGGAGCCATGCTCGGTGCCTCGCTTCTGGCCGGCGAACAGAAGCCCTACCCCGAGAAGGTCGCTGCCTACGAGTGCGGCTTCGACGCCTTCGACGATGCCCGCCGACGCTTCGATGTCCGCTTCTACCTGGTCGCGATCCTGTTCATCATCTTCGACCTGGAGGTGGCGTTCCTGTTCCCCTGGGCGGTGAGCCTGGCGCAGATCGGGCTGTTCGGCTTCCTGTCGATGCTGGGCTTCCTCGGCGTGCTGACGGTCGGCTTCGTCTACGAGTGGTGCAAGGGCGCCCTGGAGTGGGAGTGAGATCATGACCGACCAGCTGGCACCGATCATGCACCATGACGGGCAGGAGACCGCGCCGGTCGCCTGGAACCGTGAGGCGCTGGCGCCCGGCCCGGCGCAGGAGGCGGTGATCAAGGGGATCACCGGCGAGATCACCGAAAAGGGCTTCGTGGTCGCCAACGTCGACAAGCTGGTCAACTGGGCCCGCACAGGCAGCCTGTGGCCGCTGTCGTTCGGGCTAGCCTGTTGCGCGGTCGAGATGATCCACGCCTTCATGCCGCGCTATGACCTCGACCGCTTCGGCATCATCCCGCGCGGCAGCCCGCGGCAGGCCGACGTCATGATCGTCTCGGGCACGCTCACCAACAAGATGGCGCCGGCGATGCGGCGCATCTACGACCAGATGGCCGAGCCACGCTGGGTGATCAGCATGGGCAGCTGCGCCAACGGCGGCGGCTACTACCACTACTCCTACTCGGTGGTGCGCGGCTGCGACCGCATCGTGCCGGTCGACATCTACGTGCCGGGGTGCCCGCCGACCGCGGAGGCGCTTGTCTACGGCATCCTGCAGCTGCAGAAGAAGATACAGCGCACCGGAACCATCCTGCGTGGGTGATCTGGTCGCGTCCGGTCTGGCCGGCCGGCTGGGCGCCATGGCGTTCGCGCTGTCCACCGGCCTGGAAGGCGTGCTGTCGGCCGCGGTCGAGAAGGGGGAGCTGGTCGTCCACGTCCGGCGGCAGTCGCTGCCGGGCGTCATGCGCGTGTTGCGCGACGATCCGCGCTATGCCTTCCAGCAGATGATGGACCTCTGCGGGGTCGACTACCCGGATCGGCCGGAGCGGTTCGACGTCGTCTACAACCTGCTGTCGGTCACGCTGAACCAGCGCTGTCGGGTGATCATCACCACCGACGAGGTGGCGGCGGTGCCGTCGGTACACCGGCTGTGGTCCTCCGCCACCTGGTGGGAGCGGGAGTGCTACGACCTGTTCGGCGTGCTGTTCTCGGACCAGCCCGACCTGCGCCGCATCCTCACGGATTACGGCTTCGAGGGGCACCCGCTGCGCAAGGACTTCCCGCTCACCGGCCACGTCGAGGTCCGCTACGACGTCGATCGCGGCGCCGTCGTCTACGAGCCGGTCAAGCTGGTGCAGGATCTTCGCAATTTCGACTTCACGTCACCCTGGGAAGGCGTGATGACGCTGCCGGGCGACGAGAAGGCGCACGAGAGCCGGCAGGGCATCGTCGCCGGGCCGCCCGGCCAGAAGCGTTGAGCGGGAGACGGACGATGAGCGACATCATCCTGCGGGACGACATCCCGGACACGATGCAGCCGGACCAGACGGGTGACGGGCGCAGCGTCAAGACGGTCGAGATCGACAGCCACTCGCTGAACTTCGGTCCGCAGCACCCCTCCGCGCACGGCGTGTTGCGGCTGGTACTGGAGATGGACGGCGAGGTCGTGGCGCGCGCGGTGCCGCATATCGGGCTGCTGCATCGCGGCACCGAGAAGCTGATCGAATACAAGACCTACATGAAGGCGCTGCCATATTTCGATCGGCTCGATTACGTTTCGCCGATGTGTCAGGAGCACGCGTTCGCGCTGGCGACCGAGAAGCTGCTCGGCATCGAGATCCCGGAGCGTGCGAAGTGGATCCGCACGATGTTTGCCGAGATCACGCGGGTACTGAGCCACTTGCTGAGCGTCACCTCGTTCGCGCTCGATTGCGGCGCGCTGACGCCGGCGCTGTGGGGCTATGAGGAGCGCGAGAAGCTGCTCGAGTTCTATGAGGCGGTATCGGGTGCACGCTACCACGCCAACTACTTCCGCCCCGGCGGCGTCGCCAAGGACATGCCGGTGGGGCTCGACGAGCGGATCGCGGCCTGGGCGACGGAGTTTCCGAAATTCGTCGACACCCTCGAGGCGATGCTGACCGACAACCGGATCTGGAAGCAGCGCACGGTCGGCATCGGCGTGTTCACCCCGGAGCAGGCGCTCGACTGGGGGTTCAGCGGACCGAACCTGCGCGCATCCGGCGTGCCGTGGGACCTGCGCCGCACGCAGCCCTACGACATGTACCACGAGGTCGAGTTCGAGGTGCCTGTCGCACGCAATGGCGACTGCTACGATCGCTACCTGGTGCGTATCGCCGAGATGCGGCAGAGCGTGCGCATCGTCGAGCAGTGCCTTGCACGGATGCAGCCAGGACCGATCAAGATCCAGGACACCAAGATCTCGCCGCCGACGCGCACCGAGATGAAGCGCTCGATGGAGGCGCTGATCCACCACTTCAAGCTCTACACCGAAGGGTACCACGTGCCGCCCGGTGCGACCTATACCGTGGTCGAGACGCCGAAGGGCGAATTCGGGGTCTACATGATCGCCGACGGCAGCAACCGGCCCTATCGCTGCAAGATCCGCTCGACCGGATTTGCGCATCTCCAGGCGCTCGACGAGCTGTCGCGGCGCCACATGCTGGCCGACACGGTCGCGATCATCGGATCGCTCGACCTGGTGTTCGGCGAGATCGACAGGTAGGGGATCCATGTCCGGCCAGTTTTCCGCGGAGAATATCGGTCACGGCACGCCCGGCCACGCGCCGCGCCCGGCGACCGACCAGCAGCCGAGCCACTTCGCGTTCGACGAGACGAGCGAAGCCGAGATCGCCACCATCCTGGCGCGCTATCCGGAGGGGCGGCAGTCGAGCGGCGTGATCCCGCTGCTCTACGTCGTGCACAACCAGATGAAGCGCGACACCGGCAGCGCCTGGCTGCCGCGCGTCGCGATGGATACGGTTGCGAAACGGCTGTCGATGCCGCCGATCCGCGTTTACGAGGTCGCGACCTTCTACCTGATGTTCAACACCAAGCCGGTCGGGCGCCACCACCTTCAGGTCTGCACCACGACGCCGTGCTGGCTGCGCGGCTCCGACGACATCGTCGCCGCCTGCAAGGCGGAGGCGGGCCTGCGCGCGTTCGAGGAGACCAGCGCCGACGGGCTGTTCACCATGACCGAGGTGGAATGCCTGGGGGCGTGCGCGAACGCGCCGATCCTGCAGGTGAACGAGGATTACTACGAGGATCTCGACTTCGAGCGCACGCGCTCGCTGATCGCGGCCCTGCGCCGCGGCGAGACTCCGGAGCGAGGCCCCACGATCGACCGCTACAACTCGGCGCCGGTCGGCGGACGCACCACATTGCTGGAAGAGGTCGGCACGCGACATGCCGACGGCCAACCCGGCACCTTGCCGGACGTGGTTTGAGGACGACGTCATGCTGAACGACCGGGACCGGATCTTCACCAACATCTACGGCCAGAACGACTGGCGCCTGGCGGGCGCCCGGGCGCGCGGCGACTGGGACGGTACCACCGCGATCATGGCGCGCGGGCGGGACGCGATCATCGCCGAGATGAAGGCGTCGAACCTGCGCGGCCGCGGCGGCGCGGGGTTCCCGACCGGGCTGAAATGGTCGTTCATGCCCAAGGTGTCGGACGGCCGGCCGTCCTACCTCGTGATCAACGGCGACGAGAGCGAGCCCGGCACCTGCAAGGATCGCGAGATCCTGCGCCACGAGCCGCACAAGCTGATCGAGAGCGCGCTGATCGCGTCCTTCGCGATGGGCGCGCATACCGCCTACATCTACGTGCGCGGCGAGTATTTTCACGAGACGCGCCACCTGCAGTTCGCGATTGACGAGGCTTACGAGGCCGGGCTGATCGGCCGCAACGCCGGCGGCTCGGGCTGGGACTTCGACCTGTTCGTGCACCGCGGCGCCGGCGCCTACATCTGCGGCGAGGAGACCGCGATGCTGGAGAGCATGGAGGGCAAGAAGGGCCTGCCGCGCATGAAGCCGCCGTTTCCGGCGGCGATGGGGCTCTACGGCTGCCCGACCACGGTGAACAACGTCGAGAGCATCGCGGTCGCCTCCACCATCCTGCGCCGCGGCGGCGCCTGGTTCTCCTCGTTCGGCCGGCCGAACAACTGCGGCACCAAGCTGTTCTCGATCTCGGGCCACGTGAACCGTCCGTGCCTGGTCGAGGAGGAGCTCAGCGTGCCGATGCGCGAGATCATCGACCGCCATGCCGGCGGCGTACGGGGCGGCTGGGACAACCTGCTGGCGGTGGTCCCGGGCGGATGCTCGGTGCCGCTGATCCCGGCCTCCACCTGTGATACCGTGCTGATGGATTTCGACAGCCTTCGGGCCGAGAAATCGGGGCTCGGCACCGCCGGCATGATCGTCATGGACAAGTCCACCGACGTCATCCGGGCGATCGCGCGGTTCTCGCGCTTCTACAAGCACGAGAGCTGCGGCCAGTGCACGCCGTGCCGGGAGGGTACCGGCTGGATGATGCGGGTGATGTACCGGATGGTGGAGGGCCGTGCCGAACTCGAGGAGATCGACATGCTCGAGCAGGTGACGCGCCAGGTGGAAGGCCACACCATCTGCGCGCTGGGCGATGCGGCGGCCTGGCCGATCCAGGGGCTGATCCGGCACTTCCGCCCGGTGATGGAAGAGCGCATCAACGCCTACAAGCGGACGCATGGCGAGGGGACCAGGCTGGCGCCGACGCCGGCCAACCTGCCCGTGCCGATGGCGGCGGAGTGAGCTGAGCATGGCGAGAGTCACCGTCGACGGCATCATCGTCGAGGTCGCGAACGGGTCCAACGTGCTGCAGGCCTGCGAGGCCGCCGGCAAGGAGATCCCGCGCTTCTGCTATCATGAGCGGCTGTCGATCGCCGGCAACTGCCGGATGTGCCTGGTCGAGATCGAAAAGGCGCCGAAGCCCGTGGCCTCCTGTGGCTATCCCGTGGCCGACGGCATGGTCGTGCGCACCGACACCGAGATGGTGCGGCGCGCGCGGCGCGCGGTGATGGAGTTCCTGCTCATCAACCATCCGCTCGACTGCCCGATCTGCGACCAGGGCGGCGAGTGCGACCTGCAGGACCTGGCCTACTCCTACGGCTCGGATCATTCGCGCTACGCCGAGAACAAGCGGGCGGTGCAGGACAAGTACCTGGGCCCTCTGGTCAAGACGGTGATGACGCGCTGCATCCTGTGCACGCGCTGCGTCCGCTTCGCCTCCGAGGTGGCCGGCGTGCCGGAGGTGGGCGCCACGTCCCGTGGCGAGAACATGGAGATCGGCACCTACGTCGAGAAGGCGCTCACTTCGGAGCTGTCGGGCAACCTGATCGACATCTGCCCGGTGGGCGCGCTGACCTCAAAGCCGTACGCCTTCGTGGCGCGGCCGTGGGAGCTGAACAAGACCGACAGCATCGACGCGACCGACGCGGTCGGCACCAACATCCGCGTACATGCGCGTGGCGGCGAGGTGTTGCGCATCCTGCCGCGCACCAACGACGCGGTGAACGAGGAGTGGATGGCCGACAAGGGCCGGTTCTCGTTCGACGGCTTCAAGCGGCGTCGGCTGGACCGGCCCTGGGTACGGGTGGGCGGCAAGCTGCGCGCGGCGAGCTGGCAGGACGCGTTCGTGGCGATCGGGCGGCGGCTCGAGGGGGTGCGCGGCGAGCGCATCGGCGCTGTCGTCGGCGACCTCTGCGACGCCGAGAGCATGATGGCGCTGAAAGACCTCATGACCGCGCTAGGCTCGCCTAATCTCGACTGCCGGCAGGACGGCGCGCAGTACGACGTGTCGCGGCGGGAGTTCTACGGCTTCAACACCACCATCGCCGGCATCGAGGAGGCGGACGCGCTGCTGCTGGTCGGCTGCAACCCGCGCCGCGAGGCGCCGGTGATCAACGCGCGCATCCGCAAGCGCTGGCTGGCGGGCGGATTCCCCGTCGGCGTGATCGCCGCTTCGGGGCCCGACCTCACCTACGACGTCGAGAGTCTCGGTGACCGGCCGGCGGTGCTGACCGGGCTGCTCGATGGCGGCGTCGGCTTTGCGGAGACGCTGCGGGCGGCGAAGCGGCCGATGATCGTTGTGGGTGGGGCGGCGCTGGCACGCGAAGACGGAGCAGCGGTGCTGGCGGCGGCCTGGGCGCTGGCGAAGGAAGTCGGCGCGCTGACGCCGGAGTGGCATGGCTTCAACGTCCTGCATCATGCGGCGTCGCGGATGGCGGCCCTCGATCTCGGGATGCTGCCGGGCGAGGGCGGGCGGTCGGTGGCCGGCATGATGAGCGGCGGCGTCGACGTGCTGTGGCTGCTGGGTGCGGACGAGATCGGGCCGGGCCGGATCGGGCCGGACACCTTCGTGGTGTATCAGGGCCATCACGGCGATGCCGGGGCGGCGCGGGCCGACGTGATCCTGCCGGGCGCCACCTACGTCGAGAAGTCGGGCACCTACGTCAACACCGAGGGCCGGGTGCAGATCGCATTCCAGGCGATCTTTCCCCCGGGCGAGGCGCGCGAGGACTGGCGCATCCTGCGCGCGTTCTCCGAGGTGATCGGCCACACGCTGCCCTACGACGACATCGAGACGCTGCGGCGGCGGATGGTCGAGGTGAACCCGGTGTTCAGTCGCCAGGGGCTGCCGCGGTTCGGCGCCGGCGAGCTGGCCGGTCCGGCGGGCGACGCGGGTGCGGTCGGCTCGGCGCCGTTCAGCCAGGCGATCCACGACTACTACCAGACCAACGTGATCAGCCGGGCCAGCGTCACCATGTCGGAGTGCTCGCGGATCTATTCGCATCCCGTGCTGCAGGCGGCGGAGTAGGCCCTGGTGTCGCACTTCTTCCTGCACACGGCGGTAGGCCTGCTCATCCTGACGGTGGCGGAGTGCCTGGCGATCCTGGTGCCGCTGCTGATGGGGGTGGCCTACCTTGTGTATGCCGAGCGCAAGGTGCTGGGCGCCATGCAGCTCCGGAAGGGGCCGAACGTGGTCGGGCCGTTCGGGATGTTCCAGACGTTTGCCGACGCGATCAAGATGCTGACCAAGGAGACGGTGATCCCGGCCGGCGCCAACCGGGTGCTCTACCTGTTCGCGCCGTTCCTCACCTTCGTGCTGGCGATGATGGCCTGGGCGGTGATCCCGACCAACAACGGCTGGGCGATCGCCGACATCAATGTCGGCATCCTCTATCTGTTCGCGGTCTCGTCGCTCGGCGTCTATGGCATCCTGATCGCCGGCTGGGCGTCCAACTCCAAGTACGCGTTCATGGGCGGTCTGCGCTCGGCGGCGCAGATGGTATCGTACGAGGTGTCGCTCGGGCTGGTGATCGTCTCGATCCTGCTGATCGTGGGCAGCCTCAACCTCAACCAGATTATCCTGGCGCAGCGGCACGTCTGGTTCGTGCTGCCGATGCTGCCGATGTTCGTGATCTTCTTCGTCTCGTCGTTGGCCGAGACCAACCGCGCGCCGTTCGATCTGCCGGAGGGCGAGAGCGAGCTCGTCGCCGGCTTCTTCGTCGAGTACAGCGCGCTGGCATTCGGGCTGTTCTTCCTCGGCGAGTACATGAACATGATCCTGATGTCGGCGATGACCAGCATCCTGTTCCTGGGCGGCTGGCTGGCGCCGTTCGGCGTCGCCCCGTTCACGTGGATCCCCGGCCCGATCTGGCTGATTCTCAAGATCTGCTTCGTGCTGTTCATGTTCATCTGGGTGCGGGCGACCTTCCCGCGCTACCGCTACGACCAGCTCATGCGCCTGGGCTGGAAGGTGTTCCTGCCGTTCTCGCTGGTCTGGATGGTGCTCACCGCCGGCTTCCTGATGGCGACCGGGCTGCTGCCCGGCCTGTCGTCCACCCCTCTTGTCCACGGTATCGGCTGATGGCGCTGCTCGATCGCACCGCGCGTTCCTTCCTGCTCACCGAGCTGCTTTCGGGCATGGGCGTCACGCTGCGCTACATGTTCAAACCGAAGGCCACCATCAACTACCCGCACGAGAAGGCGCACTACAGCCCGCGCTTCAAGGGCGAGCACGCGCTGCGCCGCTACCCGAACGGCGAGGAGCGCTGCATCGCCTGCAAGCTGTGCGAGGCGGTGTGCCCGGCGGAGGCGATCACAATCGAGGCGGAGCCGCGCGAGGACGGGTCACGGCGCACGACGCGCTACGACATCGACATGACCAAGTGCATCTATTGCGGGCTGTGCGAGGAATCCTGCCCGGTGGACGCGATCGTCGAGGGGCCGAACTACGAGTTCGCCACCGAGACGCGCGAGGAGCTGATGTACAACAAGGACAAGCTGCTCTCGAACGGCGACCGCTGGGAGAGCGTGCTGGCGCGCCGGCTCGAACAGGATGCGCCCTACCGATGAGAGTGGGCCGATGATCACCCAGCTCGCGTTCTACCTGTTCGCCACCGTGCTGGTGCTCTCCGCCGTGATGGTGGTGAGCGCGCGCAATCCTGTGCACTCGGTGCTGTTCCTGATCCTGGCCTTCTTCAACGCGGCCGGGCTGTTCCTGATCGCGGGCGCGGAGTTCCTGGCGATGATCCTGGTCATCGTCTATGTCGGCGCCGTGGCCGTGCTGTTCCTGTTCGTGGTCATGATGCTGGACGTCAATTTCAATCAGGTGCGGGAAGGGCTGCAGCGCTATGCGCCCGTGGGGGCCGCAGTGGGCCTCGTCCTCTTCGCCGAGCTGGTGTTCACGGTCGGGCGCTGGCACCTGATCCCCGACGTGACGCCGGCGGCGGTGGCGGCGGGCACGCCGGTGCTCGGCAACACGCAGGCGCTCGGCCAGCTGATCTATACCGACTACGTGCTGCTGTTCCAGGCGTGCGGGCTGGTGCTGCTGGTGGCGATGATCGGCGCCATCGTGCTGACGCTGCGCGAGCGGCCGTCGGCACGGCGGCAGGACGTGGCGGCCCAGCACGCGCGGCAGCCGGCCGACACCTTGCAGATGATGACCCTCTCGCTGGGGCAGGGCACGGACGGGCAGGGCGGCTACCTGCGGCCACCCGGCGGCTATGGCGCGGTCGCCGCGCACGGCTCGGGCCGGGCGCCGGAGGACCACGAGACCAACCAGCATCTCGGAGCCTGAGGACCGACCATGGCGCACGGCATCCAGCTGGTCGGGCTCGGGCCTTTCCTCGTCGTGACGGCGATGCTGCTGGTGTTCGGCGTGTTCGGGATCTTCCTCAACCGCAAGAACATCATCGTCATCATGATGTCGATCGAGCTGATCCTGCTGGCGGCCAACCTCAACCTGGTGGCGTTCTCTGCCGCGCTCGGCGACCTCTCGGGCCAGGTGCTGACGCTGTTCTCGCTGACCGTGGCGGCCGCCGAGGCTGCGATCGGGCTTGCCATCGTCACCGTCTATTTCCGCAACCGCGGCTCGATCCAGGTCGAGGACGTGACGCTGATGAAGGGCTGAGCATGCCGTCGATCGGTCCCCTCTTCGCGCTTGCCGTGTTCGTGCCGCTGCTGGGGGCGGTGATCGCCGGGCTGTTCGGCCGCATGATCGGCGACCGCGCGTCGATGGCGGCCAGCGTCCTGCTGATGGCGGTGGCCTCGGCCTGTGCCGTCGCGGCGCTGTGGCTTAGCGTCGGCACCGGGTCGCAGACCATCGCGGTGCCGATCTCGACCTGGGTCAAGGCGGGTGGGTTCCACGCCTCCTGGCAGCTCCGGGTGGACGCGCTGTCGGTGTCGATGGTGACCATGGTGACGGTCGTGTCGACGCTGATCCACATCTACAGCGTCGGCTACATGAGCCACGAGACGATGCCGGTCTCGCGCTTCTTCGCCTACCTGTCGATGTTCACCTTCGCCATGCTGATGCTGGTCAGCTCCGACAACCTGATCCAGCTGTTCTTCGGCTGGGAGGGCGTGGGCCTCGCGAGCTACCTGCTGATCGGCTACTGGTACGACCGACCGAGCGCCACGCGGGCTGCGGTCAAGGCGTTCGTGGTCAACCGGATCGCCGACCTGTTCTTCATGGTCGGCATCGCGCTGCTGTTCCTGCAGTTCGGCAGCATCGCCTACGACAACATCTTCGCGCTGGTGCCGGCGCACGCCGACAGCGTCTACACGCTGTTCGGCACCAGCTTGCGCACCTACGAGGTGATCGGCGTGCTGCTGTTCATCGGCGCCGCCGGCAAGTCGGCGCAACTTTTCCTGCACGTCTGGCTGCCCGATGCGATGGAGGGGCCGACGCCGGTCTCGGCGCTGATCCACGCCGCCACCATGGTGACCGCGGGGGTGTTCCTGATGGCGCGGATGTCGCCGCTGCTGGAGTTCGCGCCGGTGGCCAAGGGCGTGGTGGTGGTGATCGGCGCCAGCACCTGCTTCTTCGCCGCCACCGTCGGGCTGGTGCAACCCGACATCAAGCGCACGATCGCCTACTCGACCTGTTCGCAGCTCGGCTACATGTTCATCGGTGTCGGCGTCGGCGCCTACCAGGCGGCGATGTTCCACCTCACCACGCACGCCTGCTTCAAGGCATTGCTGTTCCTGAGTGCGGGCGCCGTGATCCACAGCCTGCACGGCGAGCAGGACATGCGCCGGATGGGCGGGCTGTGGCGCCGGCTGCCGTTCACCTACGGCGCGATGTGGGCCGGCACGCTGGCGATCTCGGCGATCCCGCCCTTCTCGGGCTGGTGGTCGAAGGACGCGATCATCGACGGCGCCTGGGTCGCCGGCGGCCTTGGCCTCTACGGCTGGGTGCTGGGCGTGCTGACCGCGTTCATCACCGCACTTTACAGCTTCCGGCTGATCTTCCTGGTGTTCCACGGCGCCCCGCGCGACGCCCGGTTGCACGACCGGGCGCACGAAAGCCCGCCGGTGATGATCCTGCCGCTGCTCGTGCTGTCGCTGGGGGCGATCTTCGCCGGCTGGCTGCTCTACAGGCCCTATGTCGGCGCCGGCCAGGCGGCGTTCTGGAATGGTGCGATCTTCTCCGGCGCCGACAACCACGTGCTGACCCGTCTCGAGCACCTGCCGCTGCTGATCACGCTGGTGCCGACGCTGATGTCGGTCTGCGGCGTGGCGGCGGCCTGGTTCTGCTACATGGCGCGGCCGGCGGTGCCGGCGATGCTGGCGACGCGGTTCCGCGGGCTCCATCTGTTCCTGCTGAACAAGTGGTATTTCGACGAGCTCTACGACGCCGTCTTCGTACGTCCTTACCGCTGGCTGGCTGGCGGGCTGTGGCACGTCGGCGACGACCGGGTGATCGACGGCGTGCCGAACGGGCTGGCGCGGCTGACCGGGGGCGGGTCGGCGCAGATCGTGCGGATCCAGACCGGCTCGATCGCCGTCTATGCCTTCACCATGCTGGTCGGGCTGCTGACGCTCACCTCCGTGTTCCTGATCTTCCGGTAGGGGCGGCCCGTGACCCATTGGACCCTGGCGCTGCCGGAGATCGTGCTCTCGGTGTGCGGTCTCGCCATCCTGCTGTTCGGGGTGGTGCAGAAGCGGGGCAACCCCACGCGCGCCTGCACCGTGCTCACTCTGGTGGCCTATCTGGTGGCGGCGGTGCTGGTGCTGCTGGCGCCGGACGGCACCGGCTATCGCGGCACCTTCGTCGGCGACGGCTTCGCCCGCTACATGAAGATCCTGAGCCTGGCCGGAGCCGGGCTCTGCGCGGTGCTGTCGCTCGACTATAACGGCCGCCAGAAGATCGACCGCTTCGAGTTCCCGCTGCTGCTGCTGTTCGCCACCGTCGGCACCATGCTGATGGCGTCGTCGGAAAACCTCATGACGCTGTTCGTCGGGCTCGAGCTGCAGAGCCTGGCGATCTACATCCTGTGCGCGTTTGCCCGCGACGAGCTCACCTCGGCGGAGGCCGGGCTGAAATACTTCGTGCTGGGCTCGCTCGCGTCCGGGTTGCTGCTCTACGGCATCTCGCTGGTCTACGGCTTCGCCGGCACGCTGGAGTATGGCGGGCTGCGTCATGCGCTGATCGGCGGCGGTCCCAGCACAGCGGTGCCGGCCGGGCTGGTGATCGGCATCGTGTTCGTGTTCGTGGGGCTGGCCTTCAAGCTCTCGGCCGCCCCTTTCCACATGTGGACGCCGGACGTGTACGAGGGCGCGCCGATCTCGGTGACGGCGTTCATGAGCGGGGCGCCCAAAGTGGCGGCCTTCGCGCTGCTGCTGCGGGTGATGGCGGGCCCGTTCGGCCACCTCACGCACCAGTGGCAGCTGCTGGTCGAGCTGGTGTCGATCACCACCATGGCGCTGGGGTCGCTGGCGGCGATCCAGCAGACCAACGTCAAGCGGCTGATGGCCTACAGCTCGATCGGCCACATGGGCTACGCGATGATGGGGCTCGCGGCGGCGACGCCGGCCGGTATCCGCGGCACGCTGGTCTACCTCGCCACCTACCTGTTCATGACCACCGGCGCGTTCGCCTGCATCGTCGCCATGCGACGCGGCGGCCAGCCACTCGACCGCATCAGCGACCTGTCCGGCCTGTCGCGTACCCGGCCGATGCTCGCGCTGGCGATGGCGGTGTTCATGTTCGGCATGGCCGGCATGCCGCCGCTGTCCGGCTTCTTCGGCAAGCTGCTGGTGTTCGCCGCCGCGGTGCAGGCCGGGCTGTGGACGCTGGCGGTGGTCGGCGTGGTCACCAGCGTGATCGGACTGTACTACTATTGGCGGGTGGTGAAGGTGATGTACCTGGACGGGCCGGTGCCGGCGTTCGACCGCAGCGTGCGGTCGGTGTCGGCGGTCACGGGCGCAATGGCTTTAATCACTGGCCTGTTCCTGCTGGTGCTGGGCCCCGTGGTGGGGGCGGCCCAGGCCGCCGCCGCGGTGCTGTTCCGGTGACGCGCGCCCATGCCGTCGCCGGCCGTTGATCGCCGCGGGCGACTGGCGATTCGAGGCCTATGACGAGCTGGCCTCCACCTCGGATCTCTGCATCGAACGTGCCGAGGCGGGCGAACCGGCCGGGCTGGTGGTGCTGGCGGAACGGCAGACACGCGGCCGCGGCAGCCGGGGCCGCTCCTGGGCCGGCCATCCCGGCAACCTCGCCTGCTCGATGCTGCTGCGGCCGGCTCCCGCGGCCGGGCCGGTTGCGGCCTGGCCGTTCCTAGCCGGGCTGGCGCTCCACGAGACGCTGGTCGAGTTCGCGGACGCCGCGCCGCTGTCGCTGAAATGGCCGAACGACGTGCTGCTGGGCGGCCGCAAGCTGGGCGGCATCCTGGTGGAACGTGGCGGCGAATGGCTGGTGATCGGCTACGGCGCCAACCTGGCTGCAGCGCCGGCGCTCGACGATCGGCAGGCGGCCAGCCTCTCCGAGCTCGGTCCGCCGCCGCGGCCGCAGGACGTGGCGCACCGGCTGGCGGCGGCGACCAGACGCTGGTGCACGATGCTGGACCAGGACGGCTTCGCGCCGATCCGGACCGCGTGGCTGGCGCACGCGCACCCGGTTGGCACCGCGCTTGCAGTTCGGACCCCGGACGTGCAGACAGAGGGGACCTTCGCTGGGCTGGATGCCGACGGCGCGCTGATGTTGAGGAACGGACTGCGGACGCTGCGCTTCGAGACCGGCGAGATCCTCCTGCTGGATGGGCGCTGACCGCGATGCTGCTTGTGGTCGATGCCGGGAACACCAATATCGTCTTCGCCGTGCACGACCAGTTGGCATGGCGCGGCATCTGGCGGATCTCGACCGACGTCCAGCGCACGTCGGACGAGTACGCGGTTTGGCTGCTGGCGCTGCTCTCGCATCAGGGTCTGCAGCCGCGCCAGATCGATCGGGTGGTGATCGGCACCGTCGTGCCCGCCGCCCTCTACAACTTGCGCCGGTTGAGCCGCGACTGGTTCCGCACCGAGCCGCTGGTCGCGACGATCGCACTCGATTGGGGTTTCCCGATCAACATGGACCAGCCAGGCGAGGTCGGCGTGGACCGGTTGCTGAACGGTCTGGCGGCGCATCGCATCCATGGCGGGCCGCTGATCGTGATCGATTTCGGCACCGCGACCACCTTCGACGTGGTGGACGGGAATGGCGGCTATAACGGAGGAGCCATCGCACCCGGGGTGAACCTGTCGATCGAGGCGCTGCACATGGCGGCGGCACGGCTGCCGCGGATCGCGATCGGGCGACCGAGGACGGTGATCGGCCGCAGCACCATCGCGGCGATGCGATCGGGCATCTTCTGGGGCTATATCGGACTGGTCGAGGGCATCGTCGCCCGGATCAAGGCCGAGTTCGGCCAGCCGATGAAAGTCGTCGGCACTGGCGGCTTGGCGCCATTGCTGGCCGAAGGGACGGACATCATCGAGCGGATTGACCCGGAGCTGACGCTCGAGGGTCTCCGCATCCTCGCGGGGCGCAATCCCCATCCCGCATTGACCAATGAACGAACCAAAATGATCGAAGGCGACTGATGACGGAAGCAAGCGGCGGCCTGGCGTTCCTGCCCCTAGGCGGGACGGGCGAGATCGGCATGAATCTCAACCTATACCGGTGCGACGAGACCTGGCTCGCAGTCGATTGCGGCATCGGCTTCGGCGGCGCCGACACGCCCGAGGCCGAGATCCTGATGCCCGACCCGAGCTACATCGCCGAGCGGCGGCGGGCGCTGATCGGGCTCGTGATCACCCATGCGCACGAGGACCATATCGGTGCCGTGGCGCATCTCTGGCCGCAGCTGCGCTGCCCGGTCTACGCGACGCCGTTCGCGGCCGCGGTGCTGCGGCGCAAGCTGGGCGAGGCGCAGCTGCTGGGCCAGGTGCCGCTGCACGTGATCCCGCGCAACGGCCGCTTCGAGCTGGGACCGTTCCGCTTGCAGTTCCTGCAGATGACGCATTCCGTGCCGGAGGCGCAGGCTCTGGTGCTGCGCACGCCCTACGGCACTGTGCTGCACAGCGGCGACTGGAAGCTGGATCCCAACCCGCTGGTCGGGCCACCGACGGATCTGGAAGCGTTCGCCGCACTCGGTCGCGAGGGCGTGCTGGCGCTGGTGTGCGACAGCACCAACGCCATGGTCGAAGGCGAAAGCGGCTCCGAGGCCGATGTCCGTCGCAACATGGCCTCGCTGGTCCGCAGCATCTCCGGCCGGGTGGCGGTCACCTGCTTTGCCAGCAACGTGGCGCGGGTGGAGAGCATAGCCCTCGCCGCCGAGGCGGCCGGACGGTCCGTGGTGGTGGTCGGGCGATCCCTCCGCAACCTGGAGGTGGCGGCGCGCGAGTGCGGCTATTTTCGCGACGTGCCGGACTTCCTGTCCGAGCAGGACGCCGAGGACATCCCCGACGACAACCTGCTGCTGATCGTGACCGGCAGCCAGGGCGAGCCACGCAGCGCGCTGTCCCGGATCGCCGCCGACACGCATCAGAACATCTCGCTCGGCGAGGGCGACACCGTGGTCTATTCGAGCCGGATGATCCCCGGCAACGAGCGCGCGGTGATGGCGGTGCAGGACAGCCTGGTGCGGCGCGGCGTGCGCGTGCTGACCGACCGCGACCACAGCGTGCACGTGTCGGGTCATGCGGCGCGGGACGAGATCCGGCGGCTCTACGGGCTGGTTCGCCCGCGCTACGCGGTGCCGACGCATGGCGAGTGGCGCCACCTCACCGCGCACGCCGAGCTGGCGCGGGAAGAGGGGGTGACGCCGATCCTGCTCGAGGACGGTGACATCCTGAACCTGTCGCCGAACCGGGTCGAGGTGGTGGACACCGCCCCGGTCGGGCGGCTGGCGCTCGACGGCAACCGGCTGCTGCCGATGACCGGCGGCGTGCTGTCGGCGCGACGCAAGATGCTGTTCAACGGCATGGTGCTGGCGAGCCTGGTGGTGGACGGGGCCGGCCGGGTGATCGGCTCGCCGAAGCTTTCGGCACCCGGGCTGTTCGATTCCGACGATTCGGAGGCGGAGCGGGTTGCCGACATGTTCGCTGCCGGGCTCGCCGACATCCCCGCGGGCGTACGACAGGACGAGGACACCTTCCGCGATGCCGCCAAGACGGCGCTGCGCCGGGCGCTTGGCCGCAAGCTGCAGAAGCGGCCGCTGGTGGACGTGCATCTGATGCGGGTCTGAGGAGGGAAGGGTGCCGCCGCTGATGAAGCGGCGGGCACTTCCAGGTTTGGCCTGCATCACTTGTGTGCATTGACGGCCGGGGCGGGTTCTTGTTGTCGTGCTTGACCCGTTGATTGGTTGAACTCGCTACGCGGTTCCGCAGATCATCTTCGGTAGAGAGAGCATAGACACTCTTCGTGCCGCGTGACTGGCGTTTTCTCCCTAAACTCGGCTTGATCACTTGAACCAGGCGTCGTGGAGGGGTTCTATGCCTTCATTGCGGTTCTGTCATCACAGAATTAAAACGAAATCATGTTTTTTACTTGTGCGATGCACAATCGGGGCTCTGTTTCGCCGCGGCGCGGTTTGATCTAGGGTCCCGCCTCCTGCGTCCGTGCGCCTTTTCCGTGAGCCCGTCCCTCGATGCGTCTGTCCCGCAGCTTCATGCCGACCCTGAAGGAGAACCCGGCCGAGGCGCAGATCGTGTCGCACCGGCTGATGCTGCGGGCCGGGCTGGTGCGGCAGACCGCATCCGGAATCTATGCGTGGCTGCCGGCCGGCCTGCGCGTGCTCCGCCGCATCGCGCAGGTCGTGCGCGAGGAGCAGGATGCGGTGGGTGCGCAGGAAGTGCTGATGCCGACGCTGCAGCCGGCCGAGCTGTGGCGCCGCAGCGGGCGCTACGATGCCTACGGGCCGGAGATGCTGCGGATCCGCGACCGGCACGAGCGCGACCTGCTCTACGGTCCGACCAACGAGGAGATGATCACCGACCTGCTCGGGCAGGCGGTAACATCCTATCGGTCGCTACCGCAGACGCTCTACCACATCCAGTGGAAGTTCCGGGACGAGGTGCGGCCGCGCTTTGGCGTGATGCGGGGCCGCGAGTTCCTGATGAAGGACGCCTACAGCTTCGATGCCGACTACGACGGCGCGGTCGCCAGCTACCGGCGCATGATGCTGGCCTACCTGCGCACGTTCCAGCGCCTGGGGGTGAAGGCGATCCCGATGGTTGCCGATGCCGGGCCGATCGGGGGCACCCTCAGCCACGAGTTCATCGTGCTGGCGCCGACCGGCGAGAGCGGCGTGTTCTATGATGGCGCCCTCGACGAGGAGGATTGGCTATCGCAGCCGGTGGATGTGTCGGATCCTGCCTCGCTGGCCGAATTCTTCCTCCGCGTGAATGTGAACTACGCGGCGACTGACGAGAAGCATGACCTTGCCGCCTGGGACAAGGTCCCGGCCGAGCGGCGGCGCGAAGGCCGCGGCATCGAGGTGGGACATATCTTCTATTTCGGCACGAAGTATACCGAGTCCATGGACGTCTCGGTCGTGGGTGCCGACGGCACCAGCTTCCATCCCGAGATGGGCAGCTACGGCATCGGCGTGTCGCGGCTGGTCGGCGCCATCATCGAGGCCAGCCATGACGAGGCCGGCATCGTCTGGCCGGACGGCGTGGCGCCGTTCGCCGCCGCGATCCTGAACCTGAAGGTCGGCGACGCGTCGTGCGATGCGCTGTGCGAGCGGCTTTACGCGGCGGCCCCCGGGCAACTGCTCTACGACGACCGCACCGACCGCGCCGGCGCCAAGTTCGCCGACGCCGACCTCATGGGCCATCCCTGGCAGATGGTGGTGGGGCCGCGCGGGGCCGCCGCCGGCCGGGTCGAGCTGAAGCGTCGCGCCACCGGCGAGAAGGCCGACCTCTCGTTCGACGATGCCATGGAGCGCGTCCTCGGACGCTGATCGCCAATGTTCAACGCCTTCGAGCGGACCGTCGCCGGCCGTTACCTGCGCGCCCGGCGCGGCGAGCGCTTCGTCTCGGTGATCGCGATCTTCTCGCTCGTCGGCATCGCGCTCGGCGTCGCCACGCTGATCATCGTGATGTCGGTCATGAACGGCTTCCGCGCAGACCTGCTGTCGCGCATCCTGGGGCTGAACGGCGACCTCAGCGTGTATGGCGCCGGCGCCCCGATCGAGGACTACGCGGGCGTCGCCGACCGGATCAGGCAGATCCCGCGCGTGGTGTCGGCGTCGCCGATCGTCGAGGGCCAGGTGCTGCTGAGCGTCGGCGGCTACAGTGCCGGCGGGCTGGTGCACGGCATGAGCCAGGCCGACCTGCAGGGGCTGCACGAGATCAGCGACAACATCCGCGCCGGCTCGCTCGCGGACGTCCACGGCGACGATGCGATCATGATCGGCGCCACGCTGGCGGCGCACGCCAACCTCGACATCGGCAGCCGGATGACGCTGGTCTCGCCGAACGGAGCGGCGACCGCGTTCGGCACCGTGCCGCGGGTGCGCGCCTATCGCGTGGTCGCGATCTTCGATGCCGGCGTCAACGACTACAATTCGAGCGTGGTGTTCCTGCCGCTGGCGGCGGCGCAGACCTACTTCCAGATGCCGGGCGGCGTGTCGCTGATCCAGGTGACGACGCGCTCCGCGGACGATGTCTGCCGGGTGGCGCCGGAGATCCGCCAGGCGCTGGCCGGCGCGCCGCTGCGCGTGCTCGACTGGACGCACATGAACAACGCGCTGTTCGGCGCGGTGCAGGTCGAGCAGAACGTGATGTTCCTGATCCTGACGCTGATCATCCTGGTCGCCGCCTTTAACGTGATCTCGTCGCTGATCATGATGGTGAAGGACAAGACGCGAGACATCGCGGTGATGCGCACGCTGGGCTCGACGCGCGGCGCCATCATGCGGATCTTCCTGATGTGCGGCGCCTCGGTGGGCGTCACCGGCACGCTGGTCGGCACCGCGATCGGCATCGTGTTCTGCCTGAACATCGAGCGCATCAAGGACCTGGTGCAGCGGGTGACCGGCGCCGACCTGTTCAACCCCGAGATCTACTACCTGGAGCACCTGCCGGCGAAGCTGGAGTGGGGGCAGGTGACCCAGGTGATCGTCATGGCGCTGGTGCTGTCGCTGCTGGCGACGCTCTATCCGAGCTGGCGCGCGGCGCGCACCGATCCGGTCGAAGCGCTGCGGCATGAGTGAGGCACCGCCGCCGCTGGAGCTGCGCCGGGTCCGGCACGGCTACCGCAGCGGCGACGAGACGCTGGAGCTGCTGCGCGGCGCCGATCTCGTGCTGCGGCCTGGCGAGATCGTGGCGCTGGTGGCGCCGAGCGGCACCGGCAAGTCCACCCTGCTTCACTTGGCCGGGCTGCTGGAGCGGCCGGGCGGCGGTGCCGTGCTGGTGGACGGGCGCGACGCGGCGGGCCTGGGCGACGCCGACCGCACCGCGATCCGGCGGGACCGGATCGGCTTCGTCTACCAGTTCCACCACCTGCTGGCGGAGTTCACCGCGCGCGAGAACGTGGTGCTGCCGCAGATGATTGGCGGCGTGGCGCGACGCGATGCGCTGGTGCGGGCGGACATGCTGCTCGGGCTGTTCGGGCTGTCGCACCGGCTCGACTACCTGCCGGGCAAGCTGTCGGGCGGCGAGAAGCAGCGCGTCGCCATCGCGCGGGCGCTGGCGAACCGGCCGCGCGTGCTGCTCGCCGACGAGCCGACCGGCAACCTCGACGTGGCAACCTCGGCATCGGTCTTCACCGAGCTGCTGCACGTCGTGCGCGAGCAGGGCGTTGCTGCGATGATCGCCACCCACAACGTCGATCTGGCAGGGCGGATGGACCGCATTGTGACGCTCCGCGAGGGATTGATCGTCCCATTCGGTTGAGCCGCGAACCGGCCGCGGGCCGGCCGGTTGTTGAGGTGTTGGATCGCGAGGCGGTTGTGGTGGCTGAGGTCTTGGAGACGGACGACGGGGCGGAGACGGCGCTGGATCCTCGCCGGGCGGCGAAGGCGGCGCACCTGCACTACGTCGATGATGGCATGCCCGGCTATACGCGGCGCATGGGCGCGGACGGGCCGATCTACGTGGCGCCCGATGGCGCCGTGGTGACCGACGAGGCGGTGCTGACCCGGCTGCGCAAGCTGGCGGTTCCCCCGGCCTACACCGACGTGTGGATCTGCCGCGATCCGAAGGGCCACCTGCAGGCGGTGGGACGCGACGTGCGCGGCCGCAAGCAGTATCGCTACCATGCCGATTGGCGGGCGGTCCGCGACGAGGCCAAGTACGGCAAGATGCTGGTCTTCGGTGAGAAGCTGCCGATGCTGCGGGCTCGGGTGGCGAAGGATCTGGCGCTGACGGGGCTGCCTCGGCCCAAGGTGCTGGCGACCGTGGTGGCGCTGCTCGAGAAGACGATGATGCGCATCGGCAACGACGAATATGCAAAGACCAACAAGAGCTTCGGGCTGACGACGCTGCGCAACCGGCACGCCAAGGTGAAGGGTACTGCCCTGGTGCTCGACTTCCGCGCCAAGCACGGTATCCAGCAGCATATCGAGCTGAAGGACCGGCGTCTGGCCGGCATCGTGGCGCGCCTGCAGGACCTGCGTGGGCAGGAGCTGTTCCAGTACGTCGACGCCGACGGCGCGCAGCACGACATCTCGTCGCACGACGTCAACGAGTACCTGCATGAGGTGACCGGCGAGGACATCACGGCCAAGGACTTCCGCACCTGGGCGGCGACCAACCTGGCCGCATTGGCGCTGCACGAGTTCGAGCAGTTCGACAGCGCCGCCAAGGCCAAGAAGAACGTGCTGCGGGCGATCGAGACCGTGGCCAAGCTGCTCGGCAACACGCCGGCGATCTGCCGCAAGTGCTACATCCACCCGAAGATCTTCGACGGCTACCTCGACGGCTCGCTGGCCGACGCGCTGAAGCACCGCGCCGACGCGGCGCTGGCGCACGAGAAGGGGGCGGTCGGAGGGCTGACGGCGGAGGAGATCGCCGTGATGGCGTTCCTCAGCCGCAGCCTCGAACACGTGGTCGAGCAGGGCGGGGTGCGGACCGGCAAGGCGGCCTGACGGGGGCCGGCTTGGCTGCTAGATTGGGCCATGCCGCACAGCGACTTCGTCCATCTCCGAGTCCATTCCGCCTATTCGCTGAGCCAGGGGGCGATCCGGGTCGCCGAGATCGCGGCGCTGGCGCAGGCGGCCTCGATGCCGGCGGTGGCGATCGCCGACAGCGGCAACCTGTTCGGGGCTCTGGAATTCTCGCAGTACTGCACGGCCAAGGGCGTGCAGCCGATCATCGGCTGCCAGATCTCGCTGGGCGGCCGGGTGGACCGGGGCGTGCCGGTCACCGAGCCGGTGGTGCTGCTGGCGCAGGATGCCGCGGGGCTTGCCAACCTGCAGTACCTGTCCTCGATCGGGTTCCTGGAGAGCGATCCGGCCGATCCCTGCATCACGCTGGACACGCTCTGCGCCCGTGCCGAGGGGCTGATGCTGCTGACCGGCGGCACCCGTGGGCCGCTGGCGCGGCTGCTCGGCGACGGTCAGCAGCAGGAGGCGCGGCGTCTGCTGACGACGCTGGCGCACGCCTTCCCCGGCCGGGTCGCGGTCGAGATCCAGCGGCACGGGCTTCCGATCGAGCGGGCGATCGAGCCGGGGATGATCGGGCTGGCCGACGAGCTTGGCCTGCCGCTGGTCGCCACCCACGAGTGCTTCTTCGCGACGCCCGCGATGCACGAGGCGCACGACGCGCTCCTCTGTATCGCGCAGGGGCGGACCATGGCCGAGCGCGAGCGCTGGCGGGTGACGCCGGAGCAATGGTTCAAGCCGCCGGCGATGATGCGCGAGCTGTTCGCCGACCTGCCGGAGGCGTGCGACAACACGCTGGCGATCGCGCGGCGCTGCGCGGTGATGGCCGAGACCCGGAAGCCCCTGCTGCCGATGTGCCCCAAGGTGCGCGCCGGCGCCACCGAGGACGAGACGCTGCGGGCGATGGCCCGGGAGGGGCTGGAGCGGCGGCTGCAGGCGATGCGGGCGGATGCGGAGACGCTGGCCCTCTACCGCGCGCGGCTCGAGTTCGAGCTGGGCGTGATCGCGTCGATGGGCTTCCCCGGCTACTTCATGATCGTCGCCGACTTCATCCAGTGGGCGAAGGCGCAGGACATCCCCGTGGGGCCCGGCCGCGGCTCCGGCGCGGGCTCGCTGGCGGCCTGGGCGCTCACCATCACCGACATCGACCCGATCCCGTTCAACCTGCTGTTCGAGCGGTTCCTGAACCCGGAGCGGGTGTCGATGCCCGACTTCGACATCGATTTCTGCCAGGACCGCCGCGACGAGGTGATCGGCTACGTGCGCCGCGAGTACGGCGCCGACCGGGTGGCGCAGATCATCACCTTCGGCAAGCTGCAGGCACGCGCCGCGGTGCGCGACGTCGGACGCGTGCTGGGGCTGCCGTTCCATGTCGTGAACAAGGTCTGCGAGCTGATCCCGAACAATCCGGCCAAGCCGGTGACATTGCGCCAGGCGATCGACGGCGAGCCGCGGCTGCAGGAGATGCAGGCCGGCGACGAGGCAGTGCGCCGGCTGATGGAGATCGCCCTTCAGCTGGAGGGCCTGTATCGCCACGCCAGCACCCATGCCGCCGGCGTGGTGATCGGCGACCGGCCGCTCTCCGAGCTGGTGCCGCTGTATCGCGACCCGAAGAGCGACATGCTGGTGTCGCAATACAACATGAAGTTCGTCGAGCAGGCCGGGCTGGTGAAGTTCGACTTCCTCGGGCTGACCACGCTCACCATCCTCCAGCGCGGCGTGCAGATGCTGGCGAAATTGGGCGTCGTCGTTGACCTGGCGACGCTGCCGCTGGACGATGCGCGCACCTACGAGATGCTGGCGCGCGGCGATACCGCCGGCGTGTTCCAGTTCGAGGGTGCCGGCATGCGCGACGTGCTGCGGCAGATGCGGCCCACACAGCTCGAGGATCTGATCGCCGCCGGTGCGCTCTACCGCCCGGGCCCGATGGCGAACATCCCGGACTATTGCCGGCGCAAGCACGGCGAGGCGTGGGAGGCGCCGCACGAGGAGCTGCGCGAGATCCTGCAGGAGACCTACGGCATCATGGTCTACCAGGAGCAGGTGATGCAGATCGCCCAGAAGATGGCGGGCTACAGCCTGGGCGGCGCCGACCTGCTGCGCCGCGCCATGGGCAAGAAGATCCGGGCCGAGATGGACACGCACCGCGAGCTGTTCCGGGACGGGGCGGTCGCGCGCGGCATCCCGGCCGAAAAGGCGATCGAGGTGTTCGAGCTGATGGCGCGCTTCGCCGATTACGGCTTCAACAAGAGCCACGCGGCGGCCTACGCGCTGGTGTCGTACCAGACCGCTTGGATGAAGGCGAACCATCCGGTGGCGTTCCTGGCCGCCTGCCTGTCGCTGGCGCGCGAGAAGACCGACAAGCTGGCGGCGCTGCGCCAGGAGGCGGGGCGGCTCGGCGTCGCGGTGCTGCCGCCCGACATCAACCGCTCCGGGGCCGACTTCGTCGTCGAGGTGGCGGCGGACGGCACCCAGTCGATCCGCTACGCGCTGGCCGCCGTGAAGCGGGTGGGCTTCGCCGCGATGCAGGCGATCGAGGCGGCGCGCGGAACGCGGCCGTTCGCCGACCTCGCCGACTTCGCGCAGCGGGCCGATGCGCGGCAGCTTAGCCGGATGCAGATCGAGAACCTGGCCAAGGCCGGCGCCTTCGACAGTCTGGACGGTAACCGGGCGCGGGTGTTCGGCGCCGCCGAGACTCTGCTGCGCCGGGCGCAGCTGCAGGCGGAGGAGGCGGCGAGCGGCCAGAGCGGGCTGTTCGGCGCGGTGGCCGCCCGCGAGACCCTGCGCCTGCCGGAGGTCGCCGACTGGCCTGGCATCGAGCGGCTGGGGCTGGAGGCGGACGCGATCGGCTTCCACCTGACCGGGCATCCGCTGGACGCCTACGGGCCAATGCTGCGCCGGCTCGGCGTGGTGCCGACCAGCCGGCTGGAGCAGGCGGCGACGCAGGGGCGCGTCAAGATCGCTGGCTGCGTGATCGACCGCAAGGAGCGGCCGACCCGCACCGGCACCAAGATGGCCTGGGTGCGGCTGTCGGACGCGTCCGGCTCCTGCGAGGTGACGTTCTTCAGCGAGGTGCTGTCGCGGACCCGGGACCTGCTCGTGGTGGGGCAGGCGGTGCTGGTGACGGCCGACCTGCGCATGGAGGGCGAGATGCTGCGGGTGACGGCGCAGGACGCGGTTTCGCTCGACCGGGCGGCGGCGGAGGATCGTGGGGTGATGCGGATCTGGATCGAACGGCCCGACGCGGTGGTCCCGGTACGCGACCTGCTGGCGAAGGAGCGCGGCGGCCGCGGCCGCATCGTGCTGCTGCCGGCGCTGGACGAGACCTCGGCGGTCGAGGTGGCGCTGCCGGAGGCGTACGTGGTGTCGCCGCGGCTGGCGGAGGCGCTGAAAGGAGTGCGCGGCGTGGGGCGGGTGGAGGAGCGCTGATCCTTTCCGCCGCCGGGACTTACGGCTGATGCGGGAGATTTACGGAGCCTGTGACACGTAGCATTCTTCCGGTCACGGTATAAGCATAAACCCGTTCTATGAATCGGAGGTCATGGCGCGTTTTAACCCAAAATGCTCCTCCGGTTGGGTTTTTTGTTAGAACAACAGTAGCCAGAAATACATTTACGCTACCTCCACTCGAAAGGCTTGAGCAGACAACTCGCTCTCGCGGACGGATGTAAATGTTTCCTGCTGCCGTCTAAGAACGCGTTTGAGAAGGCTCTTCCCGGGGCGGTCTGGGTGTGATTCATGGGT
>CALMVO010000017.1 GCA_937873205.1 uncultured Acetobacteraceae bacterium
GTGGCACGGCTGGTGCTGGGGGTCGGCGTGCGCATCCGTGGCGCGCTGGTGCGGATCGGGCCGCATGCCATCGATCCCGCGCGCTGGGACTGGGACCAGGTTGGCCGGAACCCGTTCCACTGTCCGGACGCGGAGACGGTGCCGGTCTGGGAGGACTGCCTGGACCGGGTGCGCAAGGCCGGTTCCTCGATCGGCGCGGTGATCGAGCTGCGGGCCGACGGCGTGCCGCCCGGGCTGGGGGCGCCGCTCTACGGCAAGCTCGATGCCGACCTCGCCGGGGCGCTGATGGGCATCAACGCGGTGAAGGGCGTCGAGATCGGCGCCGGCTTCGCGGCCGCGGCACTTGCCGGCGAGGAGAACGCCGACGCCATGACGATGGCGGACGGGCGGGTGGCGTTCGGCTCCAACCAGGCCGGCGGCATCCTGGGCGGCATCTCGACCGGGCAGCCGGTGGTGGCGCGGTTCGCCGTGAAGCCGACCAGCTCGATCCTGACCCCGGTGGCTTCGGTGACGCGGGCCGGCGAGGCGGTGGCGGTGGCGACCCGCGGCCGGCACGATCCCTGCGTCGGCATCCGCGCGGTGCCGGTCGGCGAGGCGATGCTGGCCTGCGTGCTGGCCGACCACCTGCTGCGCCATCGCGGCCAGACCGGCCGCTGATACCGGCGCGGTCCGATGAAGCGGCTGCTGCGGAGCGCGCCGGTCCGGCATGGCGGCGGGCGGCTGATCGGCTGGTACCTGCGCGTGGCGCTGCGCACCACGCGATGGACCGTGGAGGCGCCCGACGAGGCCCGGCGCTGCCTGTTCGCGCCGGACGGCGGCGGCGCCATCGTCGCGTTCTGGCACGAGTTCCTGCCGCTGAGCCCGGCGCTGCTGTGGCATGCGCGGCGGACCCGGCCGTCGATGGCGATGACCGTGCTGATCAGCCGGGGTCGCGACGGCCGGCTGATCACCGACATCGTGCGGCGCTGGCAGGTGGGGACCGTCGCCGGCTCGTCCGAGCACAAGCCGGGGGTGAAGGCGAAAGGTGGTGCGGCGGCGCTGCGCGGCCTGCTGGGGCGGCTGCGGGACGGTGGCCTGGTCACCATCACCCCGGACGGTCCACGCGGTCCGCGGCGGCGCCTGCAGCCCGGGGTGGCGCGGCTGGCGGCGCTGTCGCAGGCGCCGGTGTTCGCCGCCGCGGCCTGCTGCCGGCCCGGGCCGCGGCTCGGTTCCTGGGACCGCATGCGGCTGCCGGTGCCGTTCGGGCGCGGCCGGATCGTCTGCTCCGGCCCGCTGCTGGTCGAGGCGCGGGGCTGGGAGGCGGCGCTGCCGGCGATCGCCGCGGCCCTGGACGCCGTCGCCGCGCGGGCGGAGGCCACGTGAGCCTCGGCTTCCGCGCCTGGGCCGGCGCCACCCGGCTGGCGGGTCCGGCGCTCGTGCTGCTGCTGCGGCGTCGGTTGCGCGCCGGGCGCGAGCTGGCGGATCGGCTGCCGGAGCGCCGCGGCATCGACGGCTCGCGGCGGCCGGAGGGTCGGCTGGTCTGGCTGCATGCCGCCAGCGTCGGCGAGACGGTGTCGCTGCTGCCGCTGCTGGGAGCGCTGCGCCGGGCCGATCCCGCGCTGCACCTGCTGCTGACGACCGGGACGGTCAGCGCGCAGACCCTGGCGCAGGATCGCCTCGCCGTCGAGCTGGCCGATATCGGCTGCGACGGGGGCGGCGGCCGGATGCTGCTGCGTTTCGTGCCGCTCGACGTGCCGCTGTGGATGCGGCGCTTCCTCGACCGCTGGCGGCCCGATCTCGCGGTGCTGGTCGAGAGCGAGCTGTGGCCGAACCTGATCGCCGGCTGCCGGGGCCGCGCGATCCCACTGGTGCTGCTGAACGCCCGGCTGTCGGCGCGCAGCCACGCGGCCTGGCGGCGCATCGGCCCGCTGGCGCGGCCGCTGTTCGCCGCCTTCGCCTGGATCAGCGCCCGCTCGCCGGAGGATGCCGACCGGCTGCGGGCGCTGGGCGGGCGGGCGGTGGCGCACGACGGCGACCTGAAGCAGGCGGCGGAGGCGCTGCCGGCCGACATGGCGGAGCTGGCGCGGCTGCGGCGGCTGGTCGGCGGACGGCCGGCATGGCTCGCGGCCAGCACCCATCCCGGCGAGGAGGCGATCGCGGCACGGTTGCACGCGGCGCTGGCGCCGCGGCATCCCGGGCTGCTGACGATCGTGGCGCCCCGCCATCCCGGGCGCGGCCCGGCGGTCGCCGCCGAGCTGGGCGGGGCGCCGCGACGTGCCGCGGGCGAGGATCCGCCGGCGGGGCCGGGGCTGTGGGTCTGCGACACGCTGGGCGAGCTCGGGCTGCTGTATCGGCTGTGCGGGACCGTGCTGGTCGGCAACAGCCTGGATACCGGACAGCCAGGCGGCGGCCACAACCCGCTGGAGCCGGCCCGGCTCGGCTGCGCCATCGCCTCCGGGCCGCTGATCGGCAATGTCGCGGCCGAGATGCGCCGGCTCGAGGCGGCCGGCGCGCTGTTCGTCGCCGCCGATCCGCCATCGCTGCTGGACTGGCTGGACCGCATGCTGTCGCGCCCGGAGCGTCGCCAGGCGATGGCGGACGCCGCCCGCGCCGTCGCCGACGCCTCGGCCGGGCTGCCGGAGCGGCTGGCGGCCCGGCTGCTCGCCCTGCTACCGGAGCGGTGATGCGGGCGCCTGGGTACTGGTACGATCGCGAACGGCGGCTGCCCGCAGCGCTGCTGGCGCCGTTCGGCGCGCTGACCGCCCGCGCCACCGCCCATCGGCTGCGCCGGCCGGGCGGGCGGGCGCCGGTGCCGGTGGTCTGCTGCGGCAACGCGGGCGTCGGCGGCGCCGGCAAGACCACGCTTGCGCTTGACCTGGCGCAGCGCCTGGGTGCGCGCGGGCTCGCCGTGCATTGCCTGACCCGGGGCTATGGCGGCCGCGCCGGGGCGGGCGTGCTGCACGTCGATCCGACCGTGCACGATGCCGCCACCGTCGGCGACGAGGCGCTGCTGCTGGCCGCCGCGGCGCCCTGCTGGGTGGCGGCCGACCGTGCCGCCGGGGCCCGGGCGGCGCTCGCGGCCGGCGCCCAGCTCCTGCTGATGGATGACGGGCTGCAGAATCCGGGGCTGGTGCAGGATTGGCCGCTGCTGGTGATCGATGGCGCGGTCGGTTTCGGCAACGGCCGGCTGCTGCCGGCGGGGCCGCTGCGCGAGCCGGTCGCGGCGGCGGCCGGGCGGGCGGCGGCGGCGATCGTGATTGGCGTGGACCGCGTCCGGGTCCGCCGGAACCTGCCGCCCGCGCTGCCGGTGCTGGAGGCTCGGCTGGAGATGGACGTGGCAGCCGGCCACCTGCGGGGACGCCGGCTGCTCGCGTTTGCCGGCATCGCGCGGCCGGCCAAGTTCTTCGACGGGCTGGAGGCGGCCGGGCTGACGCTGGTCGGCCGCCGGTCGTTCCCGGACCACCACCGGTTCCGGCCCGGGGCACTGGCGCGGCTGCTGCGGGAGGCGGAGCGGCTGGGGGCGACCCTGGTCACCACGCCCAAGGACGCCGTGCGGCTGCCGGCCGAGCTGCGGCCGCAGACGGAGGTGATCGGCGTCGGCCTGCGCTGGACCGACGCGCCGGCGCTCGACGCGCTGCTCGACCGGATGGCGACCCGCCGTGGCTGAACGGCGGGTATCGGTGGCGCAGCTTCTGGAGGCCGCGGCCGTCCGGCTGCTGCTGGGGCTGTTCCGCCGGCTGGGGCCGGTGCGCGCCTCCAACCTGGGCGGCGGGCTGTGCCGGCTGATCGGCCCGGCGCTGCCGGTGTCGCGGGTGGCGCACGCCAACCTGCGGCTGGCGATGCCGGAGCTGGACGCCGCGGCGAGGGCCCGCATCGTGCGCGGGGTATGGGAAAATCTCGGCCGCACCGTGGCCGAGTTCCCGCATCTGGGCAGCCTGCGCTACGGCACGCCCGCCGGGCCGGGCTGGGTGGTGGAGGGCGCGGAAATCCTGCTGGCGCAGGCCGAGCGCGGCGGCGCCGTGCTGTTCGCGTCAGGCCATATCGGCAACTGGGAGATGCTGCCGCCGGCGGTGGCCCATCACGGCATCCGCTTCGCCTCGTTCTACCGGGCGGCCGGGAACCCGCTGGTCGACGCCATGATCGGCGACCTCCGCCGGGCGGCGATGGGCGCCCCGGTGCCGCTGTTCGCCAAGGGCGCCCGAGGGGCCAGGGCGGCGCTGGCGCACGTGATGCGCGGGGGGGCGCTCGGCATGCTGGTCGACCAGAAGATGAATGACGGCCTCCGCGCCACGCTGTTCGGCCATGCCGCGATGACCGCGACCGCGCTGGCGGCGATGGCGCTGCGGCTGCGCTGCCCGGTGATCCCCGGCCGCATCGAACGGATCGGCCCGGCCCGACTGCGGCTGGTGGTGGAGCCGCCGCTGGTACTGCCGGACAGCGGCGACCGCGCGGCCGACCAGGCGGCGCTCACCCAGCAGGTCAACGACCTGCTGGAGCGCTGGATCCGGGCGCGGCCGGACGCCTGGCTCTGGCTGCACCGGCGCTGGCCAAAGGATGCGCACCGGCCGGGGCATACGCTGCCGAATGAGGCGGATCCGTAACGGAGCATTGCAATTCTGCCACAGCGGCTCGGCGGGAATCGAAACGATCCATCCGGGCCTGCCCGTCATGAAGACTCCGCTTGCGACCGCAATCTTGGGCCCGTTACCCTGCTCACGAAATAGCGAGCCCGATGACGGACTCGCCGCGCAAGAGGTCGATCGATGGCTAAGCCTGTGCCTGCGCCACTCAGGGATTTGCCCGCGAACTCCAACGTCGTCCCGCTGCGGCTGCGCTTCCTGCCCCGGCACCGGGCCTACCTGATGCGCTGGCTCGAGGCCGGCGCCTCGATGGGGCTCTGCGACGCCGATGTCTCGCCACGCACGCCGACCGATTCGGCCGTCACGCTCGAGCACGTGCTGGTCTGGGTGCGGGAGAACGCCGATCCGGCCTACATGATCCGGCCCGAGGGCATGCACTGGCTCGTGCTCGACCACGTGCGCGACCACAGGCTCGGCAGCTTCCAGAGCTTCGAGGCCGCTCTCTACTGCATCCGGCCGGTGCTGGCGTGCGGAGCCATCGCCGCCGCGTGACGGAAGGCCAGGGGCTCTGCCCCTGGACCCGCAAGGCGGTGCCTTTGGAAACCGTTAGTTAAATTCCGGTTTCGGCGGATGACAGCGGTGCTGGCTGCACGATGACACCGCCGCCGCCCGGCTGGATCTGGAAAATCGCCAGCGACCGGTGCACGTGGCCGTCCGGCCTCAGCGTGAAGATGCCGTCGACGCCGGCGAAGCCGGCCGAATTGGTCAGCGCCGGGACGGAATAGCCGCCGGCGGCCAGGCTGCGGGCCAGGGCTCCGGCATCGTAGGCGAAATCGTCCAGCGACTTCGGCGCGCCCCGGTAGGCCGTCTCGTATTGTTGCACGAAGCCGCGCCGCGCCGACGGGTCAGGAGCCGCATACCAGGCCCCGGCCAACGCGCGCAGCTTGCCGGCGAACGCTCCCCACAGACCCGGCCCCATGATCCGCACCTGCGGGTTCGTGACGCCGGCGAGCTTCAGCGCCTCGATCACCTCTTGCAGCTGCGTGCCGGTGTCGCCCAGCAGCAGGGCGTCGAACGGCGGTGGCGGCAGCGGCTTGGGGGGCGCGACGGCGGCCGGCCCCGGCACCCCCGGTCGGCGGCGTCTGCGGCGAGCGGCCCGCTGCCGCCACCCCCGTTCGACGCCCAGCTGCTGGGCGCCACCGGCCCGCCGCGGCAAGAGGTGATCGAGGCGCTGAAGCACGCC
>CALMVO010000018.1 GCA_937873205.1 uncultured Acetobacteraceae bacterium
CGCCGCCGTCTGCCTCGCCGCCCTCGTCATCTGGTGGTTGTGAGTCCGGAGCCTAAGGCTTCGTCGTCGGCCGCACCTGGGCGGGTGTGGCCGATGGCAGCAACACCAGCTTCGTGACGGTGAACCCGCCTCAGCCCGGCGGAATCAGCACCGGCAGCATCGCGGCGGTATTCCGGTGGAATGGCTGCAGCGTCAGGATCGGCCCGCCGCGCACCTCGATCTGCTGCAGCGGCGGCCAGGCCGTCCGGTGCCGCGTGCGATGGCGTGGACGTGCGAGCGGCTGAAGATCACGGCCTCGTCCTCCGTCGGGAACATGCGCGGATCATGACCGACAGCGCGGACCAGACCATGCGAAAGCTCCGCATCCAGGCCTCCAACCCCACATGGCCGCTCCAGTCGCCGCCGTAGGTCAGGGTCGCCGGCTGTCGGATCAGGCAATCCGGGTGCAGCGTCGCGGCAGGGGCGCGAAATCCGGAACGCTTGCGGCGATGTAAGCCGCCTCCGCCGCGTAGAAGCGCTTCAGCATCGCCCGGGCGGAGATCATGCCGCGCTTGGGACGACGGCGGAGACGGTGGCGCGAACCCGCATGGTGGCTTCTCGAGGTTTGACTCCCGCCGGCTCCGTTGCCAGGCCTGCCCACATGTTTGGCATGATCGATCCATAAGTCCGGCCAGAGTGCGGCATGCCGAGGCCGTTCGGACCACGCGTGGGTCGACGGACCCTCTCGTTCGGCAGCTGCGAGTCCACTCTGACGACGACGTGATCGACAGGGCGCGACGAGATCACCTTCTGGCGTAGGTCGAAAAGGCGCCGATCCCACCTGGCGAACGACCTCTGGCGACGAGACCCACCCTTCGTCCCGCGTTGGACCGGCCCGCCTCCCGGACGTCCCGTCGGCAGGCAGTCCGACGCCGCGCGGGTGACTGAGGTGCTGCCAGGCGGTGAGGCGGCCATGCCGCGGGATCGATTCCGTGACATTCTCCCGGCACGGCGCGAGGGGATGGTTCCCTCGGCCCCCGCCTGTCCGGAGATCCGCCTTGCCCCGACATCCGATCCCGTCGCGACGCACCCTGCTGGCCTCGGTCGCCCTGCTGATGGCCCCCCTGCTGACGACCGCCGCCCCGATCCGCGCCATCGCCGCCGACGATGCCGGCGTCGCGGACAAGGGGGCGCCGAAGCCGCCGCACTTCCTGCCGACGCAGCGGATCTCCGATGGCTCGGTGACGGTGCGGGGCCAGCGGATCGACTACCAGGCGGTGGCGGGCACGCTGGTGGTGCACCCCAAGGGCTGGGACGATTCCGATCCCGACACCAGGCCGGACTCCAAGAACCCGGACGCCGAGGCGGCGATGTTCTATGTCGCCTACTTCAAGAAGGGCGTGCGGCCGGAGGCGCGGCCGATCACCTTCGTCTATAATGGTGGCCCCGGCTCGGCGACGGTCTGGCTGCACATGGGCGCGTTCGGGCCGCGCCGCATCGTCACCGCCGACGACACCCACACCCCGGCAGCGCCGTATCAGGTGGTGAACAACGACGACAGCCTGCTGGACGCGACCGACCTCGTGTTCATCGACGCGCCCGGCACCGGGTTCGGCAGGATCGAGGGCCGCGACAAGGAGAAGTCGTTCTACGGCACCGATCCGGACGCGTACGCCTTCACCAGCTTCATCGTGCAATTCCTGGGCCGCTACGGCCGCTACAACTCGCCCAAGTACCTGTTCGGCGAGAGCTACGGCACCACCCGCTCGGCGATCCTGGCCTACGAACTGGAGCACGAGAAGGCCATCGACCTGAACGGCGTCATGCTGCTGTCGCAGATCCTGGACTATGACAACAGCATCGACGGGCCGCAGTACAACCCGAGCGTCGACCAGCCCTACATCCTGGCGCTGCCGAGCTTCGCGGCCACCGCCTTCTACCACCACAAGCTGGCCAACCCGCCCGCCGACCTGCGCCACTTCCTGGACGAGGTGGAGCGTTTCGCGCTCACCGACTACGCCGCCGCGCTGAGCCAGGGCACCGCGCTGTCCGACGCCGACCGCGACCGCATCGCGGGCAGGCTGCACGACTATACCGGGCTGCCGGTCGACTACATCAGGAAGGCCGACCTGCGGGTGAACGGGGGTGACTTCGAGCAGACCCTGCTCGGCGACCAGGCGCAGGACACCGGCCGGCTCGACAGCCGCTTCTCCGGCCCGGCGATGGACCCGTTGGGCGAGCGGCCGGACTACGACCCGCAATCCGCGGCGATGTCTTCTGCCTACGTCGCCGCGTTCAACGACTACGCGCGCAAGACGCTGCATTACGGCGATGGCGGCCCCGACGGATGGATGGAGTACACGGTAAGCGCCAACAACATCGCCACCTGGTCGTTCACCCACCAGCCGCCGGACGCGCCGCGGCCGGTGCGCGGCGCGCCGAACGTGCTGCCCGACCTGGCGGCGGCGCTCAAGTACAACCCGCGCCTGAAGGTCCAGCTCAACCAGGGCTATTACGACCTCGGAACACCCTATTTCGAGGGCGTCTACGAGATGCGCCACCTGCCGATCCCGAAGATCCTGGCGGCCAACGTCGAGATCCGGCAGTACCAGTCCGGGCACATGGTCTACGCGCACGAGGACGCGCTGCGCCAGCTGCACGACAACTCCGCCGACTTCATCCGCCGCACAGACAACCAGGGCGCCGGACCGGCGCCACAGGCGAGGTAACGGAAGTCGAACGTTCCGGTATCGCAACTGCGATGGGCGGCTGCGATCTCGACGGGAGCCATCGCCTGTGGGATCGTCCGCTTGGATTCTCGGACGGAGCGACCATGCACGCAGACAGCAGAGGGGCGGTGCCAGCACCCGTCCGCCGGCGGGGACGGGCGCTGTTCCGCGGGGCGCTGGCGGCGGCGATGCTGGCCGCGGGCGCCGTCCGGGCCGCCCCGGACCCGACCCTGGTCGCCGTCGGCAACGACATCCCGCCGCACTTCGTGCGGCCGACCGCGGACTTCGACTACGTGCGCCGCGAGGTCATGATCCCGATGCGCGACGGGGTGCGGCTGTACACCGTGATCGTGGTGCCCAAGGGCGCGCACGGGGCGCCGATCCTGCTCACCCGCACGCCCTACGACGCCGGCAAGCGGGCCCAACGCGCGGACAGCCCGTCGATGGCGGCGACGCTGCCGGAGGGCGACGACGTGTTCGTGGCCGGCGGCTACATCCGGGTGTTCCAGGACATCCGCGGCAAGTACGGCTCCGAGGGCGACTACGTGATGACGCGGCCGCCGATCGGGCCGCTCAATCCGTCCAACACGGACGACACCACCGACGCCTGGGACACGATCGACTGACTCGTGCGGAACGTCCCCGAAAGCAACGGCCGGGTCGGTATGGTCGGCTCCTCCTACGAGGGCTGGACCGTGGTGATGGCGCTGCTGCATCCGCATCCGGCGCTGAAGGTGGCCGCCCCCGAGAGCCCGATGGTCGATGGCTGGATGGGCGACGACTGGTTCCATTACGGGGCCTTCCGGCAGCCGAACTTCGACTACTTCACCGGCCAGATGACGAAGAAGGGCGAGGGCGACGAGGTGCCCCGTCCGCGCTACGACGACTACGAGACCTTCCTGCTGGCGGGCTCCGCCGGCGACTATGCGCACGCCAACGGGCTCGACCAGCTGCCGTTCTGGCGCCGCATGGCGGCACACCCGGCCTACGACGCGTTCTGGCAGGATCAGGCGCTCGACCATCTGGTGGCGGCCCACCCGTCCGACGTGCCGACGCTCTGGGAGCAGGGGCTGTGGGACCAGGAGGACATGTGGGGGGCGGTGCATAGCTGGCTGGCGCTGAAGGCGGCCGGCCACGAATCCAACAACGTCCTGATCATGGGACCGTGGCGGCACAGCCAGGTGAACTACGAGGGCGACGGGCTGGGCCCGCTGACATGGGACGGCGACACCGCGCACCAGTATCGCGCCACCATCCTGCGGCCGTTCTTCGACCAGTACCTGAAGCCGGGCTCGCCGAAGGCCGACGTTCCGGCCGCCTTCATCTACAACACCGGCCTGAACCGCTGGGACCGCTTCAGCCAGTGGCCGCTCGCCTGCCAGGCCGGCTGCGCCGCGCCGATGCGGCCGCTCTACCTGCAGGCGGCGCACGGGCTCTCGTTCAAGCCGCCGGCTGCCGTCAATCCCGGAGCGGGGGCCGGTGCCGACCGCTACGTCTCGGACCCGGCGCGGCCGGTGCCCTACCTGCCCCGGCCGGTGGCGTTCTCCGACAGCGCCCGCTGGAAGCCCTGGCTGACCAGCGACCAGCGCAGCGTCGTCGACCGCGGCGACGTCATCAGCTACGAGACGCCGGTGCTGACAGCACCCGTGCACATCTCCGGGGAACCGGCCGCGGACCTGTTCGCCGCCACCACCGGCACCGACGCCGACTGGGTGGTCAAGCTGATTGACGTCTATCCAGGCATCGTGACCGAGAACCAGGTCGTCGGCCCCGCAATAGGCGGCTACGAGCTGCCGGTCGCCATGGACATCTTCCGCGGCCGCTACCGCGACAGCGTTTCGAAGCCGGAGCCGATCCCGGCGAACCAGGTCGAGCGCTACCGCTTCACGCTGCCGCCCACCAACCACGTGTTCTTGCCGGGCCACCGGATCATGGTGCAGATCCAGTCGAGCTGGTTCCCGCTCTACGACCGCAATCCGCAGACCTACGTGGACAACATCTTCCACGCCGCGCCGTCCGACTACGTCGCGGCGACGCAGAGCATCGTGCACAGCCCGGGACAGGCGAGCGCAGTCTGGCTGCCGGTGGCACCCTGACGCCGAGCGGCCCGGCCCGACTCATCGCCCGGAGCGGGGCCAGGGGGCGGGCGACAGCGCGCGGTGGAAGAACTCCAACGCTGCCACCACCCTCGCCGGCCGCAGCGCCGTCGGCGGCATCACCAGGCTGAGCGGCGCGGCCGGCAGCGACCAGTCCGGCAGCACCCGCACCAGACGGCCAGCCTCGAGCTCGCGCCACGCCACGAAGTCCGGCGGCACCGCGAGCCCCAGACCGGCTCGCAGCGACGGCATCACGGCCTCGGCGTTGTTGAACCGCAACGGACCGTCGATGGCGACGGACGCCTGCTCGCCGAAGGCGTGGCCGAACAGCCAGCGGTTGGCGGAGGCATGGTCGGCATAGCCGAAGCAGGGCAGCCCCTGCAGCTCGCGCGGATGCGCCGGCAGCCGGCCGGCCTCGACATAGGCCGGGGAGGTGACCAGCAGCAGCCGGACGTCGCAGATCCGCCGGCTGCGCAGCGACCAGGTCTGCAGCTGCGCGATCCGCAGCGCGAAGTCGAAGCCGCCGCCGATCAGGTCGACCAGCTCGTCGTCGAGATGCAGATCGATCGACAGGCCGGGACATCGGCGCCGCGATGCGGACCAGGCCGCGCGGGGTCGCGGTGCGGTCGAGTGCGTCCGCCGCGAGTTGCTTGGCGTCGGCCAGCAGCAGCGCCGCGCGGTCGGCGGGTTCGCGCCCCACGGTGGTCAGCGCCACCCGGCGCGAGGTGCGGCTCGGCAGTGCTGCGCCAACCTGCCGCTCCAGCCGCGCCACCGCCTTCGAGACCGTGGCCGTGGACAGGCCCAGCTCGGCGGAGGCCGCCGCGAACGATCCGGTCCCGGCGATGCGGGCGAAGATCGCTCACGCCTCCAGGTCTGGCAGGGTCATGGCAATTCCAGCAATGATGTCTTTCCAATGTTTCTGTTTGGGAGAGTCCCCTCAAGCCTCAGGGTTCGCCGGGAGCAGGAAGCCGGGGCGTCCCGACGCGCCCGACTTTGCCGTCGCCTGGGCATGCCCCTCGCGATCCAGGCGCCGCGTCCTCCCGCAACCCCAAGCCAGCTCCAGCCAGATCGGATGACCGTCATGAAGACCTCGCTCCACCTCGCCGCCCTCTGCGCCGGCGCCCTCGCCGCCATGCCGCCCGCCCTCGCGCAGGACGCGACGCATGTGGCGTCCACCGTCCAGAGCGGCACCTACGCGGTCGAGCCAAGCCATACCCAGGTCGGGTTCAGCCTGCTGCACCTGGGCTTCAGCTACTATTCCGGCGTGTTCTCCAGCGTGTCCGGCACGCTGCAGCTCGATCCGGCACATCTGGCCGACACCAGGCTCGACGTCAGCATCCCCATCGCCTCGGTTTCCACCACCAGCGCCGAGCTGGACGGCAAGCTGAAGAGCCCGGCCTGGTTCGACGCCGCCGCCTACCCCAACGCCACCTTCGTCTCGACCAAGGTGACGCCGATGGGCAAGACCCGCGCCCAGGTCACCGGCACCCTCACCCTGCACGGCATCTCGAAGCCGGAGACGCTCACCGCGACCTTCGTAGGCGCCGGAGTGAACCCGCTCGACAAGAAGTACACGGTCGGCTTCGAGGCGACCGGGACCATCCGACGCGGCGATTTCGGGGTCAGGACCTATCTGCCGCTGGTCGGTGACGACGTGCGCCTGACCATCGCCGGCGCCTTCGAGCTGCAGGGCTGACATACCGGCGCGGCCCGGGCGACGGCCATGCATCCTTCCGCGCCGCCGAGCGTTATGGGATCGACACAATCCAGTCGAGAGATTATCCCATGATCACCATCCTGATCGTCATCCTGATCATCCTCGCGCTCGGCGGCGGCGGTTACGGTTTTCGGTCCGGCTGGTACGGCGGCTCGCGCGGCACCGGCTTCAACGGGTTGGGTCTGGTGCCGCTGTTGCTGATCATCATCGTCATCGTGCTGCTGTTCCGCGGCGGCGTCTGACACATCCGGATTGGGGGACACGCTGCATGAAGACGCTCGTCACACTCGCCGCGGTCCTGCTGGTCGCCTCGGGGGGATCGGCGTCTGCCGCCTCCTGTCGTGACGGCAAGGGCAAGTTCATCGCCTGTCCCCCGCCGGCGCCGGCCGCGTCCGCCAAGTGCCGGAACGCCGCCGGCAAGTTCGTGAAGTGCAGCGCGCCGGCAGCCGCACCGAAGTAACCGGTGTGCTGACTCAGGAATCGGTTACGAACAGTTACCAACTGTGCAGTTTGCGGCGGCATCCAGTTCCTACGGCCTGATCGTTAATTTTGTGTTATAGATTTCTTGCCATAAGGTTGCCTCGGAGCGGCGACACTGTTCGCCAAGCGAGTGGGCATGGCGGAAACGGAACTCAAGAACCGAGGGCTGATCAGGCTTCACAAGACGCACTCTCTGGTCGAGCACACAGCTGCCCGGACCCTGATCGTGTCAGGCGTCGCGAGATCAGGGACCAGCATGGTCGCCCGCGTGCTCGATGCGGCCGGAATCCCCATGGGCGACCGGATCGACGACGTGGTGTATGAAGACCAGGATTTCGCCCAGCTGTTCAACCGGCCGACCCTCGACCAGGATGCGCTGGATGGTCTGATTCGTCAGCGCAATGACGCAAATCCGGTCTGGGGCTTCAAGCGGCCGCAGATGCACCTGCTGGGTGCTGAGACGATTTCCCGGTTCCGCAGCCCGCTGGTCATCGTGACGCTGCGCGATCCGGTCGCGATCGCCGAACGATACGCCATCGCCGAGCAGATCGACGCACGGACCACGCTGTCGATGGCAATGGGCGACCTGCAGGAAATGGTGCTGTTCGCGCAGCGGCTGGCCTGCCCGGTGCTGCTGGTCAGCTACGAGAAGGCGGTGCGGGACCCGGCGCGCCTGGTCGAGCGGCTGCTGGAGTTCTGCGGCCTGCAGCGGTCGCCAAGCGAGCGCCAGCGGCTGCGCCGTCTCGTCGAGCCCGATCGTCCCGCCTACATCGAGAGCGCCCGCCGCACCTTCGGCGGCTACATCGACGGCATCCAGGGCACCGTCCTCGGCGGATGGGCCTATGAGCGCTCGCTGGGATTGCCGCTGGCGATTACCGTGTTCCGCGACGACGTGCCGGTCCTGGACGGCGTCGCCGACCAGTATCGCCAGGACCTGGCCGACGCCGGCATCGATGACGGCCGGCACGGCTTCTCGGTCGACCTCGCCGGCTGCGGCTTCGTGCCGACCTCGCGCGTGACGGTCCGGGTCAAGGGCCGCAACTTCGCGCTCAACAACAGCGGCGCCAGCGCGGCCGAACTCGGGGCCGATCTCCAAGCCGAACTCCGCGAGCCGGGCCGCTTCTGGGCCTTGACGCCGTTCGGCTAGAGGCCGGATCCAGACTTCGCCCAAGGGGCAGCGCTATCGGTCGGCGCCGTTCGCCGGCCGAGGGCGCTGCCACGCCGCCGCTCCGGCACCGCGCCGCACCCCGAAATGATGTCTCGCGGCGATGGCGGCGGCACCGTAGCCTGGGCGGATGAGGACGACATGGCGGCGCGGGATGGCTATGGCATGAGCGGCGGCAGGCTGTCCCGGCGGCGCCTGCTGACTGCCGCGGCGACGCTGCCGCTGCTGCAGGCACCGTCGCTGCGTGCGCGCGCCAGCCAGCCGCAGAGACTGCGGCTGCTTACCAACTGGTTCGCCCAAGCCGAGCATGGCGGCTTCTACCAGGCGGACGCGCTGGGGCTCTACCGCAACGCCGGCCTCGACGCCGTCGTGGCCATGGGCGGCCCGCAGGTGAACGGCGTCCAGCTGCTGCTGGCCGGCGCCTGCGACATCGTGCTGGCGCAGCCGGAGCAGGTGCTGAAGGGGATTCAGAACGGGCTGCCCCTGGTCGCCATCGCCACCACCTTCCAGAAGGGGCTGGGTGGACTGCTGACGCATCCCGACATCACCGCGCTGGAGCAGCTGCGCGGCCATCCGATCCTGATCAGCACCGAGGGCCGCACCTCCTTCTGGCCGTGGTTGCGCCGCACCTACGGCTTCGCCGATGCTCAGGCCGGCACCTACACCTTCAACATCCAGCCGTTCCTGTTCGACCCGCGGCTGGCGATGCAGGCGTTCGCGACCTCCGAGCCCTTCGCCGTGCAACGGCGGCACGTGCCCTACCGCTTCTTCCTGTTCGCCGATGCCGGGTACGCCGGCTACGGCAACATGCTGGTCACGACGCGGGCGACACTCGCCGCGCGCAGGCCGGAGCTGGCCGCCTTCTTGCATGCCAGCATGACCGGCTGGATGTCGGTGCTGACCGGCGACCCGGCACCGGCGCGGCGCGCCATCATGGCGGCGAACCCGGCGATGAGCGCCGACCAGATCGACTGGTCGTTCGCCGCACTCCGCCGGCTGCAGGCGGTGGGCGCCCCGGGCCAGGCGATCGGCCGGTTCGACCCGGCCCGCTGGGCGCGCATCCGCGCGATGGACGTGTCCACCGGGCTGATCCCGGTCTCGCTCGACTGGAGCCAGGCCTTCACCACGGAGTTCGACGGCGCGATGGACGTGACGCTGTGACGACCGGTCCCCGCCTTCCCCGGCGCCTGTGGCAGGAGATGAGCTGGCCCGAGTTCCGCCGGCTGCCAGCCGACACCGTGGCGGTGCTGCCGGTCGGCGCCATCGAGCAGCACGGGCCGCATCTGCCGGTGTTCGTCGACAGCTGCATCAACGGCGAGCTGCTGGCCCGGGCGCTCGCGGCGGCACCCGACGACCTGCCCGTGACCGCGCTGCCGATGCAGAGCGTCGGCAAGAGCGAGGAGCACATCGCCTATCCGGGCACGCTGCTGCTGTCGGCCGACACGCTGACCCGGGTGCTGGTGGAGCTCGGCGAGAGCGTGGCGCGGGCCGGGGTGCGCCGGCTGCTGCTGCTGAACTCGCATGGCGGCCAGCCGCAGGTGCTCGACATCGTCGCCCGCACCCTGCGACGGACGCATTCGATGTTCGTGGTCAACGCCAGCTGGATGCGGCTCGGCCTGCCGGACGAGCTGTTCTCGGACAGTGAGCGCCGGCACGGCATCCATGGCGGCGAGATCGAGACCGCGCTGATGCTGCACCTTCGGCCCGACCTGGTGCGGATGGAGCTGGCCCGCGACTTCCGCCCGGCGACGTTGGCCCTTGCGGACCGCTGCGAGATCCTGGAGGCCGAGGGCCGGCTCGGCTTCGGCTGGCTGACCCAGGACCTGCATCCGGCCGGCGCCTGCGGCGACGCCCGGGCCGCAACCGCGGAGGCCGGCCGGCTGGTAGCCGAGCACCAGGTCGGCCGCTTCCTTCGCCTGGTGCGTGAGATCGCGGACTTCGACCTCGCCCGCCTGCGGCCGAACGATACCATCGACGAGAACGGGGACGCGCCATGACCGGACAGCGCAAGGACATCGCCGGCTTCCTGGCCGCGCTGGGCGACGTGCCGGTGCAGACCGAGCCGGCGCTGGTACGGCGCAAGAGCCGCGACTTCTTCTGGTACAGCCCGGTGCTGTCCCGCCAGCTCGACGGCCTGGTAGCCGATCTGGTGGTGCAGCCGCGCGACGAGGCCGAGCTGCTGCGGGTGGCGGTGCTGGCCCGCCGTCACGGCGTGCCGCTCACCACGCGCGGTGGCGGCACCGGCAACTACGGACAGGCGGTGCCGCTGGACGGCGGTGCCGTGGTCGACATGGCCGGCTTCGACCGGCTGCTCTGGGCGCGGGACGGCGTCGCGCGGGTGCAGGCCGGCATGAACATGCTGGCACTCGACCGCGCCCTGCGCGCCCATGGTCAAGGCCACGAGATCCGGCTCTATCCCTCGACCAAGCGCACCGCCTCGATCGGCGGCTTCGTCTCGGGCGGCTCCGGCGGGATCGGCTCGGTCAGCTGGGGCGGCCTGCGCGACCGCGGCAACGTGCTGGCCGCGCGCGTGGTGACGCTGCAGGACCCGCCTGCCGCGATCGAGCTGCGCGGCGCCGAGACCGACGCGATCAACCACACCTACGGCACCACCGCGATCGTCACCGAGCTCGAGATCCCGGTGCAGCCGGCGGTGCGCTGGCGCGAGCTGGCCTGGAGCTTCGCCGACTTCCCGGCCGCCGCGGGCCTCGGCCTGGCGTTGGCCGCCGCGTCCGGCATCGAGACGAAGCTGGTCACCGCCACCGACGCGGCGCTGACCCCGTTCTTCGGGCCCCTGCGGGACACGGTGCCGCAGGACCGCCCGCTGATCATCGCCCTGGTGGCGCCGGCCGGGCTGGAACCGGCGATGGCGCTGGCGGCGCGCCACGGCGGCACGCTGTGCCACGACGGCGACCTCGCCGACGCCGAGGACGATCCGGCCCGCGTGCCGCTCTACGAGCTGACCTGGAACCACACCACGCTGCAGGTGCTCAAGCGCGACCGCGGCCACACCTACCTGCAGTGCCTGTATCCGCCCGACGGGCTGCTCGAGCGCATCGAGCGCATCCGCGCGCTGTTCGGATCGGAGCTGATGATGCACCTGGAGTTCATGCCGTCGAGCGGCTCGGCCGGCCGCATGACCTGCTCGGCCCTGCCGGTGCTGCGCTACACCGACGAGGCGCGGCTGGCCGAGATCATCCGGCTGCACGAGGCCGAGGGCGTGATGATCGCCAACCCGCACGTGTTCACCATCGAGGATGGTGGCATCCACCGCGTCGCCTCGCCCGATCTCGCCAGCGCCAAGGCCCGGCTGGATCCGCTCGGGCTGCTCAACCCGGGCAAGATGCGCAGCGCGCCGGCGCGGGCCGCATGAGAGGGAAGGCCAGGGCGCTGCCCTGGACCCGCTCAAGGCGAAGCCTTGAGAATCCGATCCTTCAAGTAAAATGGTTTCCAAAGGCCGAGGCCTTTGGCGGGTCTGGGCAGAGCCCAGCCTTTTTTCCCAGTGGGCAACCATGAGCCGGCTCGCGGTACGGCCGAAGCGCACGGAGGCGATGACCACCCGCGACGGCGTGGTCCTGGTCGCCGATATCTGGGAGCCCGCCGAGGGCGGTCCCTATCCGGTGCTGCTGATGCGCCAGGCCTATGGGCGCGGGATCGGCCCCGCGCTGTGCTACGCGCCGTCTGCCTGGTACGCGTCGCACGGCTTCATCGTGGTGATGCAGGACGTGCGCGGCCGCGGCGACTCCGGCGGACCGTTCGAGCTGTTCCGGTTCGAGGCGCAGGACGGCGCCGACACCGTCGCGTGGGCGGCGACGCTGCCGAACGCCAACGGCCGGGTCGGCATGTTCGGCTTCTCGTTCCAGGGCACCAACCAGTTGCTGGCGCTGAGCGAGCCCTGCCCGGCGCTGCGCGCGGTGGCGCCGGCGATGCTCGGCTGGGATCTGCGCACCGACTGGGCCTACGAGAACGGCGCGTTCCCGCTGCGCCTCAATCTCGGCTGGGCGACGCAGCTGATGACCGAGACCGCGCGCGTGACCGGCGACACCGCGGTGCAGGCCGAATTGTTCGCGATCGGCCGCGCGCTGCCGCTGCATGGCCCGACGCCGGGCCGGCCGGAGTTCATGCGTCGGCTCGGCCATTGGGGCCACTATCCGGGCTGGGCGGACCGTCCGGACGACGATGCCGGCTGGCGCGCCATCTCGCCGTCGGCGCATCTCGACGCGATCGTCGCCAACCAACCGGCGGTGCTCCTGGTCGGCGGCTGGTACGACAGCCACCTGCCGGGCACGCTGGCGGCCTGGCATGCGCTGCACGGCCGCGTGCCGCTGCGCTTCGTGGTCGGGCCATGGGCGCATTTCCCGTGGGACCGCCGGGTCGGCGACCGCGATTTCGGCGCCGAGGCCGTCACCGACATCGACCAGCAGCAGGTCGCGTGGTTCGACCGCTGGCTGAAGGGCGACGCGCCGCCGGTGTCGGACAGCTTGGGCCCGGAGAGTGTGGTGCGGCTGTTCGACATGGGGACCGCGTCGTGGCGCGAGATGACGGCGCTGCCGGATGCGACCACGCCGATCTGGCCCTCGGGAAGCGGACGCGCCGCCATCGACATGCGCGACGGCGCCCTGGCCGAGGCCCTGGCGGCGGCGTCCGAGGAATACCTGGTGCACGACCCGTCGCGGCCGCCGGCGCCGTGCGGCGGCAGCTTCGGCCTGCCGCCGGGCCCGATCGACCGCCACGTCACCGATTCGCGCTCCGACGTGCTGACCTTCACCACCGAGCCGTTCGCGCGGCCACGCATCCTGTGCGGGGCGGTGACGCTGCAGCTCGACGTCGAGAGCGACGCGGCCGCGTTCGACCTGCACGCGACGCTGTCCGTCGTCACCACCGCCGGCGCCGCCTACCCGCTGGCCGAGGGCTATGGCAGCTTCGCCGCCGACCAGTCGCCCTGCCGGCTGCCGATGCGTGCCACCTGCGTCACGCTGCGACCGGGCGAGCGGCTCCGGCTGTCGGTCGCCGCCGCCTGCTTCCCGGCGTTCGCAATCAATCCGGGCAACGGCACGCGGCCGTGGGACGCGGCCCTGGACAGCCTGCGCGTGATCACGCTCAAGGTCCGCACCGGCACGGGGACGGAGTCAGTGCTGCACCTGCCGCTCGCACCCGCATCCGAGGAGCTCCCGTCATGATGCACGCCGTCACCAAGCGCCCGGTCTCCGAGGTCGAGGCCTTTCGCATCGCGCCCGCCGACAGCAACTACTTCGCGCTGCTGCTCGACCGCCAGGCCGGCGGCACCGAAGCCGTCTGCGTGGTCGAGATCTTCACCGTCGGCGGCCGCACGCCCCCCAACACCCACGCCGCCGCCGACGAGTTCTTCTACGTGCTGAGCGGCACCGGCGTCGCCCGCTGCGACGGGCGCGAGGTGTCGCTGAAGCGGGGCGACGCGCTGCTGGTGCGGCCAGGCTCGGAGCACGTGATCGAGAACACCGGCGAGTCCAAGCTCTACACGCTGACCGTGATGACGCCGAACGAGGGCTTCGCCGAGCTGATCCGCGCCGGCGAGCCGGTTCGGCTCGACGCCGAGGACCTCGCCGTGCTGTGCGGCTGAGCGCCGATGCGGCCGCTCGGCAGCAGCCCGCGCAACACGTGGCAGGTCTCGCCGGACTTGGTCGACACCGTGCGCCCGCGGCCGCAGCAGCATCCCTTCCTGCTCGCCGCCGAACCCCGGCCGCTGCGGATCGACCTTGCCGCCGCAGCGTTGCTGGTGATCGACATGCAGAACGATTTCTGCCACCCGGACGGCTGGCTGGCGGGTATCGGCGTCGACGTCGCACCGGCACGGGCGCCGATCGCGCCGCTGCAGCGGCTGCTGGCCGCGCTGCGCGCGCAGGCCGTGCCGGTGCTGTGGGTCAGCTGGGGCAACCGGCCCGACCGGCTGAACCTGAGCCCGTCGCTGCTCCACGTCTATGACCCGCACGGCACCGGCGTCGGCCTCGGCGCCGCACTCGCCCCGCAGGGGTCGCGCGTGCTGGAGGCCGGCGGCTGGAGTGCCGCCATCGTCGACGAGCTGACGCCCGCGCCCGGCGACATCCAGGTCGCGAAGTACCGCATGTCCGGCTTCTGGGACACGCCGCTCGACAGCATCCTGCGCAACCTGCGCGTTGACACCCTGCTGTTCGCCGGCGTCAACGTCGACCAGTGCGTCATGGCGACGCTGCAGGACGCCAGTTGCCTTGGCTACGACTGCATCCTGATGGATGACTGCGCTGGCACCACCTCGCCGGCGTTCTGCCACGAGGCGACGCGATACAACGTCAGGCAGTGCTACGGCTTCACGGCCCTTTCTGAAGACGTCATCAAGGCAACGGGCGTCACGCGCCGGCGTGCTTCGCACGACGCCCCTTGACCCCGTCGAAGGCGGAGCCTTTGAAATCCATTTCTTCAGCAGGAAGGATCGCAAAGATCGGCATGGTGCTCGGCCTTGCGACGTTCGCGCTCCTGGTCGGCATCGACAACCTCACCGACTACGGCTCCAACTTCCTGTTCGTGCGCCACGTGCTCAGCATGGACACGACCTTCCCGGATAGCGCGCTGCGCTGGCGCGCACTGACGCCGCCCTGGAGCTGGCACGCGGCCTACGCCCTCATCATCGCCGGCGAGCTCGGCACCGGCGCGCTCTTCGCCGCGGCCGGCCTGCGCATGCTGCGCGACCGCGTGGCACCGCCGGAGGTCTTCGCGCAAGCCCGGAACTTGGCGCATTACGGCGTGCTGGCCGGCTTCCTCGTCTGGTTCCTGGGCTTCACCGTCATCGGCGGCGAGTGGTTCGCCATGTGGCAGTCGCCCCGGTGGAACGGGCAGGAGCCGGCGTTCCGCTTCCTGGTCGCCATCCTGGCGGTCGGCCTCTACGTCCAGCAGCCCGACTGAAGCCCGTCCAGCTCGCGGTAGCGCGGCGGCACCGCCCCGGTGGCCCGGCCGCCGCGGATGACCAGCCGGTCCGCCTGCGGGCGCGACAGCAGCTCGTTCAAGCTACGCGCGTCGAACACCACCAGGTCCGCCGCGTCGCCGACGGCGAGGCCGCCGCCCCGACCCATCCAGCCCGCCGGCGTCGCCGTCACCGCGCGCGGCCAGTCCGCGAACGGATGGTCAAGATGGCCGATGCGCGCCGAATGGCCGAACACCTCCAGCATGTCGAGGTCGCCATAGGCATGGAACGGGTCGCGCGTGTTGTCGCTGGCCAGCATGACCGGCACACCCGCCGCCACCAGCTCGTGCAGCAGCGTGACGCCGCGCCAGCGCGGCGTCCGGCCGACCCGCCGATCCTGCAGATAGAGGTTGCACATCGGCAGGCTGACGACGCCGAGCCCGGCCTCGGCCACCAGCGCGATCGTCTCCCGCCGCCGCGGCGGCGGCTGTACCGCCAGGCTGCAGCAGTGCCCGCACAGCACCCGCCCGCGGAACCGATGCCGCAGCGCCGCCCGCGCCACCTGCTCGAGCCCGGTGCCTGCGGCGACGCCGTTCTCGTCCACGTGCAGGTCGAGCTCGAGCCCGTGCGCCGCGGCCAGCGCGAACAGCCGGTCCAGCCGCTCCGGCAGTCCCGGCTCATGGACCACCAGACCGCCCAGCACGCCGCCCTCGGTCGCCGCCACCTCCGCCGCGATCGCGTCACCCGCGGCGCCGGCGAGCTGGTCCAGCAGGCAGAGCGAGACCGCCTGCAGCGCGATGCGTCCGCGCCAGCGCGCCTGCACCGCCCGAAACAGCGGCCACACCACCGTGCGGTGGTCCCCGAACGTGTCGAGATGGGTGCGGATCGCCGAGGTGCCGTGCGCGTAGGCAGAGCGCAGCGCGAACTCCATGCGCGCCTCCATGTCGTCCCGCGTCCAGTGCGCCGACCGATCGGCGCCCGCCGCCGCCAACGCCGCCCCGAAGCTGCCGTCTGGGTTCGGCGCGCGCGGCCAGATCTGGCCCTTGTCGAGATGGGTATGGACGTCCTGAAACGCCGGCCAGACCAGCGCGCCGTCCAGCTCCAGAACCGGCACGTCGGCCGCGATGCCGGCGCCGATCCCCGCCAGCCGGCCGTCCTGCACCAACAGGTCGAGGCGGGCCAGCCCGTCCCGGTCACCGTGATCCAGCAGGCAGGACGGCACCTGCCCGCCTCGCAGGAGCCAAGTGTCGCCGGGGGGAAGATCCAGGAACGGCGTGATCATCCGGGCGAGCAGACCGTGCTGGCATCCCATGTGCAAGCGGACCGGGCATGAGTCATCCGCAACGGTATCCTGCCGACATCTCCGAATCCGGTGCCGATCGGCCGCCGGTGGTGGCGCTGCGGGCGGTGGAGATGGTGTTCGCCCGCCACGCGCGGGCTTTGGCGCCGACCGAGCTCACCATCCGGTCGGGCGAATTCGCGAGCCTGATCGGGCCGTCCGGCTGCGGCAAGAGCACGCTGCTCAAGCTGGCGGCACGGCTGCACGAGCCATCCGCCGGCCAGGTCGAGTGGTGGGGCGGGGACTTTCGCCGCGTCGGCGAGGCCGGCCGGCGGCTGGCCTTCGTGTTCCAGGACCCGACCCTGATGCCGTGGGCCGACGTCGCCAGCAACGTCCGCCTGCCGCTCGACCTCCGGCGCGTGCCCCGCGCCGAGGCATCGGAGCGCGTCGCGGCGGCGCTGCGCCAGGTCGGGCTCGCCGACCGTCATGCCGAGCGGCCGCACCGCCTCTCGGGCGGCATGCGCATGCGGGTCTCGATCGCCCGCGCGCTGGTCACCGACCCCGACCTGCTGCTGATGGACGAACCGTTCGGCGCCCTCGACGAGTTCACCCGCGACCGGCTGGACGAGGACCTGCTGGCGCTGGCGGCGCAGCGGCAGCTCACCACCCTGTTCGTGACCCACTCGATCGGCGAGGCCGCGTTCCTGTCCTCGCGCGTGCTGGTGATGGCGTCGGGCCCGGGCCGGATCTTCGCCGAGTATCCCGTCCCCGACCCGTTCCCGCGGGACGAGGCCTACCGGCTCGGCAGCCGCTACGCCGAGCATTGCCGCTGCCTGTCGCGGCTGCTGCACGAGGCGTCCCGCAGCGGCGAGGTCCGCGCATGATGGCGCTGCCGCGCATCCTGGCCCCTGCCCTCGTCGGCGTGCTGTTGCTGGCACTGTGGCAGGCAGGCTGCGTCGCCTGGCACGTGCCCCCGTACATCTTCCCGGCCCCCTCCGCCATCGCCGCCAGCCTGTGGCAGAACCTGGGCGCGCTGCTGCACGCGCTGCGCAGCACCATGGCGGTGACGCTGACCGCGCTGGCGCTGGCGGTGCTCGCCGGCACCGCGATCTCGTTCCTGTTCGTGCAGAGCCGGGCGATCGAGGCCAGCCTGATGCCCTATGCGGTCATGCTGCAGGTCACCCCCATCGTCGCGGTGGCGCCGCTGATCATCATCCTGGTGAAGGACACGTTCTGGTCGCTGGTGCTGTGCGCCGCGGTGATCGCGCTGTTCCCGGTCATCTCCAACACCACGCTCGGCCTGCGCAGCGTCGATCCCGGGCTGCTCGCCTTCTTCCGCATGAACAAGGCCGGGCGCTGGCAGACCCTGTGGCGCCTGCGCGTGCCGAGCGCGCTGCCGTTCTTCCTGGCCGGGCTGCGCGTCGCCGCCGGGCTCGCCCTGGTCGGCGCGGTGGTGGCGGAGTTCGTCGCCGGCACCGGCGGCCGCAGCGCCGGGCTCGCCTACGAGATCCTGCAGGCCTCGTTCCAGCTCGACATCCCGCGCATGTTCGCCGCCCTGGTGCTGATCACCCTGGCCGGCATCGCGCTCACACTGGCCACCGCCGGGCTGAGCCGCCGCATGCTGCGCGGCCGCGAGCCGGACGCGTGACCGGCGCACCCGACATTCGGGCACTGGTCCGAGCGCTGGACGGAATCGCGCTGGCGCTCGACCTGCCGACTCGTCGGCGCAAGAGCCGCGACTTCTTCTGGTATAGCCCGATCCTCCGCGAGCGGCTGGACGCGGCCTGCGCCGACCTGATCGCGAGCCCAGCCGACACCGGCGAGGTTCGCCGCGTCCTCTCCGCCTGCGCCGCCCTCGGCGTGCCGGTGACCGCCCGCGGCGCCGGCACCGGCAATTACGGCCAGGCAACCCCGCTCGCCGGCGGCCTGGTGCTCGACATGACCGGGCTCACCGGCATCGAGTGGCTGCAGGACGGCGTGGTGCGGGTGCGCGCCGGCACCAACATCCTGGCACTGGCGGATCAGCTGCGCGGCGAGGGCGCCGAGCTCCGGCTGTATCCCTCGACTAAGCGCACCGCCACCATCGGCGGACTCGTATGCGGCGGCGCCGGCTCGGCGAGCTGGGGCATGCTATGGGAGGCCGGCAACATCGTCGCGATCGACCTGCTGACGATGGAGCCCGAGCCGCGCCCGGTCACGCTGCGCGGCGAGCGCTGCCGCCTCGCCAGCCGGTGCTTCGGCACCACCGGCATCGTCACCGCCGTCGAGTTGCCGGTGCAGCCGCTGGTGGCCTGGCGCGACGTGGTGGCGGCCTTCGACACGCTGGCCGCCGCCGCCCGCTTCGGCCGCGCCTTCACCGCGGCGCAGGGCATCGGCAAGGCGCTGTGCTCGGTCTCCGAGGCTGCCATCGTCCCCTACCTGGAGCCGCTGCAGGGGCGCGTCGCCGCCGGCGATGCCGCGGCGCTGCTGATGATGGCGCCGCACTCCATGGACGCCACCGCCGACCTGGTACGCCGGCACGACGGCCGCATCGCCAGCGACGAGGACGCGCTGGACAACGAACGCGACCCGGAGCGCACCCCGCTCTACGAGATGAGCTACAACCACACGACACGGAACGTGCTGAAGCGGGACCGCGGGCGCTCCATCACCGGACCCGCACGTCCGCGGCGGCGGCACGTCCGTCCGCATCGGTGACCGCGACGTGGGCGAAGCCGGGCCCGTCGGGTGACCAGGCCGGGGTGCCGCCGGGCAGCGCCGTCACCGGCGCGCCGTCAACCATCCAGCGATAGGGCGGGGTGCCGCCGGAGGCCTCCAACCCGATCGGCTGCATGTGCCCGTCGCCGTCGCCGCTTTCGACGACCGCGCCGGGCGCCGGCGCCAGCACACGCGGGCCGCCGTCGATCCCGAGCACCTGCAGCGCGGGCGATAGGTCGCGCGGACGGATGCGCGCGGCGTCAACGCCAAGGTCAGGTGATGCCCGACCGTCCGGGTTCAGCACGTCGAGCAGGCGGCCCAGAAGCGGGGCGGCGGTCTCGCGTCCGGTGATCCCCGGCGAGGCGGTGCCGTCCGGCCGTCCGGCCCAGGCCACCACCGTCCAGTCCGGCGTGGCGCCGGCGGCCCAGGCGTCGCGCTGGCCGTAGGAGGTGCCGGTCTTGAAGGCGACCGATCGGGCGCTCCAGTCGCCGACGCCGGGCGGCGGCGGCGTGCCGCGCAGGATCTCAGTCACCTCGCGCGCGGCGCGGGCATCCATGACTCGCATGCCGGCCGGCACGGGGCCGGGCTCGACCCGCACCGGACGGACGATGCCGCCGTCGGCCAGCGCGCCGTAGAGGCCGGCTAGGTCGAGCATGCTGATGCCGGCACCGCCGAGGATCACCGGCAGCCCGGGGGCGGCGCCGCGCGGCAGCGCCAGGCGGACGCCGCAGGCAGCGAGCATGGCCACGAAGCGGCCGGGGCCGACGCGCCGCAGCACCTGCACGGCCGGAAGGTTGTAGGATTGCTGCAGGGCGACCCGGGCGGTCGTTCCGCCGTGGAAATGGTGGTCGTAGTTCCGCGGCGCGTAGCTGGAGAACCCCATCCGCTCATCGCGCAGCAGGGTGTCTGGCGTGAGCTCGCCCGCCTCGAAGGCCATGCCGTAGGCGAACGGCTTCAGCGTGGAGCCCGGCGATCGGCGGGCCGTCACCATGTCGACGCCGCAGCCGGGGCAGTCACGTGACCGTCCGGTGCCGGCCGGACCGGCGCCGCCGATCCAGATCGCCGCGGTCCGGTCGCGCCGAGCGACCAGCACCGCATATTCGCCGCGCGGGGGTGGCGGCATCGACCGGACGATGCGGAGCGCGGTGCGCTGCAGGTCGCCGTCGAGGGTGGTGCGCACGATCCCCCTGCGGCCGAACGCCCACTCGCGCCCGAGCAGCGCCGGCGCGTCGTGCGGCATCGGCGCCCGCCCGACCGGTTCCGCGTCACCGTTGGGTCCGGCGCGGCCCAGCACGCGCGCGGCGGCGAGGAGCGCCGCACCGGGATGCCGGTCGGGACGCCAAGCTTCCGGCCGCCGCGGCAGCGCCACCAGCAACGCCGCCTCGCGCGGCGCCAAGTGCAGCGGATCGTGCCCGAGATAGAGCAGCGAGGCCGCACGGATGCCCTCGACGTTGCCGCCCTCCGGCGCCAGCGTGAGGTAGATGTCGAGGACCCCGGCGCGGCCGTAGCGGGCCTCCAGCTGCAGCGCACGCAGGATGTCGCGAGCCTTGCCGGCGAGGTCGTGCGGATGCGGCGACAGCAGCCGCGCCGCCTGCATCGCCAGCGTCGATCCGCCGGACACCACCCGCCAGCGTACCGCGAGCTGATACGCCGCCCGGACCAGCGCCAGCGGATCGACGCCCGGATGCGCCGCGAAGCGGCGGTCCTCGGTGTGCAGCAGCAGCGCGACGTAGGCCGGGTCGACGTCGGCGCGACGGGTGGATAGGCGCCAGGCGCCGTCGGCGGAGGTCCGTCCGTCGAGCGGCCGTCCCTCGTCGTCGAGCAGCACCAGCGACGTCGCCCGCAGGCGTGACAGGTCGGGCGGAAAGGCGCGATCCAGCGCGATGACGGCGAGGCAGCCCGCTGCCAGCAGCGCCACAGTTGGTGCCAGCCGGATGCGCCGCCTCACCGGGGCGCCACCTCGGTAGTCGAGGCCGCCGTCCGCCCGGTGATGGTCGGCCGATAGCGGTCCGTCACCACCGTCTCCGGCCGGATGAACGAGCCGGGCGTCACCGCGCGGACGATGTAGGCCAGCCGGAACTCGTTCGGCCCGAGCGACCCGGCGTCACGGTCGTTCCGGACCTTCATCGGGTCGGTCGCGAAGATCGCCACATAGCGATCGTCCTGAGCCTGCGCCGACTGCGTCCCGGTCAGTTCGCCCAGGAAGTCGAAGCCTTCCTGCCCGGGCCTGATCGCGCTCTCGATCTCCCAGCCGGCCGGCAGCATGTCCACCAGCACGGTGCGGTGGACGTCGTGGCCGTCGGCCTGGCCGGACAGCAGCACGATGAAGCGGTCGTTCTGGCGCAGGTGCCGGGTGTCGAGCGGCTTGCCCGCCATCGTCCGCGCCTCGACCGCGACGGCGTAACCCGAGTCGGCCGCGGGCGGCGCCTGGCTCGGCGTCCCGGTGACCGTCGTCGTCAGCCAGAGCGGCTTGCTGCCGGTATTCGAGAGCGCGTAGCCGCGGCCGATCTCATCGGCGTTCGGCGTGAACGCGGCCGGGAGGTGGACGGGGGTCGGCACCGCCCGGCCATTCAGGGCGATGCCCACCGCCGGGTCGTCGCGGTCCAGCGAGGCGGCGGCGTCGAGCAGGCCGGCCTTCTCCTGGTCGTTCAGGTCCGGCGGATCCAGCTGCATGAGGCCGAAGCGGTCCACCAGGCTCTGCGCCAGCGCGTCGTCACGGACGTCGGCGGCGAGCGCGGTGACGCCGGCGAGGTCGCGCACGTAGATCCAGTAGGTCCAGTCGAATGGGGGCGGCCGGCCGATCCGCGCAGGGCCCAGATCGTCGACCGCGCCGACGAAGCCGTCGCGGGCGGCGTCGGGCTGGTCGGCCAGCGCCAGGGCGGCCGCCATGTGGCCGAGCGCCAGCGGCTCTGCGAGCGTCTGCTCGGCGCCCGTGCCGCCCCACAGAAAGCGCGTGCCGGCGCCGCTCCCCTCCTGCACCACGTCGTCGTGCATGGTGCGGATCGCGGGCGTGTCCAGCCGTCCGGCCCGCGCCAGCACGAACAGCGCGTAGGCACGGCTCTCCGGGGTGACGGCATCGTCGTCGCTGCGGCGGACGCCGCCCTGCACCTGGCTTTCCTCCAGCCAGTCCAGCGTGCGGCCGAGCGCCGGCCCGGGGACCCTGAAGCCGGCCGCCTGCGCCCGGGTCAGGAAGTCGACCAGGTAGATCTGCGTCCAGGGCAGGGTGCCGCCGTCGTTCAGGTGCCACTCGCCGATGCGGCCGCCGGCATCCTCGCGGTCGAGCAGGGTATCGACCGCATCCTGTACCCGCCCGAGCGAGCCGCCCGGGATCGGCAGCCGGCCCAGCAGCTCCGGTTGGTGGAAGTGGATCAGCGGCCACGCCTGCGACGCCAACCCCTCCGACGAGCCCCACCCGCCGGCCTCGAGCGACTGCAGCAGCCCGATGGTGTCGATGCCGGCAAAGCCCGAGTAGCCCAGCGTGAGGGTGGTGCTGCCGGCGTCATAGCCGGCGAGCAGCGCCGGGTCGGCTCGGTACGAGGCGCCCGGCGCCTGTCGCATGATCGTGGAGGTGGTCGTCGGCAGATGGGCCGGGCGGACCAGGATATCCCAGCCGCGCGTCAGCGGATGACGATGCAGGCCCGGCCCGGTCAGGGTCGCCACCAGGTGGCCGACGCCGGCGGTGGTGCCGGCGAGCTCGGCCTTGAACTGCCGGCGCTGCCCACGCTTCAGCGGGCCGTCGAAGCTCGTGGGTCCGTCCACCCGCAGGCTGCCGGTCGCGGCCAGGGTTACGGCGTAGGTGCCGTCGGCGCCATCGGTGTCGGCGATCGAGACCGCGTCGCGGGCGGTATCGCCGGGAGCCAGGAAGCGGGGCAGTGAGACGTCGGGGAACACCGGGTCGCGGATCGTCGTCCCACCGGTCGCCGAGCCGACCCCGGTCTGCGACCAGGCGGTGGCCATCAGCCGCAGCCTGCCCTCGAAATCCGGCACCGGCAGCGCCACGGTGCCACGCCCCTGCGAGTCCAGCCGTACGTCGCCGGAGAACAGCGAGACCACCCGCGTGCTGGTGACGGCGAGCCCGGTGGGTCCCGATCCCTCGTCGCCGCCCTCGCGGATGCGTCCGACCGCGGCGGTCCCGTCGAGCAGGCGCGCGTAAGTATCGGTGACGTCGATGCCGAGCTGGCGGCGGCCGAACAGCAGCTCGAACGGATCGGGCTGCACGTAGCCGGTAATGCCGAGGATGCCCTCGTCCACCGCGGCCAGCGTCAGGTGCACCGGCCCGGCGCCGCCGCGAACCAGCACCGGCACGCGCAGCATCCGCCGCGGCAGCGCCAGCTCCGGCGCCTGCAGCGACACGGCCAGCCGGTGCGATGACTCGTCGAGGCCGATCCAGGCCAGCCCCACCGCGCGGACCGGATCGTGCGGCCGGCCCGGCTGGCCCAGTGGACGGTAGAGGGTCACCAGCGCGTAGGCCCCGCCCTGCCATCCCGCATCCGCCATCACGGGAATGTCGGCACCGCCCACCGGAACGTGCAGCGTGCGGGTCGAAAAGACGCGGTCACCGGCGATGGTGACCTGCGCCTCGCCGGCGAAGTGGGCGGCGATGTGCAGGATGGTGCTGCCGCCGGACGGAATGGTGTGGTCGCGGACGGCGACGTCGAGCTGGTCCGGCGACTGGTCGGTCTCCTGCGGCGCCCACCAGCCGACATGCACCTCTGTCGAGGTGGCAGCCCCGGAGGCGGTATCGGTCACCACGACCCGGTAGCGTGCCTGGTCCAGCATCGGCGCGATCGCGGCGTGCCCATCGGCGCCGGTCTCGACGGTGCCGCGGGCGACCGGCTCGTCGATCGTGGTCTCGTGGAACGACCAGCCGCCATTGCTGCCGAACCAGTCGAACACCTCGTTCTCGCGGATGACGGTCCAGGACAGGCCGTGCACCGGGACCGGGTGGCCATCCGGATCGAAGGTGGCGATCTCGACCGCCGCCGCCTGGGTCTGGGCGTCGCCGCCCGCATCATGCGCCCGCAGCCCGATCAGAGGCCGGGTACGCCGCACCGGGATGGAGATCCGCTTGGTGACCGATCGCCCGCCCGGGTCCTGCATGCCGGCTTCGACGGCGATCACCATCGGCAGCGACAGCCCGGTCGGCAGGTGCGGCGACAGTGCGATGCGCGAGATGCCCGCCGCGTCCGCGTCCGGAACCTGCAGCGTCTCGACGGTGCCCGGCAGCGTCTCCGAGGCAAGGCCGAACACGTAGCCGGCGATGCCCGGGACCGGCGACGGGTCCGCCAGCACGCGCAGGCTGCCGTCGCCGTGCAGTCCGGCGGCTGGAGCGCCGTACAGGAAGCGCCCGGTGAGCGTGGCAGCGCCGCCGCCGCCGGGGAGGATGAAGGGCTGGTCAGCGGCGAGCGTCACGCCCAGCACCTGCGGCACGAAGTCCTGCACCTCGAAGCCGGCCTCGCCGATCGGCTCGGAGGTCGGATCAGCGTAGGCGCGGAGCGTCCAGGTGCCCAGCGGCGCGCTGCGGGTCAGCGCGACGGGCACCACGAAGCCGCCCTCGGGCCGCGCCGGAAGCGTCATCCGCCGCTCCTCGAGCCCGTCCGGCCGGTCGAGCACCAGCACCAGCGGCTGGTCGCCGATCGCGGCGCCCAGATGGTCGCGCAACAGCGCCGTCGCCTGGACCGTCTCGCCCGGCCGGTAGATGCCGCGCTCGGTGGCGACCACCGCCTGCTCCGGGCCGACGACCGGATGGCCCTCGGCGCCGCGGTCGGAGAAGTCGAACCAGGTGCCGAGATGGATCTGGGTGAAGTCGTTCGCCGGCCCGGCGGCGACGATCGCTTCCGGCGCCTCGGCGCCCGTGCCGCGCGCCAGTCCTGGCGCGAACGCGACGGCGCCGTCCCTGTTGGTGGTGGCGGTGCCCAGCACGTCGCCGCCGCGCGCGGTCAGCACCACCCGCACGCCGGGCATCGGCAGGGCGGTGGCCAGCGAGCGGGCATAGACGTGCAGCCCGTCCGCCCCCCGGATGGTGCCGAGCCCGATGTCGCTGACATCGACCCAGTGCGCCGCGACGCCCTCGTAATCCTTGCGCGGAACAGCCGGCAGGTCGCCATTCTCGGCGGTCAACAGGTAGAGGCCGGGATGCTGGTCGTGGATGATGCCCGCAATCGGGAAGGCGGTGCTGACGGTCGTGTTACGCTCGCCACCCGCCTGCATCGTCCCCTGCCAGACCGGAACCAGCTGGTTCTGCAGGAGGGTGTTCAGTTGGTAGCCGTCGATCCGCGTGGTGGCGAGGTCCGGCACGGGATAGCCGGAGTTGGGTCCGGTCTGCTCGACGGCATGCTGCCGCGACATGCGGAACACGCGGATGCGCACCCGCGCCATGTTCACGGTCTGCACGTCGACGCCGGTCGCGGCCGTCCGCGGCAGGATATAGCCGGAGCCCGCGATCGCGACGGTAGCGGGCCGGTCGGCGAGCGATGCGGCGAGATGCAGGTCGGTTCCAAGCCGCTGGCCGCCCGCGGCGACGATGCCCGCTAAGACCGTGATCGCGTAGCGCCTGCCGAAGCCGAGGCCGCCGAGGCAGAGGTTCCTACCCTCGATCCGGATCGACGGCTTCGCCGCCGGCACCAGCGTCACGTGCGCTGCGTAGTCCGACGCCTTGCCGTCATCCAGATTCGCATCAAAGCGGAGGCAGATCTCGGCGCTCTCGCTGCCGGTGTTGAGCAGCAGACGCTGGAACGCCAGAGGTCCCTGCCGGGCCATCGCGGCTTGGCCGAGCGTGCCGGATGCGACGAGCGTCAGGATCAGGGCGAAGAGGCGACGGATCATGCGGAGCAGCCTGTGGTCGATGCAAAATTGGAACGATCTAGCATCGGCGGTCGGCGCGTATCGGACAAGCCAGCCGACTTGGCCACGTCTTCTCCGCATCGGCCGAACCTGATCCCGGCAGGCTAGACGTCCACGATTACCAACTTCTCAACAACAGGATGTAGGGCTCTGCCTTTGGCGGGGTCCAGGGACGTCTTGCGAACCACGCCTGGCGCGACGCTCCTCGCCCCCTCCTCTTCCGAACGGCCTGTCAGATCCCCGCCATGCCGCCATCGACGAACAGCTCGCCGGCCGTCGTGAAGGACGAGTCGGCCGAGGCGAGGAACAGGGCGGCCGCGGCGACCTCCTCCGGACGGCCGACGCGGGCCAGCGGGATCGTCTTCAGCATGTCGCCCACATGGCCTCCATCTGCGCGGCCGGGATGCCGATCTTGCCGAAGATCGGCGTCTCGATCGGCCCGGGGCTGATGGTGTTGACCCGGATGCCGCGCGGCGCCAGCTCGGCGGAAGGCGCGTCCGAACGAGCGGACCGTGGCCTTCGTCGCGCCATAGACGGTCTGGCCGTGGCCACCCCTGACGCCGGAGACCGATGCGGTGAGGATGATCGAGCCGCCATTTGACATTGCCTCCGCCGCAGACCGGATCGCGAAGTAGGCGCCGCGCACGTTGACGTTGAACTGCGCGTCGAAATGGTCCTCGTCCACGTCCGAGCTCGGCATGAACCGGGCGATACCGGCGTTGACGAACAGCACGTCCAGGCGACCGTGGCTCGACTGGATGTCGTGGATCAGCGCTTTGGTCGCGGCGACGTCGGCGGCGGCGGCGACCACTTCGATGCCCCGCAGCTCATGGCGCGCCGCGTCCAGGGTCTTCAAGCTGGAACCGTTACACCACCGTCGCACCCTCCTGCCTGAACAGTCTCACGGTCGCGGCGCCGATGCCTCCGGTGATCAGCGCGACCTTGCCATCGAGTTTCGCCATGGCGTCCTCCTGTGCGACCGGCGAGCGACCAGCTGCTCCCGTTACGTCGAATAACCAGCTGATCATCTGCCGCTTCAACCGTGGGCGCCGTGCACGGCAGAGGGGCGCTTGCCGTCCCGGCAGATCTCGATCAGCCCGGCGGTCTCGCGTCCGTCAGCGTTGCGGAAACACTTTGCCGGACGACGGCGACGGTGCACGCTCGACGCAATCGGCGGCCCAAGCCAGCGGCCCTAAGCCGCATGGGGGAAAATGATGCCGGAACCCCAGCCTGCCCGCGTGGGCACCGTCCAGCTCTACCACTTCTGGAGCTCCGTCTGCTCGGTCCGCTGCAGGTTCGCCCTGGAGGAGAAGGGCGTCCGCTGGGAGAGCCGGTATGTCGACCTGTTCGCCTTCGACCAGCTGACGCCGGACTACCTGGCGATCAACCCCGACGGCGTGGTGCCCACGCTGGTCTGCGACGGCCAGCCAATCCGTGACTCCGTCATCATCAACGAGTTCATCGACCAGGCCTTCCCCGGCGCGCCGCTGGTGCCGGCGGACCCGTTCGCCGCGGCCAGGATGCGGGAGTTCGTCCGCAGCTGCGAGCAGGCGCTGACGCCGATCGCGCTGCTGACCTACGTGAAATACATCCTCCCCAAGCTCCGCCGCCGCTGGTCCGACGAGGAGCTCATCCGGCAGGCCGACCGGCGGCCGACCCGCTTCCTGCGCGACCTGCACAGCCGCGGCATCCGCAACCAGATCGGCGAGCAGGAGCTGGCCCAGGCCGCCCTGGACCTGGAGCTGTTGCTTGACCAAATTGAGGCGATGCTGGCCGACGGCCCCTGGTTGATCGGCCCGTTCAGCCTCGCCGACATCACGGTGGCGCCCTACATGTTCCGGCTGGACGCGCTCGGCCACGGCCGCTTCTGGTCGGCGCGGCAGCGGCCACGCGTCAGCGACTGGTATCGACGGCTGTCCGACCGGCCGGCGTTCCAGGCGGCAACGGGCTGGCCGGACGAGAGCGGCGGCGGCTACCAGGAGGTCGGCCTTGCCAGCCACGGCACCGCCTGATCCCACCATAGGATCTGCCTATCGCTCTCACTTGCAGGATCGATTTGACCTATCGCCACCGGGCCAGGCACGTCAATGGCCTCGACCGAACACGACAAAACGAAGTGGGAGCAGAGCATGGACGGTGACAGCAAGTGCCCGGTGGGCGGCGGCAGGGAGAACCAGCGGACGGTCATGCTGTCGATGTCCAACCAGCAATGGTGGCCGAACCAGCTGACCCTGAAGATCCTGCATCAGAACTCGCCGCTGTCCGACCCGATGGGCCGGGACTTCGACTACGCCACCGAGTTCAAGACACTCGATCTGGACGCGGTCCGAGCCGACCTGTTCGCACTCATGACGGACAGCCAGGACTGGTGGCCGGCCGATTACGGGCATTATGGTCCGTTCTTCATCCGCATGGCCTGGCACAGCGCCGGCACCTACCGCACCGGCGACGGCCGCGGCGGCTCCGGTGCGGGCACCCAGCGCTTCGCGCCCCTGAACAGCTGGCCGGACAACGCCAACCTCGACAAGGCGCGCCGCCTGCTCTGGCCGATCAAGCAGAAATATGGCCGCAAGCTCTCCTGGGCCGACCTCATCGTGCTGACCGGCAACTGCGCGCTGGAGTCGATGGGTTTCAAGACGTTTGGCTTTGCCGGCGGCCGCGCCGACGTCTGGGAGCCCGAGGACGACATCTATTGGGGGCCCGAGGAGACCTGGCTCGACGACACCCGCTACAGCGGCGACCGGCAGCTGGAGAACCCGCTGGCGGCCGTGCAGATGGGCCTGATCTACGTCAACCCCGAAGGCCCGAACGCCAACCCCGACCCGCTCGCCTCCGCCCGTGACATCCGCGAGACGTTCGGCCGCATGGCCATGAACGATGTCGAGACGGTCGCGCTGATCGCCGGCGGCCACACCTTCGGCAAGGCGCACGGCGCCGGCCGTCCGATCGAGTTCGTCGGCCCGGAGCCCGAGGCCGCCAGCATGGTCGAGCAGGGGTTCGGCTGGAAGAACAGCTACGGTACCGGCAACGCTGGGTTCACCATCACCAGCGGGCTTGAGGGCGCCTGGACGTCGTTCCCGGTGCGCTGGGACAACGGTTACTTCGACAACCTGTTCAACCACGACTGGGTGCTGACCAAGAGCCCGGCCGGTGCCCACCAGTGGATGCCCAAGGACGGCGCCGCCGCCGGCACCGTGCCGGACGCGCACGACCCGTCTAAGACGCACGCGCCGATGATGTTCACGACCGACATGGCGCTGAAGCTCGACCCGGCCTACGGCCCGATCTCCAAGCGGTTCCACGAGAACCCCGATGAGTTCGCAGCGGAGTTCGCCAGGGCCTGGTTCAAGCTGACCCATCGCGACATGGGGCCGATCAGCCGCTATCTCGGCCCGCTGGTCCCGGCCGAGCCGCAGCTCTGGCAGGACCCGGTGCCGGCGGTCGATCACCCGCTCATCGGCGACGCGGACATTGCGGCGCTGAAGACCCGGTTACTCGACTCCGGCCTGTCGATCCCGCAACTCGTCACCACTGCCTGGGCCGCGGCCTCCACCTACCGCAACACCGACAAGCGCGGCGGCGCCAACGGTGCCCGCCTTCGCCTGGCGCCGCAGGCCTATTGGGAGGTCAACGAGCCGGAAGCGCTGGGTAAGGTGCTGCCGGTTCTGGAGAGGCTTCAGGCCGAGTTCAACGACGCCGACTCCGAGGGCAAGCGGGTCTCGCTCGCCGACCTGATCGTGCTCGGCGGCTGCGCTGCCGTCGAGGCGGCGGCGAAGAAGGCCGGGCATGAGGTGGTGGTCCCGTTCACGCCGGGGCGTACCGACGCGTCGCAGGAACAGACCGACATCGAGTCCTTCGCCGTGCTCGAGCCCACCGCGGACGGGTTCCGAAACTACCTGCGCTCCAACCACCGCAGGGGCGCGGCCGAGATGCTGTTGGACCGGTCCCACATGCTCAAGCTGAGCGCGCCCGAGATGACGGTCCTGCTCGGCGGCCTCCGTGTCCTGGGTGCCACCTATAACGGGACCACCCACGGCGTCTTCACGGACCGCCCGGGCACGCTCACCAACGACTTCTTCCTGAACCTGCTGGACATGGGCACCGTCTGGCGCCTCTCGGCCGACGACGAGGACGTGCTCGAAGGGTGCGACCGCACCACCGGCGCGCTGAAGTGGACCGGCACCGTCGTCGACCTCGTCTTCGGCTCGAACTCTCAGCTCCGCGCCATCGCCGAGGTATTCGGCTGCGAGGACTCCCAGGGCGCTTTCGTGGACGACTTCGTCACGGTCTGGACCAAGGTGATGAACCTGGATCGTTTCGAGATCGCCTGAAACAGGGTAGGCCAGGGGCTCTGCCCCTGGACCCCGCCAAAGGCTTGCCTTTGGAAACCGTTTCGACGCGGGGGCCGGGGTAGACCATGCGCAGCTCGTGGCCGATCGTCATCGGGGTGATTGCAATCGGCCTCAATGGGCTGGTCTTCGTCCAGGAATGGTATGCTTACCGCACGGCCTTGCCGGGCACCCACATAGGGTTCCCGATCTGGACGCTGCTCACCCTGATCGCCGCCGCCGCCTACCTGCTAGGCGCCGGCATCCTCTACGACCGCGGCCGCCGGAACCGGTAGGGCTGCGTCAGCACCGCTCCGGCCGTCAGCCCGAGCGCCAGCCCGCCATAGACCACCGCCATGCCCCACCTGGACAGCACGAGTTCCCAGCCCGGCGTGAAGCGCCTCGGCGTCGCCCCGTAATCCACCGCGGCCGCCACGACCGACAGCACCAGCGCGTCCCGCAGCATCGGCAACGGCCTGGCCGGACCCCGCCAGGCCCGCCAAATTTCGAAGAACACCGCCCAGAAGATGCTGGCTGCCTGGTTGGTCAGGAAACCGACGAGGGTATGCGTGCCGTCGAGGCCTTCGTAGTTCCCTGCGGCATCCCCGTTCAGCCAATGGCTGGTCGCGTTGATCGGCCGAATCCCCGCCTTGCCCTCCACTCTCGCCGCTGCGGCCAGCGCCGCGGCGGACCCGAGACCGGCGCAGCTCCCCGAGACGACGGCGGCGCACAATATCCTGGTCCAACTGGTCATCGCCACTACGCCGCCTCGGTCAGCCGGCCACCCAGGACCAGGCCGCGCTCGGTCGCTGAGACGGCGATCGTCTCGCCATCATGCAGCGATCCCTCCAGCAGCAGGCTCGCAAGCGGGTTCTGAAGGCTGCGCTGGATCACCCGCTTCAGCGGACGGGCCCCGTAGATCGGATCATAGCCCTCGGTGGCCAGCCAGTCCTGGGCCGCCTGATCGAGCGCCACGGCGATCTTGCGATCGGCCAGCAGGCCGCGCAGCCGTGCCAGCTGGATGTCGACGATGCGCGCCATGTCGCTCCGCTGCAGCCGCGAGAACAGGATCACCTCGTCCAGCCGGTTCAGGAACTCTGGCCGGAAATGCTCCCGCACCACGCGCATCACCTGCGCTTGCACCAATGCCGTGGTCTCGCCGTCGGACTGCGCGGCCAGCAGGTCGGAGCCCAGGTTGCTGGTCAGCACGATGATGGTGTTGCGGAAGTCGACCGTGCGCCCCTGCCCGTCGGTCAGCCGCCCGTCGTCCAGCACCTGCAACAGGATGTTGAAGACGTCCTCGTGCGCCTTCTCCACCTCGTCGAACAGGATGACCTGGTAGGGGCGCCGGCGCACCGCCTCGGTCAGCGTGCCGCCCTCGTCGTAGCCGACATAGCCCGGGGGGGCGCCGATCAGCCGGCTGACCGCGTGCTTCTCCATGAACTCGCTCATGTCGATGCGCAGCAGCGCCCGCTCGTCGTCGAACAGGAACTCGGCCAGCGCCTTGGTGAGCTCGGTCTTGCCGACTCCGGTGGGCCCCAGGAACAAAAACGAGCCGACCGGCCGGTTCGGGTCCTGCAGCCCGGCGCGGGCACGGCGCACGGCGTCCGCCACCGCCCGCAGCGCCTCCTCCTGGCCCACGACGCGCTGGCGCAGCTTGTCCTCCATGCGCAGCAGCTTGGATCGCTCGCCCTCCAGCATCCGGTCGACCGGCACCCCGGTCCAGCGCGACACCACGGACGCGATCGCCTCTTCGGTCACCGCCTCGTTGACCAGATGGGGCCCGTCGCCGGCACCGTCCTGGTGCAGCGAGATCTCGCTCTGCAGCGCCGGGATCACCCCATACATCAGCTCGGACGCGCGGCCGAGATTGCCGGTCCGCTGCGCCACCTCTACTTCCGACCGCGCCTGGTCGAGCCGCTCCTTCAGCTTCTGGGTCTCGGCCACCCGGTTCTTCTCCAGCCGCCAACTGCCCGTCATCGCATCCGACCGCTCCTGCAGGTCGGCGACCTCGCCCTCGAGCCGGCCCAGCCGGTCGCGGCTGGCGGAATCGTCTTCGCGCCGTAGCGCCTCGCGCTCGATCTTGAGCTGCAGCAGCCGGCGATCGAGCTCATCCAGCGCCTCCGGCTTGCTGTCCACCTGCATCCGCAGCCGGCTCGCCGCCTCGTCCATGAGGTCGATCGCCTTGTCGGGCAGGTAGCGGTCGGTGATGTAGCGGTTCGACAGCGTCGCCGCCGACACCAGCGCCCCGTCGGTGATGCGGATGCCGTGATGCAGCTCGTACTTCTCCTTGATGCCGCGCAGGATCGAGATGGTGTCCGCCACCGACGGCTCGCCCACGAACACCGACTGGAACCGCCGCGCCAGTGCGGCATCCTTCTCGATATACTTGCGGTACTCGTCGAGCGTCGTCGCCCCGATGCAGTGCAGCGTGCCGCGCGCGAGCTCGGGCTTCAGCAGGTTGGACGCATCCATCGCCCCGTCCGCCCGGCCGGCGCCGACCAGCGTGTGCATCTCGTCGATGAACAGGATTACCTCGCCGGCCGCGGTCTCGATCTCCTTCAGCACCGCCTTCAGCCGCTCCTCGAACTCCCCGCGGAACTTGGCGCCCGCCACCAGCGCGCCGAGATCGAGGGCGAGCAGCCGCTTGCCCTTCAGCGCCTCCGGCACGTCGCCATTGACGATGCGCGACGCCAGCCCCTCCACGATCGCGGTCTTGCCGACGCCGGGCTCGCCGATCAGCACCGGGTTGTTCTTGGTGCGCCGCGCCAGCACCTGGATCGTGCGCCGGATTTCCTCGTCGCGGCCGATGACCGGATCGAGCTTGCCGGCTCGCGCCACCTCCGTCACGTCGCGCGCATATTTCTTCAGCGCATCGAAGCTGGCCTCGGCATTCTGGCTGTCGACCTTTCGGCCCTTGCGGATCTCGGTGACGGCACGCTCCAACGCCTGCCGGGGAGCACCCGCCTGCACCAGCGCGCGCCCCGCCGGCTGGTCGAGACCGGCCAGCGCCACGAGCAGCCGATCCTGCGCCACGAAACTGTCGCCGGCCTTCTGCGCATCCTGCTGCGCGCCATCGAGCGCCCGTAGCAGCTCCGGCGTCGCCTGCGGATGGCCCGCACCGGTCCCCTGGACCTTGGGCACGCGGGCGAGCTCGGTCTCCACGGTCTGCCTGGCCTTCTGCGGGTCGCCGCCAGCCGCCCGGATCAGCCCAGAGGCCGCCCCCTCCCCGTCGTCCAGCAGCGCCTTCAACAGGTGCTCCGGCGTCAGCCGCTGATGGTAGTCCCGCATGGCGATGGTCTGCGCGGCCTGCAGGAAGCCGCGGCAGCGTTCGGTGAATTTCTCGAGGTCCATGTATCCTGTCCCTTTGCATCAGGCGACTGGTCGTGCAGATCGGCGGTATCTCGTCCCTGAAGAGGCGACGAACGCCGATCGGTTCAGCCTAGAATTGGGCCAACATCACCCGGCGCTCAAGAGCCGCCGCCGAGACTGGAGGCCCGACAGGTCGTGACCCCCCGCATCACCAGGACCGAGACCCTCTGGGCCGGCCATGTCAGCCTCCGCCGGCTGACCATCACCGGACAGCCGCTACCGCCGTCTAACAGGGATCGGACCGCGGGAGCGCTGGTGCGCGAGGTCGTGGTCTCCCCGATGAGCGCCGTGATCCTGCTGCGCCGACAGAACGGCCGGCTGATCCTTATCCGACAGTTTCGAGCGCCGGCGCTTCTGGAGCAGGACGATGGCAGCCTCGTCGAATGCTGCGCCGGCAACGTCGATGCCGAGCCGTCCGGCTCACCGGCCACGATCGCCGATGCCGAGCGCGCCGCACGCCGCGAGGCGGAGGAGGAGACCGGATGGCGGGTGGGCATGATCCGGCACCTGTTCACCCTCTATACGAGCCCCGGCATCAGCACCGAGCGGCTGGCCTTCTTTATCGGCGAGGTGGCCGAACGAGTCGGTCCCGGCGGCGGTCTCGCCAACGAGGGCGAGAGCATCGAGACGCTGGAGCTCGGCCTCGACGAGGCCTGGACCATGGTCGGCGACGGCCGCATCCGCGATGCGAAGACCGTCATGCTGTTGCAGCACCTCCGCCTGGAGGCCGCCGCAATCGCGCATTCAGCCGCCTGACGCTCCCGCCGCGGCCGCCAGGTTGGCACGCTTCAGCGCTGCCGCCGCATCGTCATGAACGAACGGCAGGCAGGCGAGGCGCCGGCCGGTGGTGACGGGAGTCACCTGGTGCATGAGCGAGCAGGAAAAGATCAGCGCGCCCCCGGCACCCGGCCGGTAGCCACGCCGGCTGAACTCGGGAAAAACCAGCTCGCCGCCCTCGAAATCGGCGTTCAGGTTAATCGAGACGGCAAATCGGCGATGCGCGGCCGCCGTGACGGTATTGTCGCGATGCGGTCCGAAACAGCCGCGATCGGCGGCGTCGTAGGAGGCCAGGATCAGGCGTTCGAGCTGCGTCGCCTCGAAGTGATGAACCTTGCGGATCTCCGGGACCACGCGCCGGAAGATGCGCGCCTGGATCTGCTGGGCCAGCGCCTTATCGCGCACCGGGCAGTCTCGGCGACGCTTGAAGTTCATGTCGGCCACCGTCTGCGAGGGCCCGGCCGCCGTTTGCGTGAACACGCCGGAGAGCTGGCTCTCCGAGCGATCGTAGTAGGCGCTGAGCCGTTCGCAGAATTCCGGCTCGAAGACGTCCGGCAGCATCAGCACCGGAGCCGGCAGCGCCTCGATGGCCCGGTCCAGCGCCGGCAGACGCCGTAGCGCCGCCAGCACCCGTCCAGCCGCCAGCGCATCGTCTTCAAGCACGCCGCAAACCCTCAGCATCGGGTCCAGGATATACCACAGAGCCCTCACGGCGCCGGGCACGCCCTCTGGTAGCCGGCTGCCGTACAGCCGTCCGACCAGCCCGTCGGCGTCGAAGAAGTGTCGGATGCCCGGCAGGGCCGCCTTCAGCCTTCCCGGGGCCGCGTCGGCCGGATCGGCGCTCACGCCGAAGAAGCTGGTCTGCCTGTCGTCGAACAGCTCCCGGTTTGCCAGGATCTCGCCGAGCCCCGCCTGCGTCGAAGCCTCGGACGAGGAGGCGAAGAGGTAGAGCACGACATGGCGCCCCGCCGTCATGTCGAATGTATAGTCGCCCTGTGGCGTGGTGCAGCGCTGCCTGAACCAGGGCGCCGGGTCACCGACGAAGAGCGAGGCAGGGCTGGCCATCCGGAGAAGATCCCCAGGTCGGCGGCTGCGGGGCGGGGAGGATGCCCGACCTGCGCCCCGTATCCATACCAACACTATGTTCGGTCTGTCCTGACCCGGCAATCGGCGTCGGGCTGGAGCGTCAACTCGCCAACGCGACGAAGCCGGCATGCACGAGCGGTCCGGTAATGCTGCTGTTGGCTCGCAGGGCCGCGATCATGTCGTCGTTCACCTCGATCAGGGGCAGCAGACGACGCTGCCGGTCGCCCATGGCGGCGATCGTCTGGCGCATCATCCAGAAGCCGAGCCGTGCCAGATCGCCCTTCAACACGCTGGGCAGCCGGTTACCGGAATTGCCGACATCCTTCAGCAGCAGAGACCAAAGCTGCTGGTTCTTGACGAGACCGGCCATGCGGACGTCCGCATTGTCCTCCTGGATCATCAGGCGGTTGACGAAGACGAACGCCGCGGCCTCGGTCTCCCTAGGCGGCAATGCGCCCCCCTCGGAGCGGCGATATTGGTTGGCGCCGTAATTCATGCCCGGATCCGTATCCTCTCGAGGGACATGATCGATCGATCAAGCCTCGTGCTTTGCAGGAAGCGGCGCGCCAGCGGCGCGCCGGCATCGCGTGATGAGATGCCGCGGGGGCCGGGTTCTCGCCCGGCCCCGCGCGCCGATTAGCCGCGGAACAGCGACAGGATCGACTGGGACTGCGAGTTGGCGATCGACAGCGACTGGATCGCCAGCTGCTGCTTGGTCTGCAGCGAGGTGAGCTTGGCGCTGGCGGCCGACAGATCGGCATCGGTCAGGCCACCGACACCGGCGGTCAGCGAGTCGCTGAGGTCGCTGGTGAAGCTCTGCAACCCGGTGATTTCCTGCGTGGTGGCACCCAGCGTGGTGCTGACCGTCTCCACCTTCGCGATCGCTCCCTGGACCGTGGTGATCGCGGCAGCGCTGGAGCTCAGTGCGGTTCCGGCCGACAGGCCGGTCACCGAGGACGAAGAGGCGGTGATGCCCTCGCCGGTGACGTTGAGCGAGCCATCCGTCTGCAGGGCGGCGTTGTAGCCGTTCTGATTAAGTGAATTGACCAATTTACCGAGTGTAGTCGCGGCCGAGTCAGTCGCAGACGTCAGAATAACGACCGTATGGTTCGCATTCGCACCCGTCGTATCTTCGGAGGTTACCTGGGTGGCGGTAGGATCGAACTCGAACGTCGTGGTGCTGCCGTCGCCGTTGGTAAGCACCACGTTCGTACCTGCGCTGAAGGAGGCTTCGGCCAGACCGCTGGTGGTCGCGATGTTAACTCCCGTTGAAGTAGCACTCAGAACCGTCTGCGTGGATGACGTCGCGGTGGCGCCGGCGCCGAAGGAGGCGCTCGCCGTCAGACCAAGCGCATTGCTCAGCACGCCGCCGGTGCCGCCGCCGCCCAGCGCCGTCACTTGGTTCCCGATGGTCAGCGTCGAGCCTTGCAGGCCGGTCACGATGCTCGCGGTGCCGTTGGCAGCACCACTGTCGGCGGTCGAGGTCAGCACGTTCACCCCGTTGAAGGTCGAACTGCGCGCGAACGCGTTGATCTGGTTGACGGCGTCCGCCACTTGGCTCTGGAGGGTGGTCTGGCTGAGGCCAGTGGTGCCTGCGTCGGTCACCGTCTGCTGCAGCGTCTGCAGCGTGGACAGGATGTCCGCCGACGCGGAGGTCGCGGTGTTGACCACTTGGGCCCCGAACGACAGGCTGTCGGACACCGCGGACAGGCCGGCGATGTTGCCAGTGATCGTGGAGGCGATCGCGTAGATCGCGGGATTGTCGGACGCGGACGAGACCTTCAGGCCGGTCGAGACCTGGTTCTCGGTCTGGTTCAGCGCCGACGTGGTTGTGGAAAGGGACTCGAGGGCGGCCAGGGCCGCGGTGTTCGTGTTGATGGACAATGTCACGATGGTTACTCTGCCTTTGGGGTTTTCAGACGACGCAACTCAACATGGCTGGGGTTAACAATAGCTCTACGGAACGAAAGACTCCGGCTTGTCGAGACTTTTTTCGCTCTGAATCATGATGCGAAGCAGTTTGAGCGCCTTATAGAAGTCCTCGTTGGCGAACGCGTCCTCGACGAGACCGAGCGCCGTGACGATATCCGCCCTGGCTTCGTCTCTAAGTCGCTGCAGCAGATCGCGCACGGCGAGGGTGGCCTCCGCACGCTCTTCTGCGGGGCCGACATAGGCGGTTTGCAGCTGAAAGTAGAGCTGGCGGATCATGGTCTCGGCCTCGTGCTCGGCCATGATCTGCTTGCCGAACAGGAAGCGCGCGTGCGAGACGAGTTCGACGCGACATTTGTTGCGAAACCGGATAGTCGCGCCGTTGACGACCATCATCTCGCCAGGCCGTAATTCAAGAACGAGATGAGACATGCCGTTACCGTATCTCGCCGCAACCGGATCGTTGCGGACGCAGCCTCAGGATACAACGACTTCCCTTAATCGGCGGTAAAGGGAGCCACGACTGCTCTACAGGTAGGAGGCCAGCGTCAGGCCCTTCAGATCGGCAATCAGACTGTAGGACGCCTGGAGCTGGTTCTGAGTCTGTGTCAGCTGTGTCGACAGCAGTGCCGGATCGCTGTCCTTGACCAGACCAAGCTGGTTGGTCAGCGCGTCGCTCGTGGCGGACAGGTCGTTGGTCTGGGTGGTCAGCTGCGCCTGCGTCTGCCCCAGCGTCGCGACCGAGGTCGTGAGGCTTGCCGTGACGCCGGCAAACTGGCTGCTAGTATCGCTCACCAGCGTGGCAAAGCCGCTGCTCGTCGCATCGGCCTGATCGAGGCTGCCGACCGTCCCCAGCGCCCGTGCCAGGTCGCGGATCGCCGAGCCCGTCGACGTGTCGGTCGCTGACCCGCCCGCCGTCGCGACGAACCCGACGGTGACATGGTCCTGTTCACCCACGGCGATGGTATGCGTCAGAGCAGTGGCACTGGTTCCGTTGACGCTGAGGGCGGAGGAAAACGGCGATGTGCCGGGGTCGTTGTCCGCCGCAGCGGCCAATGTGGCGGTCTCGGCCGCTGCGGCACCGGTTGTGCCGACCGCGGCGACGCTGCTGGCGATGGTCGTGAAGAAGCTGCTCTGCAGGATGGAGCTCGGATCCGTCACCGGAGCGTTGGCTGAGTCGTTTCCGGCGAAGACGTAGCCGGCGCCGTCCTGTGTGTTCAACAGCGATCCGAGCTGGACGAGCGACTGGCGAGCCTGCAGCGCTGCTGTCGCGACGTTGACGCTACTTGAATCACCCTTCAGGCTTAATAAGGATGTCTGCAGGTTGGTGGCGATGGTCGTGATCTGCGACAAGGCCGTCTGGCTGACGGTTAGGGTATTCTGCGCCGACGTGACATTCTGCTGCCAGGCGCCAAGTTTGGTGATCTGCGGCTGCAGGTTCAGCGCCTGGTAGCGCTGGTCACCCAGCCCAGCATAGCTGTCGGACGTGACTCCCGAGGAAAGGGCAGCCTGCTCGGCGCTGTACTGGCTGGTCAACTGGTCGGCGGCCTGGGTCAGCGACGTCAGTGTTGGCGGCAGGTAGGTGGCGGCCTGGATCGTCATGAAATGCCCTAGGGGGTGATGGCGGCAAGCAGATCGGTGAATAGGGCCTGCACCGCCGTGACGACCTTGGCGTTGGCCGCATAAGCGTTTTGCAGCGTGACGATCGACGACAACTCGTCATCGACCGACACCCCGGAGACGCCGGCGACCTTGGACGAGAGCGATGACTGGACGGCGGTCTCGTTGGTCAGATTGCTGGTGACGTCGTCGATGGTCTCCGCCTGGGCGCCGGTCAGCGCCGAGGCAAGCGATGTGAGGTCGGTGCTGCCAGAATACGGCGAGGATAAGGTGCCGCTGACCCCGAGACCACTCGATGCGGCCGCGGTCTGGGAAACGCCGCTCTGCACGTCGGAGCCCAGTGCATAATCGAGCACGCGGTCGAGCAGGGTTGTGTCGTCGGCGCCGCGACTCGTGTTGACGGTGAAGTCGGTGGCACCGCTGGACGTGCCATTGGAGGCCACGATGCCCCCGGTGACATCGGTCGTGCCATCACGGATGGCACTGGGATTGCTGATGACCGCCGGGTTGACCTGGATGACGTTCGCGAACCCGACCTGACCAGCCGGTGTCGTTGCGGTGGTTGAGCTGCTGGGGAGGTTGCCGTTGCTGTCGGTGAACAGCGTCAAGCCCTGCGCGTTGAAGCGGCTGGCGAGCGTCTGCGAGAACGAATCGAGCTCGGCCTGTGCCGTCGGCAGGATCTGGTCGCGGAGCTGGATGTTGGCGCCGAGGCTGCCGCCGGTGAGGCTGGTGGTGACGTCACGGCCATTCAAGGTGATGGCCGGTATGGTGCCTGGATATGCGTCGCCGACACCGATGGTGGCGTCCGTGGTCTCGAGCGGTCCCGGACCCGCCGTCGTGGGCAGTGCAAGCCCGTTCGCGGTGGTGACTAGGACGTTCCCGCTACTGGTCTCCGTAAACTTCACCGACAGCACGTTGGAGAGCGCGGTCTCAGCGACCGCGCGCTGATTTTCGAGGTCTGCGGTGCTGATGTTGTTGATTTGGCCGGCGACGATCTGCTTCGACAGCGATCCGATCAGCTGTAGGTTGGAGTTCGCCGTATTCACGTCGTCCGCAAGTGAGTCCTGAGCTGCCTGACGCTGCGTCTGATAGGCAGACGCTGTATCTTGAATGTTCGAGCTTAGCGTCTGTGCAGCGGAGATGACAGCACCCTGACCGGCGTCGTTGGATGGCTCGGTCTCAAGCGTGATCAGGCTGGTCTGCAGGTTGCCGACGGAGTCGGACAGCGTATTGCTGCTGCCGGAGTCCGCGCTCGTCGATCCCTGCAGGGCCTCGATCGGAGCCAGTCCATTATTGATCGTGCTGAGAGCGGAGACGGTGGCGTTCTGGCTGTAGAGACTGTTCTGGAGCGCAGTGTCAACGGTCCGCCCGGTCAGCCCGACCAGCACACCATCCGGCTGTCCCCCCGCCGTGAGCGACGAGACCGCCGACGTCTCCACAGCATAGCCCGCCGTGTTCGCGTTGGCGACGTTCTGCGATGCCACCGCCAGCTCCGACTGGACGGCGGCAAGCCCGCTGGTTGCAATCGAGAGAGACGCGTTGAGACCCATATTGATATCCCGACCGTTTCGCCACGTACTCCGCGAGACGGGAATTCAGGATGACGACTAACGCTTAACAAACCCTTAAACCATTACTGCTTCATCGCCAGTGCCGTCTGCAGCAGCTCGTTCGCCGTTGTCACAACCTTGGCATTCGCACCATAAGCCTGCTGCGCCGTGATCAGCTTGGAAAGGTCAGTGTCCAGATCGGTCGTGGAGTTCTCGACCGAAGACGTCTCCAGATTGCCTGCACCGTTTTCACCCGCCAAGGTGAAATTGGCTGCGCCGGATTGTGCTGTCGCCGTAAAGGCTTCGCCATCCTGCGTCTGCAGCGAGTCGGGGCTGGCAAACATCGCCAGCGGGACTTTGGCGACGAGCTGAGACACTTCGGTGTCGTTGTTCTCGAAGGTCGCCAGGACGCTGCCGTCGGAGGCTATGGTGACACCGGAATAGGTACCGCTGGTGACGCTGTCGGTGCTGGCCGTCGTCACCGCTCCAGCGCCGCCTGCCGTAGCCTGGGTGGTGGCCGAGGTGGAACCGATCTGGCCCAGATTGACCGTCAGTGCCCCAAGCGCGCTCCCGGCCGTGGCCGGGATGCTGAAGCTCGCGTTGGTCCCGCCGGTCGTGTTCGCGGTGCCACCGGCAGGGGTTATCGAGCTCAACGCGCCGGTCGAGTCGAACTGGACGGTGGCGGTCGTGCTAGGCGTGGCGGCACCGTCCAGGGTCGCCGACACGGTCCAGTTCGAGTTGCCGTTGTTGGTCCAGGACAGGTCGAGGCTGTGCTCCTTGCCGGCAGAGTCGTAGACCGTCGTGGTCTGGTTGGTCGCGCCGGCCGTGGCAGTACCGGCGGCCACGGCAGCATCGCTTGGAAGATTGGCGGTTTCAGTCACGGTCGTCGTCTCGGTGGGTCGGAAGGCGATATTCGCGACATTGATCGGCTGGAGCGTCTTGGTGTTGAGGGCGCCGGTGCTGGGATCGACCGCGTAGCCGTTCAGGTACTCGTTCGAGGAGTTGACGAGGTAGCCGGACTTATCTGCCGTGAAGTCGCCGTTCCGGGTATAGTAGGCCGTATTCTGGAACGTGGGCGTCGTGCTCGTCGAGCTGCCGTCCTCCTCATCCACCGAGAAGAAGCCCCGCCCAGAAATCGCCAACGCCAGCGCGTTCGTTGACGACGTGATCGTACCCTGCGCCTCGTTTTGATATGCTGTCGTTGCGCGTACGGTGCCGTTGGTGCCCTCGGCATCGGTTGAGGTGACCACATAGTCGGAGAAGTCGGTATCCGTGGCCTTGTAGCCGACGGTCTGGCTGTTCGAGATGTTGTTGCTGATGTCGGTGAAGGCGTGAGCCTGGGCCGTGAGGCCGCTCACCGCGGTGTTCAAGGCACCAAAGATCGACATGTTCAGGACTCCTGCCGTGCACACCAAGGGGCATGCTTTGCTCTGGATCCGACCTCAGCAGAAACCATGCCAATGCAATTTCAAGTAGGATCTGCGTCTTGAAGGTGTTTTAGACGTCTGAGCCTGCTCAACCGGTGCCGGCCGGCAGATTCTACCCGGCAAGAGCTGCCGCAACGATGCGGATCGGGCGGGATGTCCAGGGATGTAGGCCCTGCTCTCCTGGCCCGCATCTTGCAAAAGCCAGAGCAGGAGATTTCCGCCATGCCCGCGCTCGCACTTGACCCGACCGCCCCTCCGCCCGGCGGGTACGATGGTGTCGCATCATCATCTGGTAAGCCTTTATCAGACGACGGAGACACCGCATCCTTCATGTCCCAATTAGCAGAGGCGGCGCGCGAGAGTAATCCTGCCACAGCACAACCGTTGTCCGCCACGCAATCTTTGCTACCCGTTAACGGATCTCCGCTATCCTCCCTTGGAGCACGATTGAATGTCGCGCCGAATTTAGGCCAGATACCAGCCACTCAGTACGACGCGACGGCGACAGTCGGCAGCAGGTTCATTCAAGGGAGAGAGACGATACCCTCGCCGTCTGCCCAGATCGCGGCCTCCGTTGATCGGAAGCCAGACCTCGTCACTAACCCCGATCCGCAAGATCAGGGCGGGTCGCCGATAGCTGCACCCCGTCGGTCCCCTACACCATCGGAAGCGACAGCAAAACGACCCTCAACGCAGACCTCGCATGACACGGACGGTCCTCCAGCGGATCCGGCAGCCGCGGCGATGCTGGCGAACGGCCTGATGCCGCAGGGCGCGCCGCCGCCCGTCTTGGAACCGGACGTGCTGATCGCGCAACCGGGTCAGAAGGCCACAAAGCCAAGCAGCACGTCGGGAGATGCTGGCGACAGCGCGGTGATCGCCTCAGGGTCGTCAGCCGCAGCGGCCTCTTCCTTGTCCTCAAGCAGCATGGCAAGTGAAGCGGCAGTCCGAGCAACGGGAACCGCAGGCATCGTATCGAGCGCCTCAGCAGATCCCGCGTCAGACGCTTCTGTTGCCGATGTCACGTTGACGAGACCCGCTTCCACCGTCGCGGGTGCTGCCACTTTGCCTGGCGAGACCCATTCCCAGCCAACCTCGTCGAAAGCAGATCAGATCTCGGCCTCGTTCCAAGACGACTTTCAGACGGCAGCCTCGGTGTCGGAGACTTCCACGATCGCTGACGCCTCTGCCATCAGTCTTCAGCAGCTCGTGGCCCCAGATGCCGTTCAGACGGCGGTGCTGGGGCGGGACGGGGCCCCGTCGACGGCGATGCAGGCTGCCTCGGCGGCTAATCTGCCGTTGGAACCGAATGCCGCTCAGCTAGACACCTCCGGGGCGCTTGGGCAGGTCGGTGCCTCGCTCCTGACGCTTGCCTCGTCCGCCGACGGGGCCCGCCAGATATCGGTTTCGTTGCACCCAAAGGAACTGGGCGCGGTGCGCGTGCAGTTGGAACTGGCGCCTGATGGCACAACAAAGATCTTGGTCACCGCAAGCGAGCCTGGCACCTTGCGGAGCCTGATGGCCAACCAGGATCATCTACACGCGGCGCTGGACGCAGCCTCGGTCTCGACGGAAGGCCGCCACCTGAGCTTCGAGCTCGAGTCTGCTTCCGCCACCACCCATGGGAGCGCCGATGATCCCGGCGGCTCTGGAACCTCACCGGCGGCTGATGGCCAAGCGAGCGCGAACATGTCGGGGTCCAGCCAGTTTGGCCGGCAGGGCCAGGGCGGCCCGGGCAACGGAAACGCATCCCGCGACTCTACAGGTTCCGCTGGCAACCAGGGCGACAGCGCCGGCTCGCCGCTCCAGGCCATCAGAACTTTCACCGCTCGCCTGCTGCCGACCGGCAGCATCAACATAACCGCCTGATCGCCGGAAGGGACACGTCATGAGTGGAACCATCACCTCGTCTGGAACCTCCAGTTCCACCAGCCTGCTGACGGCGACCGAAGCCGCAGCTAAGGCTGCGAATGCGACCAACACGACCTCCAGCGCCTCGACCACGAGCAGCAGCAGCGATGCCCTCGCGTCGCTAACCAGCAACTACAATCAGTTCCTGAGCCTGTTGACAGCGCAGTTACAGCATCAGGACCCCACCAGTCCGATGGACACCGATAGCTTCACCAGCGAGCTGGCACAATTCGCAGGTGTCGAGCAGCAGATCAACACGAACGCCAACCTAACCCAGCTGCTGTCTCTCAGCCAGGATACCCAGGTCAACCAGAGCACAGCGCTCGTCGGTCGGCAGGCCGTCGCGAACACCACCGAGCTGCCGCTACAGGATGGTTCTGCTGAGCTGCAGCTCAACCCGACCGCCCCGGGCACGGGGGAAATCGCGATCACGAACAGTGCCGGCACGGTCGTGAAGACACAGGCCCTCAACCTGGCTGCCGGCACGACAAACTGGAGCTGGAATGGACAGGACGATTCCGGCAATCAGCTGCCCGATGGCACCTACACTGCTGCCGTTTTAAGCTCAGACAGCGCCGGCAACACAACCAGCGTGCCCTTCAACGTGATCGGGACCATTACCGGAATCAGCAAGGATGGGACCACTGGGGTCAACGTCCAGCTGGGCAGCACCACCGTCGAGATGACGCAGGTGTCGTCGCTGGTCGGCTCCAGCAGCGCCGGCTCCGATACCACATCCTGACTTGTCACCACGCCCGGCAAAAAATGCCGGGCGGTTAACGGTCCGGTAAGGCAGGAAGGGCAAGCTCTCCCTACCGGCAACAGGCCGGTCGTTGGAAAGAGACGATGATCCGGATCCTGCTCTCGGAGCTAACCCCTACGAGACCGTTATGAAGCCGCTCCTCGAGGGGCTGAAGGGGCTTGGAGCCGCAAAGCTCGGCGCCCTAGGAGCTGTGGCGGTCGGTATTCTCGCCATGCTCGGCGTACTTGTCTCGCAGGGCGGTGGCCATCAGCAGATGGCTCTTCTCTATGGTGATCTTGACCTGCGCGAGGCCGGTCAAATGGCCGAGCAGCTCGAGAAAGCCCATATTTCGCATGAACTCGCCGGCCAGGACGACCGGCTTCTGGTCCCGGCCGATGAGGTTGCGACGGCTCGCCTGCTACTTGCCAAAAGTGGCTTGCCGTCGGGCGGTTCGGTTGGCTACGAGATTTTCGACCGCGGGGACAACCTGACCGCAACGCAGTTCGAGCAAACCATCAACCAGACGCGTGCGCTGGAGGGGGAACTATCGCGCTCGATTCGATTGATCAGCGGAGTGCGCGCGGCGCGGGTACATCTGGTACTGCCGCACCGGGAGCCGTTCGCGTCCGAGTCCATGCCGGCCCAGGCGAGCGTCCTACTCTCAATGGCGGGCGCCGCGCGAATGGACCCGGAGGGAGTTCAGGCAATCATCAACCTCACCGCCGCCGCGGTCCCTGGGTTAAAGCCACAAAACATCGCCATCGTCGATAATCGTGGCTCGGTCCTGGCCCGCGCCGGCAATCCCGTGGGCGCAGGCGGCTCGGCACAGAGCGTCGACGAACTTCGCCAAGCCACCGAACTGCGCCTCGCACGGGCGGTGGAAGAGATGCTGGAGCCATCCCTCGGCGCGGAGCACGTTCGGGCCGAAGCCGCGGTGACCATGAACGTCGATCAGATCCGCGAAACCCAGGAGAGTTATGACCCGAACCAGCAGGTTCTCCGCAGTCAGCAGACGGTCTCGGACAAGAACCGCAACAGCGACGGCCAGGCCAACACGTCGGTGCAGAACAACCTGCCGAACGCTAATGCCGGCCAGCCGCAGTCCGGCAGCCAGCAGGATCGACAAGAGGAAACTAACAATTACGAGATCGGCAAGACCGTCCGCACCCTGATCCAGGACCAGCCGAGACTGGCGCGGATCAGCCTCGCCGTCATGGTCGACGGTACGACGTCGAGCGCAGCCGGCGGTAAGACCATCTGGCAGGCGAGGAGCAAGGACGATCTCGACCGGATCTCGGCGCTGGTGAAGAGCGCGATCGGGTTCGACGAGAAGCGCGGGGATACCGTCACCGTAGTCTCGATGCAATTTGCCACACGCGACCTTCCGGAGGCTCCGGCTCCCTCGGGCCTGCTTGGGCTTCACCTCGGCCGCGACGACATCGTGCATGTCGGCCAGAACCTGCTCCTTGGAGTGTTCATGCTGTTGGGCCTGATCTTCGTGGTCCGACCCATGATCGTCCGATTGACGGACACGGCGGCATTGCCGGCGCCAGGCCACCCGGTCGCACTTGGAGCAGAAGGCAGCGCACGGCCCGCCCTAAGTGGCCCGGCGGGCGTCGGCGGCACCGAAATCGCCCTGCTCGAGGATGAGAGCATGATCAGCCTGGCCAACATCGACGGACGACTTCGCGCCGCCTCGATCCGACAAATCGTTGAGCTTGTCGGACGACATCCCGAAGAAAGCTTGACCATTGTCAGGGGCTGGCTCGCAAAGGAGGCCACGTGATGAATCAACAGCAGCTTCCCGGCGTGCAACGCGCCGCAATCCTGATGCTAGCCCTTGGCGAGGAACAGTGCAGTCAGCTCTTCTCGATGATGCACGAGGAGGAGATCAAGGACATCTCGCTTGCGATGTCGCAGCTGGGTAGCGTGTCGGCTGATACAGTCGAATCCCTCTGCTCTGAGTTCTCGCAGAGCATCAGCTCGGCCGGGATGCTGGTCGGCAGCTTCGACAGCACCGAGAGGCTGCTACAAAAGTCACTGTCCCGTGAGCGCGCCTCGCAAATCATGGAAGAAATCCGTGGGCCGGCCGGTCGCACGATGTGGGACAAGCTCGGCAACGTAAACGAAGCTGTGCTGGCTAATTACCTAAAGAATGAATATCCCCAAACCGTTGCGGTAGTTCTTGGAAAAGTGCGGCCGAGCCACGCGGCGCGAGTACTGAGCTTGCTACCGGACAGCTTCGCAATGGAAGTTGTCATGCGGATGTTAAGAATGGAAAGCGTTCAGAAAGACGTGCTCGATAGCGTAGAGAAGACACTGCGATCGGAGTTCATGTCGAACCTAGCGCGGAGCACCAAGCGTGACAGTCATGAGCTGATTGCTGAGATCTTCAATAATCTCGACCGCCAGGTCGAGGGCCGCTTCATGACGGCACTTGAGGAGCGTAACCGTGAGGCTGCGGAACGTGTGAAGTCGCTGATGTTCACCTTCGACGATCTGGCTAGGCTGACACCGGACGCCGTTCAGAAACTCATGCGTGCGGTCGAGAAGGAAAAGCTACCGATTGCACTGAAGGGCGCCTCCGAGGATATCCGGACGCTCTTCCTCGGCTGCCTGTCGGAGCGCGCCGGCAAGCTGCTGCGCGACGACATCGCGGCACTTGGGCCCGTCCGGCTTCGTGACGTCGACGAAGCGCAGTCGCAGATCGTTCTGATCGCCAAGGAGCTCGGTGCTCAGGGTGAAATCGAGCTTAACGAGCGTCAAGACGAGCAGATGGTGGCGTAAGATGCGATCCCGTTCACCCGCCGGCGTCCTCTATGCGGAGGATTTCGACGACCCGCAACCGGTCGTGGAGCTTGCGCGACCGTCCGCACCACCAGCGGAACCGATCGTCATCGATCCGACCTTCAGCTTGGCAGACCTCCATCGAGCGGCCGAACGCGCGCAAGAGGAAGGCCGCGCGCTGGCCCATCAGGAGGCCGAACTCGCCACGACCGCGCTTCGGGCGGCTGCCCTTTCTGAGATCGCATCGGCGCTGCAACGGAGCCGGAACGATCTTGAAGCGGTCGCCGAGCGGTCGGCATGCGCCACGGCAAGCACGCTTCTGGCCATGATGGCGTCCCTGTTGCCGGCCTTTGCGCGCTCGCAGGCTCCGGACGAGACGGCAGCACTGCTCCGTCTGCTGCTTCCGGCGATGTTGCATGAACCCGATCTCAGCATTCGAGTTCATCCCGCAGTGGCCGATGGCTTGCGCCAGGACCTTGCAGCACTTCTGGCTGGCCAGACGAACGTGACCTGGGTCACGTCCGACAGCATGGAGCCCGGTGACGTCAGCGTGCGCTGGAACGGCGGCACGATGGTGCGCGACACGACGGCCTTGTGCGCCCAGGTCGCGGCCCTCGTCATGCCGCACAAGACGCCGTCCGACACCAACCAGGAGAGCCAAGATGGCCAATGAGATCGATCTCGCAGAACTCGCCGAGTCGCCAATGCCGCAGGATAACGGCGCGCCGCGCAGCGCGCAGGACCTAGAGGCTGTCTACGACATCCCGGTCACGGTGAGCGCCGTTTTGGGTAAGTCAACGATGCAGGTGAGCCAGCTGCTGAAGCTCGGTCGCGGCGCCGTGGTCGAACTCGATCGCAAGCTCGGCGAGGCGATCGATATCTACGTGAATAACCGCCTTATTGCGCGCGGGGAGGTGGTGATGGTCGACGACAATCGTCTCGGCGTCACAATGACGGAGATCATCAAGTCTGAGCGCGGCTTCTGATCATGTGGCCGATCTCCAACCTTTCGAGCGGATCCACAGCATGCGCGTCCTGATCATCGGCTCGCTTGGCGGTGAACTCGGCAAGGCCGCGCAGATCGCGACCGCTCGCGGCGCGCAGCTCGACCATGCGGACGACATCGGCAGCGGGCTGGCCCATTTGCGCCGCAATGGCCGCTTCAACCTTGTGCTGTGCGAACTTGGCATGCCGATCGCCGAGCTGGTGCAAGGCCTGTTGCGCGAGCGGATCGCCGTGCCGGTGGTGGCCTGTGGCGCCGAGGACGATCCGGACGCAGCCGTGCGAGCCGTCCGCGATGGTGCGCAGGATTTCCTGCCCCTGCCACCTGATCCTGAGCTCATTGCGGCCATGCTGCAGGCGGCGTCGGGCGAAAGCCATGCGCTGATTGCTCGAGACCCAGCGATGCTGGCCACTATCCGCGGTGCCGAGCAGGTCGCGCGTTCGGATGCATCGGTGCTGATCACCGGGGAGTCCGGGACCGGCAAGGAGATCATGGCGCGGCACATTCATCGCCGCTCTCGGCGCGCAAACGGCCCCTTCATCGCGCTCAACTGCGCCGCGATCCCCGAGCACCTGCTGGAGTCGGAGATGTTCGGCCATGAGAAGGGCGCCTTCAGCGGCGCCGTGGCTCGGCGGATCGGCCGTTTCGAGTCGGCCGAGGGCGGCACTTTGCTGCTCGACGAGGTCAGCGAAATGGACATCCGGCTGCAGGCGAAACTGCTGCGGGCGATCCAGGAGCGCGAGATCGATCGCCTCGGCGGGCAAAGCCCAGTGCGCGTGGACGTGCGCATCTTGGCGACGAGCAACCGCGATCTCGGCACGGCAGTCGGTTCGGGCCGCTTCCGCGAGGATCTCTATTTCCGGCTGAACGTCGTTGGCATCGAGATCCCGCCGCTGCGTGACAGACCAGGTGATATCGCGGTCCTGGCCGCCCACTACGCACGCCATTACGCGCAGACAAATGGGATCCAGACCCATCTCCTGTCGGACGCGGCCCTTGATCGGCTAAGCCGGCATGCCTGGCGCGGCAACGTGCGGGAGCTCGAGAACGTCATGCACCGTGCGGTGCTGCTGGCGGACGGACCACTCATTGAGCCGGCCCATCTCGGCCTTGCCGCGGCAAAGACAGCTGAGCCGGCGTCCGCGACGACAGTCGATACGAGGCCTGCCGGCGACGTCGCGGGATTTGTTGGACGGCGCATCGAAGAGGTCGAGCAGGCCCTCATCCTGGGTACGCTGCACAGCACTGCGGGCAACCGGACCCATGCTGCGACCATCCTTGGGATCTCGATCCGGGCTTTGCGCAACAAGCTGCGCGATTATGCAAGCCAGGGGGTGGCGGTACCTGCACCCCTCGCCGGTCTCGGCAACGGCGTGGCGGCCTGATCGATGAGCGATGTGAGCACCGTTCCCGCCGGCCCTGCCGGCGGCGGCCTCCTGCTACGCGGGTTCACGCTGCCGGGCGGCCGTTGGCGCGCCTATCTACCCGGGACCGATGTCGGGCTGGCGCTGGCGGTCGTGGCACTGCTCTCAATCCTGATCCTGCCGCTGCCGACGATGGTGCTCGATCTCGGCCTGGCGCTGTCGGTGACGGCATCGGTGCTGGTGCTGATGGTCGCCCTGTTCCTGAAGCGACCACTCGACTTCACCAGCTTCCCGACCCTGCTGCTGCTCACCACGCTGCTCCGGCTGTCGCTCGAGGTCGCGACCACGCGCCTGATCCTCAGCCGCGGAAGCGAAGGGCCACTCGCCGCGGGGCACGTCGTGGCCGCGTTCGGCGGCTTCCTGATGGGCGGTGACGTCGTGATCGGCCTGATCCTGTTCACCATCCTGCTGGTAGTGAACTTCATGGTCATCACCAAGGGCTCCGGGCGCATCGCGGAAGTTGCTGCCCGCTTCAGCCTGGATGCGATGCCCGGCAAGCAGATGGCGATAGATGCCGAACTCTCGGCCGGCGCCATCACCGACAAGGTCGCGCGCGTGCGCCGCCGCGAGCTCGAGGAGGAGAGTGGCTTCTACGGCGCGATGGACGGTGCCGCGAAGTTCGTGCGCGGCGATGCGATCGCCTCGCTCATGATCACCGTCATCAACATCATCGGCGGGCTGGCAATCGGCATCGGCCGGCACGGCATGGCGTTCGGGGATGCGGCCTCAACCTTCACGACGCTGACCGTCGGCGACGGGCTGGTCTCCCAAATTCCAGCCCTCATCGTTTCCACGGCCTCGGGCATCGTCGTCACCAAGGGCGGCACCGAGGGTGCCGCGGACGTGGCGCTCGTGCGCCAGCTCGGCGGCAATCCGAAGCCGATGGCGATGGCCGCCGCTACGGCGGTGGTGCTGGCGCTGATGCCGGGCCTCCCCGCACTTCCATTCCTAGCCTTTGGCGGCCTCGCTGGAGGTGCGGCCTGGCTGCGGCACCGCACGCCGGCGCGTATCGAGAGTGAGGACGAGGCGGCCTCGATCGTCTCGACAGCGCCGGCGGAGCCGCCGATCGCAGATGCCATGCGCATCGATATGATCCGGCTCGAGCTCGGCTACGGGCTGCTGCCGCTGGCGGGCGGCGATCAGCCCAAGCTTACGGAACAGATCCGGGCGCTGCGCCGCACCATCGCCACCGAAATGGGCTTCGTGCTGCCGCCGGTCCGCATCCAGGACAACATGCAGCTCGGCGCCGACGGGTATTCGATCCGGATCAAGGAGATCGAGGCTGGCAAGGGCGAGCTGCGGCCGACCCGCTTCCTCGTCATGGACCCGCGTGGAGGCGTGCCCGACCTGCCGGGCGAGCGCACCACGGAGCCGGCGTTCGGTCTTACCGCGCTCTGGGTCGATGCGGCGCATCGCGAGGAGGCGATGGTGCGCGGATGCACCGTCGTGGACCCGGTCAGCGTGCTGACCACCCACCTGACCGAGACCGTGCGCGAAACGATGGCAGAGCTGCTGTCCTATTCCGAGACGCAGAAGCTGCTGGACGAGCTGCCGCGCGAGCAGCAGAAGCTGGTCGCGGACCTGATCCCGTCGCAGATCTCGATGGGTGCCGTGCAGCGCATCCTGCAAGCGCTGCTGTCGGAACGAATCTCTATCCGCGACCTACCAACCATCCTGGAGGGCATCCAGGAAGCATGCGGTGCCGGCCTGCGCGCCGTGCCGTTGGTCGTGGCGCACGTCCGCGCGCGCCTGGCCCGCCAGATCAGCGACGCTCTCGTGGGCGCCGCTGGCTATATCCCGCTGATCCCGCTCTCGATCGAATGGGAGGAGGCGTTCCTGGAGAGCCTGGTCGGACCGCCCGAGGACCGTCAGCTGGCGATGGCCCCGAGCCGGCTGAACGAGTTCATCGGCCGCCTGCGCGCCGCGCTCGACGCCGCGTCGGCGACCGGCGAGTCGCCGGTGGTGCTCACCAGCAGTGGGATTCGCGCACCGGTCCGTGCCATCGTCGAGCGGCTGCGGCCGGCGACCCCGGTCCTGGCGCAGGCGGAGATCTTTCCGCGTGCTCGCATCCGCACGATCGGAACGATATGAGCGCTTCCGCTGCCCTGATCGCGTCCGGCTGGAGCCGATCCGATGCGCATTAGGATCTTCCGGGCGACCAGCCTGGCCGAGGCGATGGCTCAAGTGCGAGACGAGCTCGGCCTCGACGCGCTCATTCTGTCCACCGCCAACCAGGGTGGCCTGGTGGAGGTGACTGCGGCGCTAGAGCCCGAGGATGAACCGGAGCCGCTCGAGCTACGCGGGTCGCGTATGCTGCCGGAACGGCCTGTCTTCGACACGCCGGAACCCGTCGCTGCGCTTGCACGACACAACCTGCCTCCTGCCCTGCTAGCCGCGCTGTTGTCGGCAGCGCACACAACGACGCTCGAGGTCGGCTGCAGCCGGCTGTTCCGCTTCGGCCGGTTGCCGCTCGACGCCGACGGGCCGCCGCTCCTGCTGGCGGGGCCGCCGGGCGCCGGCAAGACGCTCACGGTTGCCAAGCTGGCGACGCGACTGGTCATGGATGGCCATCGGCCGCTCGTGATCACCGCGGACGAGCAGCGCGCCGGAGCGATCGAGCAGCTGGCGGCCTTCACGCGCCTGCTCGGCCTCACGTTGATCGCGGCCGGCCGTCCCGAGATGCTGGGGCGGGCACTGTCGCGCCGCGAGCCGCGCTCGCCGGTGCTGGTCGACGCGCCGGGGCTCGACCTCTTCGATCCGGCGCAGAACGATCTGCTGACCAGCCTCGTCGCCGTGTCCGGCGCTCGCATGGCGGTCGTGCTACCGACGGGGATCGATCCGCTGGAAGCGGCCGACATCGCCGCCGCGCACGCGGATCGGGGGGCCGAACTGCTCGTCGCGACCAGGGTCGGACGGCATGGCCGGCTCGGCGGCTTGCTGGCGGCGGCGCACGGCGCCGACCTGGCGCTGACCGAGGCCGGAACCAGTGCAGACGTGTCCGACGGCCTAATCACGTTCACCCCAGCTGTCCTGGCCGCGCAGCTCTCGCAGCCGCTTCCGGCACGGGACGTGCCGCCGCGACGGCCGGCCGATGTGGCCGCGCCAGCACCCTTGGCCGTTCCGCCCACGGGCCGCGGCACGCTTGCCCTGCACATTGCCGCCCAGGCCGGCGGCGCCCGACTCCCCTTGTGGAAGACGAACCCATGATCTCCATGCTGCAGGTCAAGCCCGATCCGTCGGACCGGCTCGACGCACCGACGGCGGTCGCGAAGCCGGCCGCGGCTCGCCTGATCGCCGTAGCCTCCGGCAAGGGCGGCGTCGGTAAGACCTGGCTGTCGATCACCTTGGCCCAAAGCCTGGCGGCGCGGGGCAGTGCCGTTCTGCTCGTCGACGGCGATCTCGGGCTGGCGAACGTCGATATCCAGCTCGGCTTGACGCCGCGCCAGGACCTGTCCGCGGTGTTGTCCGGACGACGCCGCCTGGACGAGGTCATCGTGCGGCACGCTCCCGCAGATACGCCGGCGATGGCATTCGACATCCTGCCAGGCCGATCGGGCGCCGCCTCGCTGGCCTCGCTGGAGCTCGGGCTGCTTGACCGGCTGCTGCAGACAATCCGTGGCCTCGACGGCTATGACGTGGTACTGCTGGATCTGGGTGCCGGCATCGATCCCGCCACGCGCTTCATGGCCGCATGCGCCGACACGCTGCTGGTGGTCTCAACCGACGAGCCCACAGCCCTCGCCGACGCCTATGCAGTCCTCAAGCTGCAGGCGCGCGACCGGCTGGCACGCAGCACCGGACCGGGAACGATACCGCCCTCATCCTCCGCGTCGGACGTGCGCCTGGTCATCAACCAGTCGAGCAGTCTCGCGAGCGGACGACGCACCTACGACGTGCTAGCACGCGCCTGCGTCACCTTCCTGGGCGGAGCGCCGCCCCTGGCCGGCATCATCAGGCGCGACGGCCGGGTCAGCGATGCAATCCGGCGCCAGACGACGCTGCTGGCACGTCATCCCAACGCGCCGGCTGCGGAGGATGTCGGCCGAATCGCCGACGGCCTGGCCGCCGGACGCTGACCGGCACCCGGATGTCGCCATGCGACGGACGCGCTATCTCAGGCTGCAACCCATGTGAACTTCAAAGCGATGAACCCAGCATGGCAATCCAGACTGGCAGCGGCAGGCGACAGGACATGGCGACGGTCAACCCGTTCTTCGAGTTGTGGTTGGAAAACAATCTACAGCGTCTGTATAACCAGGCGCTCGCCGAGCCGGTGCCGGAGGAGTTGCTGCGGCTGATTGCCCCGCTCGGGGACATCCCGCACTCTTGATGGGTTGGCTCCGGCCCGGCACAGTTTCGCGACGCTCAAGACAGATGTCGAGGAAGTCACGATTTGCGCATCAGCGTGCTCCAGATGTCGCCCGGTAGCATCAAGTCCGACAACATCGCGCAGGCGCGGCGACTGATTGAAAACTGCGTCATGAGCGATCGTCCAGATCTCGTCGTCCTGCCGGAAGTTTGGAGCTGCCTCGGTGGCGATCGGGAGACCCGCTTCGCCGCGGCGGAAATCATCCCGGCGATTGGGTCGAACGAAGTTGGCGGTGACGCCTTCGAGTTCTTGCGTCATACCGCCGCCACACACGGGATCCACGTGCATGGCGGATCGATCGGAGAACGGGACGGTGACCGTCTGCTGAACACGAGCCTGCTGATCGACCCTTCTGGTCGATTAGCAGCCCGATACAGCAAGATCCATCTCTTCGACATCGTGACGCCAGGCGGTATCGGCTATCGCGAGAGCGATCTCTACCGGGCCGGCAAGGATGTGGTCACCACCGCGGTGACCGGGTCATTTGGGACCGTGCGTATCGGCCTTGCCATCTGCTACGACCTGCGCTTTGGCGAGCTGTTCCATCGGCTGCGGCTGGATGGCGCCGAGCTCATAGTCTTGCCGGCCGCCTTTACCGCCGAGACCGGTGAGGCGCATTGGGAGACGCTGCTGCGTGCGCGCGCGATCGAGACCCAAAGCTGGTTCGCCGCTGCCGGCACCGTCGGGGCCCACTATGACGGCACCGGACGGCCGCATCAGACTTATGGACACTCCATGGTGATCGATCCGTGGGGCGTCGTGATTGCGCGAGCCTTCTCGGGCACCGGTTGGGCGACCGGGCGGCTCGACCAGGAACGGACGCGCCGTATTCGCGCCAACATGCCTGTCATGGATCACCGGCGGCTGCTTTGAGCCAGCCTGCCCGATCAGGCGAACCTCGCGCCGCGCTGTGGTCGCCGGACGCCGTACCCACGCGGCTCGCCTTCGTGGCGGCTGCAAACACGCTCTCGCAGATGGCGATGCGGCGGTTCGAGATGCTCTATGGCAACGTTCCGGTCGAGCAGGCTGAAGCTCTGATCTGCCTGGGCGGTGACGGCTTCATGCTGGAGACGCTGCACACCGTCCTGCTATGCGGCACGCCGGTCTACGGCATCAATTGCGGCTCGGTCGGCTTCCTGATGAACCCGTTGATTGAGGAGAACCTGCCGCAACGATTGGCGCGTACCCAGGCAGCGGTGCTGCATCCGCTCAGGATGCATGCGGTCACGCAGTCCGGCTTGGTCGAGGAGGCCCTGGCGTTGAACGACGTGTTCCTGTTCCGGCAGACACGTCAGGCGGCCAAGATCCAGATCATGGTGGATGGCCGGATCAGGCTCCCCGAACTGGTCTGCGATGGCGTGCTGGTGTCGACCCCCGCCGGCTCGACTGCCTACAACCTATCCGCGCACGGCCCGATCGTGCCGCTCTCGGCCGACCTGCTGCCGCTGACGCCGATCAGCGCGTTCCGACCGCGGCGCTGGCGCGGCGCACTGTTGCCGAGTTCGGCCGACGTCGAGTTCAAGATCCTGGAAGGCGAGAAGCGGCCGGTGGCGGCGGTCGCGGATTTCACCGAGGTGAGGGACGTGGTGTCGGTGGCGGTCAGCGAGGATCGCAGCCTGGGCACCGTCGTGCTCTTCGATCCGGACCAGAGCCTGTCCGAGCGGATCATCGTCGAGCAATTCACCGTCTGAGCGCATGGACGCCCAGACGGTGTGATGCTTCGCGTTCAGGCGACGGACAGCATCGAGCGTTCGATCTCGGCGACTGGGCGGGCTGGTGCCGCGGTCGGCACGGCGTCGTCGCGGAGCATGTAGCCGCGTCCCCAGATGGTGCCGATGAGGTTGCCCGCGCCGGCCAGCTGCAGCTTCTTGCGCAGCTTGCAGATGAAGACGTCGATGATCTTCATCTCGGGCTCGTCCATGCCGCCGTAGAGGTGGTTCAGGAAGGCGTCCTTGGTCAGTACGATACCCTTGCGGAGCACGAGCAGCTCAAGGATCGAATATTCCTTGCCAGTGAGGTGGACGGTTCGGCTGTCCACCGTCACCTCGCGGCTGTCGAGGTTGAGCTGGAGGTTGGAGACCTGCACCACCGGCGCCGCATAGCCCTTGCTGCGCCGCAGGATGGCGTGGACCCGCGCCATGAGCTCGGTCGGGTCAAATGGCTTACTTACCACGTCGTCGGCGCCAGCGGAGAAGGCGCGGATGCGGGCGGCGGCCTGGGTGGCGTCGGACAGCACGATGGCCGGAACCGGATGGCGGGCGTGGCGCATACGGCGGACGAGGTCGGCACCGTCCATGTCCGGCAGCACGAGATCGAGCAGCGCCACATCGTAGTCGTAGTGGCGGAGCATCTCGAGCGCCTCCTCGCCGAGATCGGTATGATCGACCATGAAGCCGGCATTTTGCAGGATCCGGGTCAGGCCCTGCGCGGCCGCGACGTTACCCTCAACGAGAAGAACCCTCATGACTGCTACCCCTGGTTTTGTTGACCGAAAGTTACTACCTATGGGTGTAGTCGGCAAGCGGTTTCTGTTTGGGTAGCGAATTATTTCGGTCGTGAACGTCTCGTTAATGTTCTTCTGGTGAAATGCTTCCGGCTCGTCGCATTTTTCGGACGATCCAGCCGCCGCTGGAGTGATGCTGCATATGCCAGATCTGGAAACCCACCTCGAGGCCGTCCGCGACAAGCTGGCTTCGCTGCCGCCGGCTTGGATCGCTGGTCGGGTCGCGGGGATCTCTGGGCTGACGGTCGAGCTGGCGGGCCTGAACAACCACGTCACGGTCGGCGATCGCATCGCGCTGACCCCCAGAGCCGGGCCGTCGGTGCCGGCGGAAATCATCGGCTTCCGCAATGGACGCGCCAGCGCCATGGTCTATGGCGCGGTGGACGGGTTGGGCCCCGGGAGCGTCGCTGACGTGCCGTTCGGCGGTGGCGATGCCACCCGCGGTGGCAGCCTGGCGGTTTCCGACCGCTGGCTCGGGCGCGTGATCGATCCGCTGGGCCGGCCACTCGACGGCAAGGGTCCGCTGCCTCGCGGCACCAAGCCGCGCTCCTTGAAGGCGACTCCGCCGGACGCCACCACGCGGGCGCGGCTTGGGCCGCGGCTGGACCTCGGCGTGCGTGTGCTCAACAGCTTCACGACCTGCCGAACCGGGCAGCGGTTGGGGCTGTTCGCCGGCTCGGGCGTCGGTAAGTCGACGCTGCTCTCGATGCTGGCCCGCCACACCGACTGCGATGTGGCGGTGATCTCACTGGTCGGCGAACGCGGCCGCGAGGTCAGGGAATTCCTCGAGGACGATCTGGGCGAGGCCGGGCTGGCGCGCTCGGTCGTGGTCGTCGCCACCTCGGACACGCCGCCGCTGATGCGCCGCGAGGCGGCCTATGCGGCGATGGCGGTGGCGGAGCATTTCCGCGACGAGGGCAAGTCGGTGCTGCTGCTGATGGACAGCGTCACCCGCTTCTGCCTGGCGCTGCGCGAGATCGGGCTGTCCGCGGGAGAGCCGCCGGCAACACGCGGTTATCCCCCCAGTGTGTTCGCGGAGCTGCCGCGCCTATTGGAGCGTGCGGGGCCCGGTCCTCTGCTGCCTGACCGTATGGCCGGCCAGATCACCGCCCTTTTTACCGTGTTGGTGGAGGGGGACGATCACAACGAGCCGGTCGCGGACGCGGTGCGCGGCATCCTCGACGGTCACGTCGTGATGGACCGGCGCATCGGCGAAGCGGGCCGCTATCCGGCTGTAGACGTGCTCCGCTCGCTCTCGCGTTCGGTGCCTGGTTGCAACAGCGACGACGAGAACGGCATGACCAGGCGGGCGCGGGCGCTGCTGGCGCTGCATGCCGACATGGCGGACATGGTCCGGCTGGGCGCCTACAAGGCCGGAAGCGATCCCGCCGTTGACGAAGCTGTAGCGCTGGCGCCGCGGATCGAAGCGATGCTGCGGCAGGGACGCGCGGATTACAGCTCGATCGCTGAGAGCTTCGCGGCGCTCGCGGCCGCAATGAGCCCGGGACGTACGGCGTGAAGCGCGATCCGCTGCGAACCATGCTGCGCATCCGCAAGGCAACCCTGGACGAGGCGCAGAAGGCGGTCGGAGAGGCATATCGACGAGAACAAGAGGCCGGCACCCGCGCGCAGGCCGCTGCAGCCTCCCTCGAACGCGAGATGAAAGCGGCCACCAGCCTGGTCGGCGGTGACGACGCCGTCGAAAGCTTCGCCCGCTGGCTGCCGGTCGGCCGCCGGACGGTCGCGCAGGCTCGGGATGCGCAGAGGGCGGCCACGACCGAGCTGGACCGGGCACGGGCCGTACTCGCACTTGCGCGTGCGGCGGTCAGCGCAGTCGAGTCGCTGATCGAGCAGCGTCAGGTAGAGGAGCGCGCCGAGGAAGGGCGAAAGGAGCAGCTTATTCTAGACGAGGTAGGACGTCGCCAACCATCATAAGGACATCGCGACGCCTTCCTTCAACGCCGCAGGCCTCAGCTCTCGCACCAAGCAAACGGGTCCCAAGGCCAGCTTTTGGCGGGATCCAGGGGCGGCGCCCCCGTCCTCCCTACTTTCGCCGACGGCGCAACACCCAGCGCACCCCGGACCAAGCCGTCCGGCCGGCGTAACGGCCGGCAGGGCCTGTCACCGCCGTCAAGGCGACGGCATTGCGAAGCTCGGACAGCGACCTGTCCCGCGTGATACGGGCCTCGACTTCGATCGGATCGGCGAGTCGGCTGCGGCCGAGGAGCAGCAGGATGCCGATTGTCACCACGTCGACCGCGAGCACAATCACGGTGGCCCAAACCCGGCCTGTATTCCAGGGCCCGTCGCAGACCACCCACAGCAGGACGTGAACCACCCCCAGGGCGAATAGACCGACGATGGCGGCAGCGGCCAGGAACGCGACCTGTTTGCCGTAACGCAGGATCTGCCGCTTGATCCGAAGTGCCTCGGCGGCCGCGGCAATCCGCGTGAGATCGACGACCTTCATGCGCGCGCACTCATCGCGCGATGCGACCGAGCAGGTAGCCGACCGCTGTCGCGATGCCGATGGCGATGATCGGCTGGCTGCGGACCTGCGCCGACACGGTCTCGACCTGATTGGTCGTCATGGTCCGGGCGTTGTTGACGGCGGTCTCGGCGCGACCCGCCACATCCGCGATCGCCGGGGTGACGCGCTCGCTCAAAAGCTGCTCAACCTGATCGCGCAGGCTCTGGATCTGGTCCTGAGTGCTGTCGGTGACGTCGCTTACCTTGTCGGAGACCTTCTTGGAGAAACCCATCGCCGCATCCTCGCTGAACCGTGCTGTCGAACGTGGAGGTCCTGATCGGGTTGCATCGACAACGATTGGCGGCACGGCGGCGGCGCGACTGCGGATCGAGGGGGTGAGCGCTTTGCGGCCGGGCGACCCGGGCGGCCTGATCCGTGAGATCTCCCTCGCCGTGCAAGCTGGGCGGTGCCTGACGCTGCTGGCGGATCGACGCTCCGGAGCCTCGCTGCTGCTCGACGTGGTGGCCGGCCATCACGCGCCCGCCAGCGGACGGGTGCTGCTCGACGGCACCTGCGTCGAGCGCATGCGGCCGGGCAGCCGCCGACTCGGCATGGTCTCGGCGCGCGATCCGCTATTCCCGAACCTGGACGTGCGGCGCACCATTGAATTCACGTTGCGGGCGGCCGGCACCAGCGGCGCGATACGGCGCCGGCGGGTGGCGGAAACGATCGCGCTGCTCGGTCTCGATGCCGTCGCGACGCGGCGCCCGGCGGAGCTCGATCCGGAGGCGACGGCACGGCTGGCGATCGGACGGGCGATCGTGGCCGAGCCGCGGCTGCTGCTGCTGGACGATCCATTCGCGCAGCTGGAGCGGCTACCGCGGCAGGCGCTGCAGCGCACGCTGCAGCGGCTGGGGCGTGCACGTGGCCTGACGATGCTGCTTGCCACCGGCGACCGCAGCGAGGCGCTGCTGCTGGGCGACGAGGTCGGCCTGCTGGAACGCGGGCGGCTGCATCAGGTCGGGCCGCCGCCCATGCTGCTCGACCGGCCTGCGGATGCGATGGTGGCGCATCGGCTGGGCGACGCCAACCTGCTGACCGGGCGGATCGTACGCGTCGACGACGACGTCGCGCTGGTGCGGCTGGCCTGCGGCCACGAGGTAGAGGCGGAGCTGGGCGACGAGATCGGCGAGTCGGCGCTCTGCATGCTGTGCGTGCCGCCGGACAGGATCGCCACGGCCTTCCCTGGTCGGCCGGGGGGCGAACCCGGCCCCGGAATGCTGCCGGCGACGCTACAGGAGGTGGTGCATCTCGGCGACCACCTGCGGTTGCGGTTCCGCCTCGAAGACGGTGGTGAGGTGACGGTACGGCGGCCGCCGGGGGCGGTGGCGGTCGAACTGCGGCAGAACCGGCCGGCGCTTCTGGCCTGGCAGGCGCATCACGCCCGGGTCTTTGCGACCGCGCCCGATGCGTGAGCCGTCTCACGTCAAATCGCCGGCCGGCGATTTCCATCGGGGTGGTGCTGCTCTAGGTTCCGGCGCTTCCGCTCGGCCATGCGCCGGGTCCGTCGACAAGCCGGCCTGTGCTGATCCGGCCGACCTCCAGCCGTGCCGAGACAGATCGCCGTGACCCTGCCTTCCATGCCGGCGGCCCAGCAGCGGGCGCAACGCGACCCGAGCCGGTTCACGGCGCTCGCACTGGCCGTTTCGATTATAGCCTCGCCCGCCGCCGCCGATCATGCCCATGAAGTCACGCCGCGGCCGCTTACGGTCGCGATTCCGGGGGGTGCGCTACAGGACACGCTGCAGAGGGCGTTCTTCGGACCGTTCACGGCGCAGACCCATGTCGGCATCAGGGAGGTGGCCTGGGACGGCTCGCTGCCGACGCTGCAGCAACGCGCACGGTCGGGCGCGGACGTCGCCGACCTCGTCCTGATGGACGACAGCTCGGTGCTGATCGCCTGCCGGCAGGGGCTGCTGCTGCCGCTTGGGGCGGATGCCGAACCGGCGGGCAACGCGCCAGATGCGACCGGCCGCTGCGGCCGCGACGCCCTGCGGACGACGCTGGTGCTGGCCTGGGACAAGAGCCGGATCGACGTGGCGCCCGGCTGGGCGGAGTTCTGGGACGTCGCCCGGCGGCCGGGCCGGCGCGGACTCGAGCGCGGCCCGCGTGGCACGCTGGAGATCGCGCTGCTCGCCGACGGCGTGCCGGCCGACGAGATCTACGCAGCACTCGGCAGCCCGGAGGGGGTCGATCGCGCCTTCCGCAAGCTCGACCAGCTGAAGCCCTACATCGTCTGGTGGACCGGCCCCGCCGACGCCACCCGGATCATGCAGGCGGGCGGGGTGCTGATGACCAGTGCACCCAGTGGCGACGTGCAGGTCGCCGACCTGGCGGGACATCGCGACTTCGCGGCGCAGTGGCAGCAGAGCATCAGCACGCTGCTGAGCTGGGCGGTGCCGGGGCGGCCGCCGGCGGAGCGGTCGCCGTCGGGCTCGGTTCCGAGCGATCGCGTCGCCCGGGCCGGCGCGCTGCTGGCCTTCATGGCCGATCCGGCGCGGCGAGCGGCGTTCGCGGCACTCGATCCGGCCGCGGGCCCGATCGGGACGCTGCCGCCCGGTTTGCCAGCGCCGGCCGAGGACGGTCCGGCGACGCCGCAGCATCTGCACGAGGCGTTGCGCCAGGACGACGCCTTCTGGGCCGGCCATCTGGAGGCCCTGCAGGCCCGCTTCGACGGCTGGATCGGCCAGCCGGCCGGCGCCAAGCCCGGCCCCTGACAAGCACGCGCAATGCTCAATTCCGCGCTGCCTGGGTTGGCGCTGCTCGGCACGCTCGCGATGGGCATACCGGCCACCTGCACGCTGGCGCTGCTTCCGACGGCTCGGCGGGAGGCGGCCCGGCTGGCGCTGGTCGCGACCGTCATCCCGGCCGCCGCCGTGGCGGTGTGGCCGGCTCAGCTGCCCCCGGTGCTGTCGCGGCCGCTGTCGCCCATAGCCGGCCTCATGACCGCTCGGGGTTGGCCGCCGCTGCACCTGATCCTGGGCGCGCTGCCGATGCTGCTGCTGCCACTTGCCCGCACGCTGGCGCGGCTGCCGGCCGGACAGCGCCGAGCCGGTCGCGGCCTGGGGGCTGGGCCGTTCACGATGCTGCGGCTGGTCTGGCTGCCGCAGCTGGGCGCGCCGCTGCTGCTGGGTGCGGCGCTGGCAGCGCTGCTCGACCTCGTCGCCACACTTCCTTATCCGGGTGGTTCACCGTAGGGTCGGTCCCATGGGAGCGTCGGCACCGTTCTGGAAGACCAAGCGCCTCGCCGAGATGACGGATGCGGAGTGGGAATCGCTCTGCGACGGCTGTGGCCGCTGCTGCCTGCACAAGCTGCGCGACGACGACACCGACGAGATCCACTACACGAACGTCGCCTGCCGGCTGCTTGATATCGAGGGCGGCGGCTGCTCGGACTATGCGCGGCGGCAGCGCAAGGTGCCGGACTGCGTGCGGCTCACGCCGGACGCCCTGGCCGGGATCGACTGGCTGCCGCCCTCCTGCGGCTATCGCCGCGTGGCCGAGGGCCGCGGCCTCGCCTGGTGGCATCCGCTGGTGTCGGGGCGCACCGAGAGCGTGCACGAGGCCGGCATCTCGGTGCGCGGGCGGGCTATCAGCGAGCGCCAGGCCGGGCCGCTCGAGCACTATGTCGTGGACTGGCCCGGGCGGCTGCCGCGGGCTGTCGGCCGGGGCGGCGCTGCAGCGGCCAATGGTCGCGACTCCGCTCCGGCGCCTCTTTGTCGCGATTCCGCTCCGGCGCCTCTTGGTCGCGACTCCGCTCCGGCGGCCCCGGTGATCCGGCGCCGGCCGGCCGGCGATCTCACGGACCGCGACGCCGGCGGCCGATGACCGGCACCCGCGGCCGTCCGTCCCGCCGGTCGTTCAAGGCGGATGTCCGGCCGGCCGTGGGGCATCCGCGGCAGCCGACGCCGGAGCTGCTGCGACTGCCGGCGGGCGAGGCGCCGGTGCAGTGGCGGCGCTGCCGGCGGGCGCGCCGGGTATCGCTGCGGATCGACCTCCGGGCCGGCGCCGTGGTGGTGACGTTGCCGCCGCGGGCACCCCGCGAGGCCGGGCTGGCGCTGCTGCGGGCGCATTCCGACTGGGTGACCGGTCGACTGGCCGAGCTGCCGCGGCCGGTCGCGTTCGAGGACGGCTCGGCAGTGCTGGTGGCGGGCCAGCCGCACGTAATCCGGCATGCACCGTCGGCGCGGCGCGGGGTTTGGATCGAGGCGGACGAGATCAGGGTCAGCGGCGAGAGCCGGTTCCTGGCCCGGCGGGTCGGCGACTTCCTACGCGCCGAGGCACGATCGCGGCTGGCGGCCCTGGCTGCGGGCATCGCCGCCGGGGACGCCGGGTTGCGGCCGGCGCGTCTGGCGATCAAGGACACCATGACGCGCTGGGGCAGCTGCTCGTCGGAGCGGGCCGTCATGTTCAGCTGGCGGCTGGTGATGGCGCCAGCGTCCATCCAGCACTACGTGGTCGCGCACGAGCTGGCACACCTGCGCCACCTCGATCACGGGCCTGGCTTCTGGACCCTCGTGGACCGGCTGACGCCGCACCGGACCGAGGCCGAGGCCTGGCTCAAGCGGCACGGCCCGGCGCTGCTGCGCACCGGCTGACGCGACCGGGACGATGCTCTAGGACTCTAGTATGCGGCGCCGACCGACACGGCAACGCAGTCGCCCGCCTGGCGGAATGGTAGACGCAGCGGACTTAAAATCCGCAGCCCTCGGGCGTGCCGGTTCGAGTCCGGCGGCGGGCACCATCCGACCGGACAGCCCCGGCCGCTACGCCGCCTTGGCATGGCTGGTCCCGCCGAGCTCCTTCAGGGCGGCGATCATCTGCACCAGCACCGCCTGGGCGTCCCTGTACACCAGGTTGCAGTTGTCGGCGTAGAACAGCAGGTTCTCGACGCCGGCATAGCCCTTGCCCTTGCCGCGCTTGATCACGTAGGCCTGCCGGGCGTGGTCGACGTTCAGGATCGGCATGCCGTAGATCGAAGCCCTTGCCGGTTCGGGCCAGCGCCTGCAGCCCGGCCACGCCCAGCCCCATCACCAGGACCCGGGCCGGCCGCAGCGAGCCGACCGCGGTGGTCATCATCGGCAGGATGCGCGGCAGCCTGGTGACGCCCAGCAGCGGCGCGCAGTAGCCGGCCAGCGCCGCCTGGCTCGTCAGCGCGTCCAGCGACTGCGCCCGGCTGATGCGCGGCACCCGCTCCATCGCGAAGCAGACGATGCCGCCCGCCTCCAGCGCCTCGGCCAGCCCGGGCTCCTTCTGCGGGTGCACGAAGCAGGCAAGCACGGTGCCGGGCCGCATGGCGCCGACCAGACCGACGGAGGACGGCGCCACCGCCAGCACGATGTCGGCGTCGGCCACCGCCGTCCCGGCGTCGGGGCAGAGGTCGATGTCGGCGTAGGCCGCGTCGGGAAAGCTCGCCGCCACGCCGGCCCCGGTCTCCAGCCGCACCCGTGCGCCGAGCTTGGCGAGCACCGAGGGCACCACCGCGACGCGATGCTCATACGGCCGGGTCTCCTTCGGACAGGCAATCCTGATCGGCATGGTAATGTTCGCTCCAACCCCGCCTCGGCCCGTCTCGCAACCGGCTCGTCTTGATCCTCATCAACCAGCCTCTCCGGGCCCGCCGCGACGTCCCGCCGCACCGGCTGATTCTTATAAGTGGTTTCCAAAGGCTCCGCCTTTGGCGGGGTCCAGGGGCAGAGCCCCTGGCCTTC
>CALMVO010000019.1 GCA_937873205.1 uncultured Acetobacteraceae bacterium
GCCGTCTGCCTCGCCGCCCTCGTCATCTGGTGGTTGTGAGTCCGGAGCCTAGGGCCTGCCTCGCGGAACGCCCCGCCCATCCTCGGGAGTGCCGATCCGGAGCAGGTCACGTAGGTGACTGGATAGTCCGGCGTGTGGCGGCCCTCCGACATGAAGACGGCGTCCTCCGCGTTCGCCTGGGCGATGAGCAGGTGGTCCCACGGATCCCGGTGGTGCCGTGGCAGGGACCCGAGGGCGAGCAGGTGCGCCGGCGCGATCGCCAGCAGGTCGAAATCCTGGGCGCGCATCTCGGCGAGGATGTCCCGCAGGTCCGTCTCGAGCTTGCCGACACGCACCTTCACCTGTGCTTCCCACAGGGAGACGGCGGAGACGAGGACGTCGTTCGCCGGATCGCCGATGAGGCCCCTGGCGGCTTCTCCGAGCCTCGGGTCGTCGCCCAGCCACCAGAGCAGGGCGTGGGTGTCGAGGAGGAGCTTCACTCCGCCTCGCCCTCCATCGCGGCCAGCAGCTCCGGCGGTGCCGTATCGAAGTCGGGCGCCATCCTGATCTTCCCGCGCAGGGTGCCGGGCTGCCGCCGCCGTGGCGGCGATTGCGGCGGCTGGATGATCGCGACCACCTCGTCGCGCGAGGTCACGGCGAACGAGGATCCGAGACGGACCTGGCGCATGAAGCCGGAGAAGTTGCCGCGAAACTCGCGCACGCCGATCCGGGGTGGCACGGGAGGAGACGCCTGGTCCTGCTTGGCCATGATCCATCCCTGACGTGTACACGTATTGTGTACACTTGAAGAGGCCGGATGGTCAAGGCAGACGTGGCTCCCAGGCTCCATCGCCTGGCTCGGCGGTCGCCGAGACGCGGATCCGGCGACATCCTCATCAGGATCGGGTGGCCACGCGCTTGCGGTGACCGGACCGTGGCTGGAAGATGCGACGGTCACGGATCGGAGAGCCTCATGCCGCGTTCGCTTCGCCTTGCCGTGCCGATGCTGTGCGGCGGGCTCCTCCTGACGTCCCGGGCGGTGGCGGCGCCGGCGATGACCCCGGCGGATGCGGCGTTCGGGGCCGAGATGGCGGCGATGCATCGGGAGATGGCGGCGACACCGATGACCGGCGACGCCGACCGCGATTTCGTGGCCATGATGATCCCGCACCATGTCAGCGCCGTCGCCATGGCGAGGACCGAGCTGCGATACGGCAAGAGCCCGCAGATGCGGCGGCTGGCGCAGGCGATCGTCGATGGCCAGCAGCGCGAGATCGGCGAGATGAAGGCCTGGCAGGCCGCGCACCCGAATGGCTGAGCGGCGATGATCGCGCAGATGGCGGCGATGATGGCGGCGATGATGGCGGCGGCGCCGCTGCTGGTCGGGCTCGGAGGGACGGCGATGGCCGCGACGCAGGCATCCTACGACGTGGTCGGGCGCAGCCTCGGCGAGATAGAGGGTGACCTCGCGGCCGGGCGGGTGACGTCGGTACGGCTGACCGAGGCGTACCTGGCGCGGATCGCCGCGGTAGACGCGGCCGGGCCCAAGCTGCGGGCGGTACTGGCGACCGACCCGCGGGCCCTCGACGAAGCCCGCGCCAGCGACGCCCGCCACGGGCGGCTGCCGCCGCGGCCGCTGGAGGGCGTGCCGATCCTGGTGAAGGACAACATCGAGACCGCCGACCCGATGCCGACCACCGCCGGTTCGCTGGCGCTCGTACGCAACGTGTCGGGGCGGGACGCGCCGCTGGTGGCGCGGCTGCGGGCGGCGGGGGCGGTGATCCTCGGCAAGACCAACCTGTCCGAGTGGGCCAACATGCGCGGCGACCGCTCGATCAGCGGCTGGAGCGGCGTGGGCGGGCTCACCCGCAACGGCTACGCGCTCGACCGCACCGCCTGCGGCTCGTCGTCGGGCAGCGGGGTGGCGGTGGCGGCGTCGCTGGCGGCGGCGGCGATCGGTACCGAGACCGACGGCTCGGTCACCTGCCCGTCCAGCGTGAGCGGGCTGGTCGGGCTGAAGCCGACGGTGGGACTGGTGTCGCGCACCCATGTGGTGCCGATCTCGGCGAGCCAGGACACTGCCGGGCCGATGACGCGCACCGTGGCCGATGCCGCGCGGGTGCTGTCGGCGATCGCCGGCAGCGATCCGGCCGATCCGGCGACCGAGGACGCCGACCGCCACCGCACGGACTACCTGGCCGGCCTCGACCCGGCGGCGTTGCGCGGCAGCCGGATCGGCGTGATGCGGTTCGCGGCCGGCTATCATCCGGCGGTCGACGCGCTGTTCGATCGGGCGCTGGACCGGCTGCGCGCGGGCGGGGCGACGCTGGTCGAGATCCCGCAGTTCGCGGGGCTGGACGCGATCGGCGCGGACGAGCAGATCGTGCTGCTGACCGAGCTGAAGGCGGGGCTGAACGCCTATCTCGCCGGCACGCCGCCGGCGGTGAAGGCGCGCACGCTGGCGGCGCTGATCGCGTTCAACGAGGCGCATCGCGCGCGCGAACTGGGGCTGTTCGGCCAGGAGCTGTTCGTCAAGGCGGAGGCGACGGCGGGCCTGGGCGATCCGACCTATCGCGCCGCGCGTGACCGGGCGCGGCGGGCGGCGGGACCCCAGGGAATCGACCGGCTGCTGGCCGTGAGCCGGCTGGACGCGCTGGTGGCGCCGACCGAGGCGCCGGCCTGGCTGATCGACCTGGTCGACGGCGACAATTATCTGGGCAGCGCCGGCACGCTGCCGGCGGTGGCCGGGTATCCGCACCTGACGGTGCCGATGGGCACGGTATCGGGGCTGCCGGTGGGGCTGTCGCTGATCGGGCCGGCCTGGTCGGAGCAGCGGCTGTTGTCGCTGGGGGCGGCGTTCGAGGCCGGCCGCCCGCCGGTGCCCGCCCCTGCCTTCCCGTCGTCGCTCGACGAGGCCGGTCGGATGCGGCCGTTGCTGGCGCCGGCGGATTGAAGCGCTGCGGGAACGGGTCGTAGCTGCAACGAACGGGGCGGGGTCGTGCGGCGTTGGTGATGGTGGGAAGCTCGGCGGTGGCCGGGTCGGACGCCGGAGGACGCGACCCGATGCAGCAGATCTTGAGCTACCGGGAGTGCCGTTACGTCATCGGGCCCGAGAACGATCGCGGCCGCGAGTGGACGATCTTTCCGGACAACGGCCCGACCGCCGGCGCCGAGCGCGGCACCGCCCGCAGCGAGGGGCTGCGCGGCTCGTTCAAGGTGGCGGTTCATACCGCGCAGCACGCGATCGACCGCTGGCTGGAGCAGCCGCGCGTCTGATCGGCGTCCCCGCGGCAGCGGGGCCGGCTCCGCGCGCGGCAGCGAGGCCAACTCCGCGCGCGGCAGCGGGGCCGAGTCCGCGCGCGGCTTGCCAGGGTGCCGGATTGCCGGCCTAATCCGCTCACCGTAACCGTTCGAAACCGGCAGCAGGCCGCAGGCAGGAATGACCGACCTGGCTCCTTCCCGCATGTCCGCGCCCGAGGAGGCCGCCGACGGCGACCGGCTGGCGGCGCTCGACGGCTACGACATCCTGGACACCCCGCCCGAGGAGGGTTTCGACGACATCGTGCGGCTGGCGGCACTCGCCTGCGACGCGCCGATGGCGCTGGTCAGCCTCGTCGACGGCGAGCGGCAGTGGTTCAAGGCGCGGATCGGCTTCACGACCGACCAGACCGACCTCGGCAGCTCGGTGTGCGTGTACGCGCTCGCCGAGCCGGACCTGCTGGTCATCCCCGACCTCGCGGCGGACCCGCGCACCCGCGACAATCCGCTCGTCACCGGGCCGCCGCGCATCCGCTTCTATGCCGGGGCGCCGCTGCGGGCAGCCGGCGGCCAGGCGCTGGGCAGCCTGTGCGTGATCGACCGGACGCCGCGCTCGGACGGGCTCACGGCCCGGCAGGCCGAGATGCTGCGCACGCTGGCCCGGCAGGTGATGGCGCTGATGGAGCTCCGCCGGATCATCTCGGGCCGGGATGGCCGCATCGCCCGCCACCGCGAGGCCAAGGAGCGGCTGGACCGGACCGCCGCCCGCCTGCGGGTCAGCGAGGCGCACTGGCGCGGCCTGTTCGAGCGTCTGGACGAGGGCCTGATCATCGCCGAGGTGGTCCGCGACGAGGCGGGGCGTGCGCAGGACTGGCGCTACCTCGACGTCAACGCGGCCTGGGGCCGGCTGGTCGGCATCGATCCCGCCGCCGCCGTCGGCCGCACGGTGCGGGAGGTCTTCCCGGGGATCGAGTCGGCGTGGGTCCACGACGTCGTCGGCGTGGTCGAGACCGCCGAGCCGGCGGCGTTCACCCGCCCGCTCGGCGCCTTGCAGCGCTGGTACGAGGCGCGGGCGTTCCCGCTGGACGGCGACCGCTTCGCCGTCCTGTTCGTCGAGGTGACGGGCCGCGTCCGCGCCGACCTCCGCCACGGCGCGCTGCTGGAGATCGGCGACCGGCTGCGCACCCTGGACACGCCGCCGGCCATCACGCGCATGGCAGCCGCCATCGTCGGGCCGGCGCTGGGAGCCGCGTGTGCCGGCTTCGGCTGGCTGGACGAGGGGGCCGAGCACCTCACGGTCGAGGCGGAGTGGACCGCGGACGGCACGCCAGGCCTTGCCGGGCGGCACCGCCTGGCGAAGTACGGCGACGTCCGCCGCGCGCTGCTGCTCGGCGAGCCGGTGGTCGTCCAGGACGCGCTCGCCGATCCGCGCACCGCCGGCCGGCGCGGCCGCTGGAACGGGATGCGGATCCGGACCCTGGTCGCCGTGCCGATGCGGGAGGGCGGGCGCACGGTCGGCGTGCTCGTCGTGCATGGCGACGCGCCGCGCGCCTGGTCGCCGGAGGCCGTCGCCTTCCTGAACGACGTCGCCGACCGGCTGATGGTGGCGATGGCGCGGGTGCGGGCGCAGGAACGGCAGGCGATGCTGAACCAGGAGCTCAGCCACCGCATGAAGAACATGCTGGCGATGATCCAGGCGATCGCCGGCCAGACCCTGAAGCGGGTGACGGAGCAGGACGCGGTGGAGGGCTTCCGGCAGCGCCTGCACGCGCTGGCCTCCGCCCAGGACGTGCTGCTGCAGGCGGACTGGGCCGCGGCGCCGATGCGCCAGGTGGTGGAGACGGCGCTGCTCGCGTCCGGGCTGGCGGATCGCGTCGCCATCCGCGGCCCGGACGTGACGCTCGGTCCCCGCGCCACGCTGTCGCTGTCGCTGCTGCTGCACGAGCTGGCGACCAACGCCGCCAAGTATGGCGCGCTGTCGGCCGAGGACGGCCGGATCGCGGTGGAGTGGCGCACCGAGGCCGCCACGGACGAGCTGGTGCTGGCCTGGACGGAGCGAGGCGGTCCGCCGGTGGTCCCTCCGACCCGCACCGGGTTCGGCTCCCGCCTCGTCGGCGCCGGCCTCGCCGGGACGGGAGGGGTCACGCTCCGCTACCCGCCCACCGGCTTCGAGGCCGAGATGCGGGCCACCCTGAACCAGGTCCAGGCGCCATGACCCCCGTCGACGCGAGAGCACCGTCTCGCTGACGGCGGCGGGCGAGCCGGTGCTGCGAACGAGGGCGGTGGGCCGTGGCCGGGGCGGCCGGCCTCGGGGGAGGTTTTCCCTCGCTTTTACCGGCCCGGCTCTCTATGTGCGCTGCTCCGGCCGATCGCCACGTCGATGCCCCGGCCTCCGGCCACGGGCGGGTGCCGCCGGCCGCGTTGTCAGGATCCCGTCGCGATGCCCTTCCCCGCCACCCACCCCGCCCTGGCCGCGGCGCTCGCCGCGCGCGGCTACGAGGAGCCGACGCCGGTGCAGGCCGCCGTGCTGCAGCCCGAGGCCGCGGGCCGCGACCTGCTGGTGTCGGCGCAAACCGGGTCGGGCAAGACGGTGGCCTACGGGCTGGCGGCGGCCCCCACCCTGCTGGGCGAGGCGGAGCGGCTGCCGCGCGCGACGAGCCCGCTGGCGCTGGTCATCGCACCGACGCGCGAGCTCGCGGTGCAGGTGCACCGGGAGCTGGCATGGCTCTATGCCGAGGCGGGGGCGCGCATCGTCGCCTGCATCGGCGGCATGGACGTGCGGCGGGAGGCGCGCGCGCTGGAGGGCGGCTGCCACATCGTGGTCGGCACGCCGGGGCGGCTGTGCGACCACCTGTCGCGCGGGCGGCTGGACATGGCGGCGATCCGGGTGGTGGTGCTGGACGAGGCGGACGAGATGCTTGACCTCGGCTTCCGGGACGAGCTCGACCAGATCCTGGGGGCGGTGCCGGCGGAGCGGCGCACGCTGCTGTTCTCGGCGACCATCGCGCGCGAGATCGCGGCCCTGGCGCGCAAGTTCCAGCGCGACGCGCTGCGCATCGACACCGTCTCGGGCACGCGGCAGCACGCCGACATCGAGTATCGCGCGGTGCTGGCCGCGCCGCACGAGGCCGAGCAGGCGGTGGTGAACGTGCTGCGCTGGTTCGAGAGCCCGACGGCGATGGTGTTCTGCGCCACCCGCGAGATGGTGCGGCACATGCACGGCAGCCTGGCCGAGCGCGGCTTCGAGTCCGTGGCGCTGTCGGGCGAGCTGAGCCAGGCCGAGCGCACCCGAGCGCTGGACGCGCTGCGCTCGGGCGCGGCCCGGGTGTGCGTCGCTACCGACGTGGCGGCCAGGGGGATCGACCTGCCTGACCTGGGACTGGTGGTGCACGCGGCGCTGCCGGCGGACAGCGCCACGCTGCTGCACCGCTCGGGCCGCACCGGGCGCGCCGGGCGCAAGGGGACGTGCGTGCTGGTGGTGCCGCAGCTGCGGCGGCGCAAGGCCGAGCAGCTGTTGATCGGGGCCCGGGTGCAGGCGCACTGGTCCGGCGCGCCGACCGCGGACGAGATCCGCGCCCGCGACGGCGAGCGGCTGCTGGCCGACCCGATGCTGACCGAGGAGCCGACATCGGACGAGCTGACGCTGGCGCGGTCGCTGCTGGCGGGACGGGAGCCGGAGGAGGTGGCGGCGGCGCTGGTGCGGCTGTATCGGACGCGGCTGCCGGAGCCCGAGGAGATCCGGGCAATGGCGGTGGTGCCGGAGCGCCGGCCCGCGCAGACATCGTATGCGGGCCAGGCGGAGCGGCCGGTGCGCGAGCGGGTGCCGCACGCGGTGCATGGCGGGGCGGCCGGGACCTGGTTCGGCATGCCGATCGGGCGGCGCGACAAGGCCGATCCGAAATGGCTGGTGCCGCTGATCTGCCGGCTGGGCGGCGTCACCAAGCGCGACATCGGCGCGATCCGGATTGCCGACGGCGAGACCCGGTTCGAGATCGCGACCGGGGTGGCGGAGCGGTTCGCGGCCTGCATCGCGGCCACCGACGACGACGAGGTCAGGATCGCGGCGGCCGCGGCGCCGCCGGGGTCGCCGGCCGGGCCGACATCACGACCCCCGGGGCATGGCGGGCATGGTCCGGGCGGGGCGCCAGGCGGAGCGACGGGACGACGAGGCCCGGCCGAGCGGCGGCGCACCGCCCCCGCGCCGCAGTCCTCGCGCAAGCGGGCCTCCTGACCGCGTGACGGTGCGGCCTGGGGCTAGCCGGAACGAACGCGCAGGAGCACCGTTCTTGTTAGAACGACGGAACGGACCCGCCATGCCTCGCCGCATTCCAGCAGATCTCCGGCCGCGACGATGCGACCGGCCGGCGGCGGATCCGAATTGACGGACGGGCTGGGCTGATGGCGGGCGAGGACACCTCGGAGCCCGCCGCCGAGCCACGTGGCTCGGATGCGGGGCGGTTCTCAGTGGTAGGAGTAGGCGCGTCGGCCGGCGGCGTCGAGGCCCTGGAAGGGTTCTTTCGGGGCGTCCCCGAGCGGCCCGGCATGGGGTTCGTGGTGGTGACGCACCTCAGTCGCGACCGCCACAGCATCCTGCACGAGATCGTCGGCCGCTATACGAGCATGCCGGTGCAGGCGGTGGAGGACGGCGTCGAGGTCAGGCCCGACAACGTCTACGTGCTGCCGTCGAACGCGGTGATCAGCATCGAGCGGGGCCGGCTCAGGCTGTCGCAGCCGCCGTCGGGCGGGCTGGAGCGCAAGCCGGTCGACATCTTCTTCGGCACGCTGGCGGTCGAGATGCGCGAGCGCGCCGTGGGCGTCGTGCTGTCCGGCGGCGACGGCGACGGCTCGCTCGGCGTCAAGGCGATCAGGGCCTATGGCGGGCTCACCCTGGCGCAGGTGCCGGACGGCTACGGTCCGCAGCAGCCGAGCATGCCGGAGAGCGCCATCGCCACCGGGATGGTGGACTTCGCGGTGCCGGCCGACGAGATGGGCCGGCACATCGTCGACTACGCGCGCAGCCTGTCCGAGCCGGCGTCGCTCCAGGCGGAGGCGGCGGGCGAGGTGCAGGTCGATCCGGCGTTCGAGGCGGCGCGGCCCGCCATCTACGACATGCTGCGCGGGCAGACCGGACACGATTTCGCCGGCTACAAGCTGAAGACGTTCCTGCGCCGGGTGCAGCGGCGCATGCAGGTCGTGCAGATCGACGGGATCGAGCGCTACCTGGCCCGGCTCCGCCAGGACCCGCAGGAAGTGACGGCGCTGTTCCGCGACCTGCTGATCAACGTCACCAACTTCTTCCGCGATCCCGACGCCTTCGCGGCGCTGGAGACGGAGGTGGTGCCGAAGCTGTTCGAGGGACGTGGCGCCGATTCCTTCGTGAGGGTCTGGATCGCCGGGTGCGCCACCGGCGAGGAGGTCTTCTCGATCGCGATCCTGCTGCGCGAGTACATGGATCGCCTGACGGCGGCGCCGCGGGTGCAGATCTTCGCCACCGACATCGACGAGGTGGCGCTGGCCGTCGCCCGCGCCGCCCGCTACCCGGCCATGCTGCTCGACAACGTCTCCGACGAGCGCCGCGCCCGGTTCTTCACCATCAATGGCGGTGGCTGCACCGTCGCCAGGGAGGTCCGCGATCTCTGCGTGTTCTCGCCGCACAGCCTGATCCGCGATCCGCCGTTCTCGCGCATCGACCTGCTGTCCTGCCGGAACCTGCTGATCTATTTCGGGAGCGACGTGCAGAGCAACGTGCTGCCGACCATCCACTATGCGCTGCAGCCGAGCGGCTACCTGTTCCTGGGTTCGGCCGAGAACGTGGGGCAGTTCGGCGATCTGTTCGAGCCGATCGACAAGAAGCATCGGATCTTCCGCAGTCGCGCGGGGAGCGGGCTCGTGCGGATGCCGCAGCGCGCCAAGATCCCACGAGGTGTCGGGCCGCTGGAGATCCATGCCGGGCGCGACGGCGGCCGGCGCGGCACGTCGCTCCGGCAGGCGGCGGAGGCGCAGGTGCTGGATCGCTACGGACCCGCCCACGTGGTGGTGAACCGCAGCGGCGACGTGGTCCATTACTCCGGCCGAACCGGCAAGTATCTCGAGGCGGCGCCGGGGATGCCGACGCGGCAGATGCTGACCATGGCGCGCAAGGGCCTGCGGCTCGACCTGCACGCCCTGTTCAAGGCCGCGACCGAGAGCAACGGCGCGGTGCAGCGCGAGCATCTCGCGGTCGAGGGTGACAACGGCAGCGTCCAGCTGGTCACGCTCACGATAGAGCCGTTGCGCGAACAGCCCGATCCAGGCGCCGCCGAGTCCGCGATGCTGTTCCTGGTGCTGTTCGAGGATGAAGGCCCGTCGCTCGCGCGCGACGAGGCGGCAGAACATGCGGCGCAGGCGGCCGACGACGTCGTGGTCCGCCTGGAGCAGGAGCTGCGCGACAGCCGCGAGCGCCTGCAGTCGATGATCGAGGAGTACGAGACCGCGATCGAGGAGCTGAAATCCTCGAACGAGGAACTGGTCTCGGTCAACGAGGAGGTGCAGTCGAGCAACGAGGAGCTCGAGGCGTCGAAGGAGGAGCTGCAGTCGCTCAACGAGGAGCTGCACACCGTCAACGGCGAGCTCGCCATCAAGATCGACGCGCTCGACCTCGCCAACAGCGACCTGCAGAACCTGTTCGAGAGCATCGAGCTGGCGACGGTGTTCCTCGACACCAAGCTGGTGATCCGAAGCTTCACGCCGGCGGTGGGGCGGATCTTCAACCTGCTGCCGGGGGATCGCGGACGGCCGATCACCGACATCACCACCCGGCTGGCGCTGCCGGGTTTCGCCGAGACGCTGCAGTCGGTGCTGGACAGCGGCCAGCAGGTCGAGCAGCGCATCGGCCAGCCGTTTCCGGACGCGAGCTACCTGATGCGGCTGTCGCTGCATCAGGACGACGGGAACCAGGTCAAGGGCGTCGTCGTCACCTTCGTCGACATCACCACGCTGGCGCAGGCGGAAGGCCGGCAGACCGTGCTGATCGCCGAGCTGCAGCACCGCACCCGCAACCTGCTGGCGATGGTGCAGGCGATCGCGATGCAGACGCTGGGCAAGGGGGGCTCGATGGACTCCTACATGCAGCGGCTGTCGGCGCTGGGGCGGGTGCAGAGCCTGATCAGCCGGGCCAGCGGCGATGCCATCGACCTGGGCGAGATCGTCCGGCTGGAGCTGCAGGCGCATGCGCCGCGCGACGGCCGGGTCAGCGTGGCGGGGCCGCCGGTGGCCTTGCGGCTGGAGCAGGTGCAGACCTTCGCGCTGTCGCTGCACGAGCTCGCCACCAACGCGGTCAAGTACGGGGCACTGCATGTCCCGGACGGGCGGCTCGACATCAGCTGGCGGATCGAACCCGGCGAGGGCGACGACCCGTCCGGGGCTCGGCTGCTGCTGGACTGGGTGGAGAGCGGCGTCGTCATCAAGCCCGGGCAGGAGGCGCAGCGCGGCTACGGGCGCCAGCTGATCGAGCGGGCGCTGGTCTACTCGCTGCAGGCCGAGACCAAGCTGGAATTCCGCGCGGGCGGTGTCGCCTGCCGGATCGCGATGCCGCTGCGGGGGTCCGCGCAACAGGAACACGCCGCATGACCGACGCTTCGCCGCCGATCCGGCCTCGACTGCAGAACCGGCGGGTGCTGGTGGTGGAGGACGACTTCCTGATCGGCGACGCGCTCACCGAGGTGCTGGAGAGCCAGGGGGCGGTGGTGATCGGGCCGATCGGCTGGACCGTGGAGGCGCTCGCCGCGGTGCGGGAGGGGGCGCCGCGGTTCGACATCGCGGTGCTGGACGTCGACCTGCACGGCGAGCGGTCCTATCCGATCGCGGACGTGCTGCTGTCGCGCGGCATCCCGTTCGTGTTCACCACCGGCTACAACGCCGATGCGGTCGATCCGGCCTATCGCGCGCACGTGCGCTACGAGAAGCCGCTGAGCGGCACGGCGCTGGTCGCGGGGCTCGCGGCGATGATGGACAAGGGCGGAGCCTGAACCCCCCGGGGTCCGTCATTGGGCGAGCAGGTCCCAGGCCTGGGCGCCGATCTCGTGGCAGGCGTTGCCCATGCCGTCCCGATCGATTTGCCGGCCGAGCGCCTCCATCATGTCGGTCACGGGGACCCGGGCGAAGCGGTCGCCCTGCAGCCGACGACACTGGTCCAGCACCTTCGCGGCCACCGGTCCGATGCTCACCTGGCGGCGGCGTCGGGGGCGGCATTGCCGGACGCCGGGTTCCGGGACAAGCTGTTTCGCCCATTCCGGCCCGCAGGAGCAACGACGATCGCCCTGATTCCGGTCACGGCACGGATCGCGCTGGACGAGGACGAGCTGCATGAAAGCTTCATGCGCGCGTCCGGCGCCGGCGGGCAGAACATCCAGAAGGTCGAGACGGCGGTGCAGCTGCGGTTCGACGTGCGGCGCTCGCCGAGCCTGCCGGAGCCGGTGCGGGCGCGGCTGGAGCGGCTGGCCGGGCGGCGCCTCACGCAGGACGGCGTGATCGTCATCACCGCGCAGCGGCACCGCACCCGCGAGCGCAACCGCGTGGACGCGATGGAGCGGCTGCTGGCGCTGATCCGGGAGGCGGCAACACCGCCGCCGCCGGCACGCCGCCCGACCCGGCCGACCCGCGGCTCGAAGGAGCGGCGGCTCGAGGGGAAATCCCAGCGCGCCGACCTGAAGCGGCTGCGCGGTCCGCCGCCCGGCGACTGAGCGCGCCGACGGTCTTCCAGCTGGAGCCCGTCTCCCGATGCAGTTCCGATCCGCACCCCGCCGGTCCTCCTCCTCCTGGCCGCGGGGCCGTCGCTCGCGCGCGGTCCAGCCGCCCTCGCGTCACCCGAGCCCGATGGCGTCGATCCGCTGGCGCCGACCCCGCTCGCGATCCCGATCGAGCCGCTGCCCGAGTTCGGCACCCCGTTCAACCTCCGCCGGGTCGGCGCCGACGCCGGCCGAGGACTGGCGGACCACGGGATCCATCTCGTCGCCAGGGACCTGTCGGAGGAGATGGGCGAGGTCGATGGGGGCATCAGGCGCGACGGCTTCTTCGAGGGCTACACCGCGGTCGGCGCCGATTTCGACCTCGAACGCATCGCCGGCATTCGGTGCCGGCCGACGCGAACCACGGCGGCTTCCCCGGGCCGGACCGGGGCCTCAACGACGTCAGCGGCGCCACCATCCCGGGCCAGATCGGCTACCGCACCAAGGCGCTGAACGACCGCCACCCGCGCGCCCACGCCGTCGGCGGCTTTGTCGACACCGGGCGCTACGCCGACCCGTTCTTCAACACCGCCGGCCGCAACCGCACGCTGCTCGGCGGCGCCGACCGGACCGACCTGCAATCGGGCATCGTCTACGTGCAGGGTCAGCAGATGGTGTATCGCCGGGACCGGTCCGACCGCGGCGTCACGCTGTTCGGCGGCGCCGACTGGGCGGCCGGCGGGCAGCCCAGCATCGAGCGCATGGTGTTCGGCGGCGGGTTCTGGCGCGGCCCCATCGGAGCCAGGCCACGTGACACCGCCGGCATCGCCTTCACCGACACCGCAGTCAACTGCCGCATCACCGAGCGCATCGGCACCGGGCCTCTCGATCAAGCCGTTCGGCGAGTTCATCAGCCACCCCGACCAGGAGGCGAGCGCCCGGCCCAGCCGCAACGACACCCATGCGGTGCCGGTCGGCACGCTGTTCGAGATCGATCTCGCCGCCCTAATCGGGTTGCCGGTGCTGGTCCATCGGCCGTCGGCACCGTAAACCTCCGCCTCGGCCCGCTCCTGCGGGGTCCAAGCCATCGATAACCAAGGAAACGGTCCACTGTCCGATTATGTAAAGCCGGCCGCAATCGTCGACGCCATGGTCGAGTCCGGCGTCGTGAAGGCGGCGCTGCCGATGCTCGACCTGCTGGTGCGCGGCGGCCTCGCCGGCGCCTACCTCGCCTTCGTCACCTCGATGGCGTTCCTGCTGTTCGCGCAGACCGGCCAGTTCGTGGTCGGCGCGCTGCTGTTCCCGGCCGGCTTCGCGCTGATCGTGGTGCTGGGCATGGAGCTGCTGACCGGCAACTTCGCCATCCTGCCGACCGCGCTGTTCGCCGGCCGCATCGGGGTCGGCGGGATGCTGCGCAACTGGGGGCTGGTGTTCCTCGGCAACCTGATCGGCAGCCTGATCTATGCGGTGCTGTTCTGGATCGCCGCCACCGAGGCCGGCCACACCAGCGGCGGCCCGGTCGGTGACAAGCTGCGGGCGCTGGCGGTGTCCAAGACCACCGCGTACGAGGCGTTCGGCGCCGCGGGCATGCTGACGGTGTTCACCAAGGCGATCCTGTGCAACTGGATGGTGAGCCTGGGTTCGGTGATGGGGCTGGCCTCGACGTCCACCCTCGGCAAGATCCTGGGCGCCTGGCTGCCGATCTTCATCTTCGTGAGCCAGGGCTTCGAGCACAGCGTGGTCAACATGTTCGCGATCCCGGCCGGTATGCTGCTCGGCGCCCACGTGACGCTCGCCGACTGGTGGCTGTGGAACGAGATTCCGGTGACGCTGGGCAATGCGGTCGGCGCGTTCGTCTTCACCGGCATGACGTTCTACGTCACCTACGGCCGCGGCGCGCGGGGCTCGTCGCAGGACGCGACGGCGGTGCCGCTGGCAGCCGGCCGCTGAAGCCGGCTCGGTCGTCGTTCCAGAAAGTATTCCTATTCAATCGAACGGGCCCATCCGATCGGATGGTGCTCCAGCTGTTTGATCCCGGTGCATGGTGATGCCAGCCTAATCCAGATCGCATCGGCCGTTTGAACCCGATCCTGCAGACACAGGCGCAGGCCTTCCAGAGCTTGAGCCTGCATGCATGATCGTATGTGTCCAGGAACGGTCCGAGGTGCACCTGGAGCTGCCGGTTGGTCGATCCTGAACTTTGCAGTGGGATCGGAGCGATAGCGCGACCGTGTCAGGGCGCGACGAGACGGTGCTCGGTCAACAGGATTTCGATCCTGCCAAGGCCCGGCGAGTGATGACCGTAGCTCCGAACGGCCATGTCGAGTTGGTGCCGATGCGGGCGATTGTCGCCGAGCTCCAGCGGGTCGCACCTGACATCAAGCTCCGATCGACGTGGCTCGGCACGTGCGCTGTCGGCACGATCCGGCTCATCGCCGGCTCAGGACGCTGATCGGGGAGGTGGCGGCGGAGCTGCCGGTCAGGCAGCTAGAGGATGATCCGATCGCTTAGGCTCACGGATCATCCTCTAGCTTGTTGTTTTGACGAGCATCGTTATCCGATCGAACGAGTCCGTTCGATCGGATGATGCTCTAGGGGAACGCCGTGCGGAGCTCGCCGACCAAGGTGCCGGCCCAGTTGCGGAGCATGGGCCGGCAGCGCGCCGACAGCTCCGGCGCCGCCGCCAGGGAGGGCGGCAGGTGGCGCGACAGCAGGGCGGCCATCGCCACCTCGGCGGCACGGGCGGCGCCATCGGCGCACTTCACCGCGATGCCCAGCCCCTGCTCCGGCAGGGCCGCCACGTGCACGCCCTCGGCCCCCATCTTGACGAAGGCGGTGCGGCCCAGCGCCTGCATCAGCACGGTGTCGTAGCGGCCGGGGCCGGCGACCAGCGCCGGATGCGCCGCGACCGCGTCGCGAAGCCGGCGGGCGGACGCGGCGCGGTCGGGATGCAGGCCGGCGCCGCTGCCGAAGCGGGCGAAGCCGCGCGCCAGCGCCCGCAGCGGGATCGCGTGCGTGGGGATGCCGCAGCCGTCGATGGCGGCGGGGCAGCGGTCCAGCCGCACGCCGGTCATGTCGGCGACGGCGCCCAGGACCTGGCGCATGACCGGGTGCTCGGGCCGGACATAGCCGGCGAGGTCGAGGCCGGCGTCGCGGCCGAGGCAGACGAAGCCGGCATGCTTGCCCGAGCAGTTGTTGTGCAGCGCCGAGGGCGATCCGCCGGCGCGGATCAGCGCCTCCTGACCGTGGCGGCTGGTCGGCCAGTGCGCGCCGCATTCGAGGCAGCCGGCATCCTGGCCGGCCCGGCCCAGCATGGCGCCGGCGGTCTCCACATGAACCGGCTCGCCGCCATGCGAGGCGCAGGCCAGGGCGAGCTCGGGGGCGGTGAGGCCGAGGCGGTCGGCGGCGCCGGTCTCGACCAGCGGCAGCGCCAGCAGCGCCTTGATCGTGGAGCGGGTGAACACCGGCGCCTCGACGTCGCCGGCGGCGAACAGCACCCTGCCCTGCTCGTCCACCACCACGGCGCGGCCGAGATGGCGGGACTCGACGGCGCCACCGCGCAGCGCCTCAACCAGCGGCACGTCCACCGCGCGGGACCGGGTCAGAAGATCTTGTTGATCAGGTCGTCGCCGATGCCGAAGCCGGCTCCCATTTCGATGGCGCGGCCGAATCCGGAGTTGAGGAACCCGCCGAGCAGGCCGGTGCCGGTCTGCGGCGGCGGGTAGCCCTGGCCGGGCTGCACGGAGCCGGGCTGCGGCGCGCCCCATGGCTGCGGCTGGGCCGGCTGCTGTGGATATTGCTGGGGGGCGTAGGCGGGCTGCTGGTATTGCGCCTGGGCCTGGGCTTGCGCCTGGGCCTCGTTGGCGACGAAGCCGTGCAGCGACTGCAGCAGGGTGCCGACCTGGTCCTGCTCGGAGCGGAAGGCGAGTGCCAGCTCGCGCAGGTCGAGCAGCCACTCGCGCGCCTGCTGGTCGCCGGACTGCGCGGCGGCCTGCAGCTTGGAGCCCAGGGTCTGCAGCGCCTGGCCGGTCTGCTGCGACTGGCCCTGAAGCTGTTGGTACTGCTGGTCGATGGTCTGCACGTCCATGGTGGCATCTCCTGCGGCGGGGCGTCGCCGCGAAGCTAGAGGTGCCGGCTGATGCACCGCAAGCCGTCCGCGTGCGGGGACCGAACGGGGGTTACGACGGATAGGAGTCCGCCGTTGCGGTGGCGGCGTGCCCCGGTTGGGGGGTCTGCCGGCGCGGCTTGAGTGCCAGCGCCCGACGCTCGACCAGATGCCAGGACAGCCAGGCCGCGGCGAGGGCCGGAAGAAGCGAGAGCGCGGCGACCTGCCACCAGCGGGCGCCGGCTCCAAGGGATCGCACGGCGATCTGCTGGATGGGAAACGCCCAGATATAGACCCCGTAGGAGAGGTCGCCGATCCTGGGCATCGGATCCGGCAACCAGCGGGATTTATGCAGACCGAACGTCAGCAGGGTGTAGGTGCCGAGGATGCTGCCGACCAGGGTGAAGTGGCCCAGGCGGAGGCTGAGCAGGACGAGGCCCGCACAGGCCAGGGCCGCCCACCATCGCCGCGGCATCCCGCTGAGATACATCAGGGCGCCCATCGTGAACGGGATCGACAGCTCGACGGCGGGCCCGCCCTGCCCGCGATGCCGCGCCACGATCGCCAGCACGATCAGGCCCAGCAGGGCCGGCCAACGGAGCAATCCGATCAGGCCCAGGACCAGCACGCCCACGTAGAAGCCCGCCTCGTAGCGCAGTGTCCACAGCGCACCGTCGACCGACGGGAAGGGGTTCGTGTCGAACACGCCCGGCAGCGAATACTGGACCGGGAAGACGAGGGCGGCGTTGCCCAGGTAACGGTAGGGCAACGGATTCGAGAAATAGGACGCGGCGCCGGTCGTCGAGATCAGCGGTCCGACGACGAACGCCAGGAGAACGACCACGACGATCAGTCCGGGGAGCAGCCGCAACCCGCGGGCCAGGACGAACCGCCAGCGGGACGACGAGCAGACATAGCTCTGGGCGATCAGGAAGCCGCTGATCGCGAAGAAGGCGATGACGGCTAGGTGGCCGACGGTGGTCTGTCCATGGGAGGCGATGTAGAGCGGCTCGGTCCGGTCGCTGCCCGAGGTCAGCGGGAAGCAGTGGGACAGCAGCACCGCCAGCGCCGCGAACAGGCGGAGCGCGTTGAGGTTGTTGTCCGCCGATGCCCGTCTCGTCACGTGTGCCATCGTGGTCTGTTCAGCCGCCGTCGGAGCCGACCGGGTCGGCACGTGCCGCACTGGCATGTCCGCTGACGGAACGGCCTCGATGTCCGGCGGCGGCGCAGGCACGGACATCCCTCAATCGACCAGGCGGCGGGCGAGGTAGGTGGCCTCGAGGGCTTGCTCGTGGGCGATCTCGGCGAGGTTGGCGGTGCCGGCGTGGCCGCCCTCGGTGTCCTCGTAATAGAGGAAGGGGACGCCGAGCTGGGTGAGGCGCCAGGCGAAGCGGCGCGCGTGCACCGGGCCCACGCGGTCGTCCTTGGTCGAGGTGAAGATGAAGGGCTCGGGGTAGGCGACGCCGGGGCGCAGGTTCTGCAGCGGCGAGATGCTGCGCAGGAAGGCGGCCTCGGCGGGGACGCTCATGCTGCCGTACTCGTCCACCCAGGAGGCGCCGGCGGCCATGGTCTCGAAATGCTCCATGTCGAGCAGCGGCACGCCGATGATCGCCGCCCGCCACAGCTCCGGATGCTGGGTGAACTCGACCCCCATCAGCAGGCCGCCGTTGGAGCGGCCGCGGATGCCCAGGCGCCGGGTGGAGGTGATGCCGCGCGCGATCAGGTCCCGGCCGACCGCGTCGAAGTCGTCGAACACGCGCTGGCGATGCGTCTTGCGGCCGGCCTCGTGCCAGGCGGGACCGAATTCGCCGCCGCCGCGGATGTTGGCCAGAACGTAGACGCCGCCGCGCGCCAGCCAGAGCCGACCGATGGCGCCGGAGTAGAGCGGCGTCATGGACACGCCGAAGCCGCCATAGGCGGTGAGCTCGGTCGGGTTGCTGCCGTCGCGCTTCAGGTCGCGGCGATGCACGACGAAGTAGGGGATCCTGGTGCCGTCGTTCGAGGTGGCCTCGAGCTGCTCGACGACGAGGCCGCCGGCGTCGAACTGGGCGGGCAGCGCCTTCACCATCGCGGCGCTGCCCTGGGCGGCGTCGGTCAGCCAGAGCTGGCTGGGCGTGAGGAAGCCGGTGACCTGCAGGAAGGCGCGATCGCTGCGCGGGTCGGTGTCGACCAGGCTCACCGACACGTCGTCGGGCAGAGGCAGGCGGTGCGCGGTCCAGGTGCCGTTCAGGCCCGGGGCGAACGAGACCGCGCTGCCGCGCACGTTGTCGTAGATCGCGGCGACGATGCGGCTGCGGGTCACGCCGACCGCCTCGGCCTCCACCGACTGGCGCGGGCCGGGCGCGAACACCAGCTGCGGCGGGGCGTCGGGGTGCGCTGCATCCAGCGCGGCCAGGCTGCCGGACGGGACCCTCGGGCCCGTGGCGGGCTGCCAGGCCTGGTTCAGCTTGGCCACCAGCCGGCCCTGCACCAGCCCGACCACGACGGTCTTGGGCGGCAGCGGCAGCGGCACCAGCCCGTGCGGGGTCACCTGCCGGTACTGGCTCTCGAAGAAGCTGACGGCGCGCTGGATCAGCGCCTCGCGATGGCCGTCGCCATCCACCATCACCTCCGGCGTGTCGGCGATGTCGGCGGCCATGCCGCGCGCCACCTCGCTGGCCTGGTCCAGCGTCTGGCCGCGCTGCAGGCGCTTGACGACGAACCCGTAGCCGGATGCGGTCATGGTGCCCGGGCCCCAGTCGCGAACGACCAGCAGCGTGTTCGGACCCTCCCAGGCTGTGGTCTGCTTGGAGTGCGGCAGCAGGAAGCCGCCCGGGACGAAGCTGGCATCGGGCAGGTCGAATTCGCGCGCGGTGGTGGCGTCCTCGCCGCCGTTGGAGAGCAGCAGCACGCAGCGGCGCTCGTCCGGCTCCTCGCAGTCGGCGCCCTTCCAGACCCAGTTCACGTGCTCGGCCGCGGACAGCGCGTCGAGGTCGAGCACCGTATGCCAGGCGGGCGTCGCGGTGCGATAGGAGGCGAGGTCGGTGCGGCGCCAGATGCCGTGGCGGTGCTGCGCGTCCTGCCAGAAGTTGTAGACCTGGTCACCCAGCACCATCGGCACCGGGATGCGGTCGGTGGATTGCGCGATCGCCAGCGCGTCGGCGGCGAAGCCCGCGTAGCGCGGGTCGTGTTCCAGCAGGCCGAAGGTGTGCGCGTTCTGCGCATGCACCCAATCCAGCGCCTGCGCGCCCTCGATGTCGGTGAGGAAGGCGGGCGGCGTCGCGGAGGCGGCCGTCGCGGGAGGCAGGGTCGCCGCCCGCACCGCCGCCGGGGCCGCCAGAAGGCATGACAGGGCGAGGAGCAGGGGGTAGTGCAGGCGCATGGAGTCTCCGGGGCAGAGGCGCGTATCGGAGACGATGCGGGCCGGCGATACAAGGTCGGACCGGTGACGGGCGCCCTGCCCTTATCCGAGCCCCATCACGACACGCTGGCGCGGGCCGAGATCGAAGCGTTGCCGGGCTCGCTGATCCGGGCGGTGGCGCAGGAGGGGCTGGGGCGGGCGGACGTGATCCCGCTCTGGTTCGGCGAGCCCGACGGCGTGACGCCGGACTTCATCCGCGAGGCGGCGAAGCGGTCGCTGGATGCCGGGCAGACCTTCTACACGTCGAACCACGGCATCCCGGCGCTGCGGAACGCGATCGCGACCTATCAGGCGGGGCTGGGGCGGAAGTCTGGCGCTGGCCGGGTGTGCGTCACGCCGTCGGGGGTGAACGCGATCCTGCTCGCCTGTCAGGCGCTGTTGTCGCCGGGCGACCGGGTGGTGCTGCCGACGCCGCACTGGCCGAACCTGGCCGGCATCGCCGCAGTCGCCGGCGCCACGGTGGCGACCGTGAGGCTGCGGCTCCTGGACGGGCGCTGGCGCATCGGGCTGGACGAGCTGCTGGCGGCGCTGACGCCGGACACGCGGATGGTGATGCTGAACGCGCCGGCCAATCCGACCGGGTGGATGCTGACGGCGCCAGAGCAGGCGGTGCTGCTGGCGCATTGCCGGCGGCACGGGATCTGGATCCTGGCCGACGACGTCTATGAGCGCATCGTGTTCACGGGCCGCGTGGCGCCGGGGTTCCTGGAGATCACGGAACCGGAGGACCGGGTGCTGTCGGTCAACTCGTTCTCGAAGGGCTGGGCGATGACCGGCTGGCGGCTCGGCTGGATCACCGCCCCGGAGGCGCTGATGCCGGCGCTCGGCAAGATGATGGAGTTCAACACCTCCTGCGCGCCGGAATTCGTGCAGCGGGCGGGGATCGCGGCGCTGGAGCAGGGCGAGGCGGTCGTCGCGGCGACGGTGGCGCGCTACCGCGCCTGCCGGGACCTGGCGGCCCAGCTGCTGGGGGCGCTGCCCGGCGTGCGCGTGCCATATCCGGAGGGGGCGATGTACGCGTTCCTCTCGGTCGAGGGCTGCACCGACAGCCTGGCGCTGGCCCGCGCGCTGCTGCGCGAGGCGGGCGTGGGGCTGGCGCCGGGACGCGCGTTCGGGCCGGCGGGGGAAGGCTGCCTGCGGCTGTGCTTCGCGGTGGAGGAGGCGACGCTGCGGGAGGCGTGCGGACGGATCGCGAGGTTCCTGGCGGGGTGGCGGGAGCCGTGAGGCGATCCGGCATGCCGGTCTCTGTCCTGGACGATCCATCGACGGTGCGGGCAGCGAGGGACAGGCGACCGTTCCGTTGTCGATGCGGGCCGCGCTGCATCTGCAGGCAGACGACGATCGAAGATCTGCGATCCGGTGCGGGCTTGCCGATGCCTATCGGCCGCCGGTGGTGCGACCGCCAGCAGCCGGATCCGGTCGTCGGCCGGGTTATGTCTTGGGGTGGAGCGGTTCGTGCTTGATCGTGGCCGATAACGTCGGCGCGACGCGTTTAGACGCGGAGAGAATAGCCGAGCGGCACCGGGTCCGCCCCGGCGACGATCGTGCTCCCGCCGGGAGGGACCTCGAAGATGCGTTCGAGGCCGTCCCAGTTGCCCTGCCGCGGCGGGTGATCGCGCGGATGGAGAAGATCGAATTCCTCCAGGAGGAAATTGCCGCGGCCGTAGTTGCAGGCCGCGCACGTCAGATAGACGTTCTCGAGCTCGCTGCTGCCGCCGCGTGCATGCGGCAGGACATGATCGTATTGCGCCCACATGAGCTGGAACGCCGCGTGCTGGGTCGCATTCGTGTCGCCCCAGGGGATCGCATCGGGGTAGTCCCTGCGGAGGGCAGCCCGGACTTCGCCCCTGATCACCGGGATCTTGCAGAACCGGCAGTAGTGGCCGTCCCGCAGATGGATGAGACGTCTCGTCGCCTTGGTCGCCGCCCGCGGCATCGCTCGCCGCTCCCTCGGCAGGGCCGCAGGGTGAAGCAGCGTGCGGCAGGGACGGTTGTAAATGGTCTGCTTGCCCCAGACGGAGTCGAGCCAGTCCCATAGGATGCGGCTGTCGGTCGCCCGGAACAGCGCCTCGGCTACGCTGTGCTCGCCGCGGCAATGAGCGGCCGCGGCGTCTTCAAGCTGCCGGGCGGCGGCCTCGATTTCGGGGATCGGTCCGCGGAGACATGTGCGGCGCAAGTCTGGACGTCCGTTCTACTCCGCCCCGTCGGCGGTATCCTGCAGATGCTATCGCCATGGCCATGACCATTTCGTAAACGCGCGCCGCACCCGGCTACTTGGCTCCCCGCCCGCGCAGGGACGATCTCGTCAACGCGGAGCTCCGCTTCAGCGTCGGGTCATCCCGGTCCCGTGGCGCGGGAGGCGGGCGAGATCGGACCTGATCCGGGCGATCGGCTCGGCCCAATCGCCCGGTTCGGGCTGCACGTAGAGGCGCATGTCGGAATACCAGGGCGTGTCGGTGCGGCCGGTCAGCCAGCGCCAGCAGCGGTCGTAGCGCGACAGCAGCCACACCGGCTTGCCGAGCCCGCCGGCCAGGTGCGCCGTCGAGGTGTCGACCGCGATGACCAGGTCCAGTCCCGTCACCAGGCAGGCGGTGTCGTCGAAACTGTGGATCAGGCCGGTATGGTCGATGATCGGCAGCCCGTGCTCCGGCGGCAGCGCGGTCTCGCCGATCTGCAGGCTGTAGAACAGCGTGTCGGGACGCGCGTCGAGCAGCGGCTCCAGCTTTGCGAGATCGAGCGAGCGCCGGCGATCCGTGAGGGTGCACAGCCGGTTCCAGGGCCGAGGCGCCCCCGCCCAGACCAGTCCGACCCGCAGCGGGTCGACGCGGCCATGTCGGACGGCATCCTTCTCCAACCGGTCGCGCCAGACAGCGACCCCGCCGGGATCCGGCGTCAGGTAGCCGGCCGGCGAGGGGATCGCGTCGATCGTGACGTTCAACGCCAAAGCGAGGCTCATGATCGGGCAGACCAGGTCGTAGGCCGGGAGCGGCGCGTCCATGGTCACGACCGCGTCCACGCCATCCAGTCGCGACAACAGCCCGGCCAGCGTCGGCCAGGTCCGCACGACCACGCGTCCGCCCCGTGCCCTGGCCAAGGGCAGGAAACGGGCGAACTGCAGCACGTCGCCGATCCCGGCCTCGACCAGGACCAGGAGGGTGCGGCCGGCGAAGGACTCGCCGGACCAGCGCGGCCCCTCGACCCACCTCGCGGTGTCGACCTCGAAACGGGCCTCGAAGGCGGGCCACCCGGCCGGATAGTCGCCGGCGGCCAGCAAGGCGACCGCGCGGTTGAACCGGGTGTGGGGATTTCCCGGATCGAGCGACAGAGCGAGCTCGTGGAACCTCAACGCCTCGATCGGCGCGCCGCGCCGATGCAGGGCCACGCCGAGTGCCGACAGCGTGCCGACATGCGCCGGCCGCAGGCGCAGCGCGTTGGAGAACGCCGCGATCGCGTCGCCGAGACGCTGCAGCTCCAGCATGGCGATCCCGAGGTTGAGCCAGAGGGCGGGCCGCCCGGGATCGAGCTCGACCGCGCGCGTCAGAGTCGCGGCGGCCTCTTCGAACCGGCACAGCTCGATCAGCAGGCCGCCGTAATTGCCGATCGTGCGGGCCTCGGCCGGGGCACAGGCGAAGGCCGCCTCGTAGGCGAAGGCCGCCTCGACGTAGCGTCGCGCCTGGACCGCCCGCTCCGCTGTCGCGATCGCTTCATGCTGGAAACCGGCCTGAGCCACGCGAACCTTCCCCGGATGCCGAGCCCTCCGGAGCAGTATCGGGCACGGTCGTTAAGGAAGGGTTCCAGCCGGATCTCTTGGCGCCGGTCCTACGCCTTCTTGCGCAGCGCCCTCTCGTGGCGCCCGCCCGCGGGGACGAAGCCGGTGGCCAGGCAGAAGGCGTGCAGGATCGGATCGGGTTCCGTCAGCATCTCCAGGCTGCCGCAGCCGGCGGTGCGGGCGGCCTGGGAGGCGGCCTTGACGAGCAGGCGGGCCAGGCCGCGGCGGCGGTCGTCCTTGGCGACGAACAGGGCGGTGACCTGCGCCACCGGCTGCGGCCGGTGCAGCGGGCGGTACCAGTGCAGCTGCACCAGGCCGTTCGGCGGGCCCCATTCCAGGGCCAGCAGGGTGGTGCCGGACTCTTGGCGCAAATCGTCCAGGCGATCGGCCAGCATGCGCGGCGGGACCGGATGGCCGGCCAAGGCCAGCAGGTCGGAAAGGCCCGGGGCGTCGGCAGGGGTGGCGGCGCGGATTTCCAGGCCGTGGCGGCTGCCCATCACGATTTTCCCTTGCCGGAACTCGGCCGTCCGCACATTGCGGCCGGTGGCGCGCTCCGCTCTACTCCCGCGCATCCCGACACCCAAGGAGCCCCGAGTTGCCGCTGCACCGTGCCCGCCTGCTGCTGAGCGCCGCCTGCCTGACTGCCCCCTTTGCGCTGCCGTTCGCCTTGTCGTTCACCCTGGCGCCTGCCTTGGCGCTCGCCCTGGCGCCCGCCGCTTGGGCGGCGGACGGACCGCATGGCAAACTGGCGGCCGCCAAGCCCGACCTGCACGACGACGCCGTCACCACCGACGGCACCGTGACGGTGGGCGGCGCGCCGATCGCCTACCAGGCGGTGGCCGGTACGCTGGTGGTGCACCCGAAGGGTTGGGACGACGCCAAGGACAACGACGAGCCGTCGGAGGCCGCTGGCGAGCCGGGCCAGCTGCCGGGCACCAAGAGCGAGGATGCCGGCGGGCACGACAAGGAGGCGGAAGCCAGGATGTCGTACTTTGCCTACTTCAAGCATGGCGCGGCTTCCGCCAGCCGGCCGATCACCTTCGTCTATAATGGCGGGCCGGGCTCGTCGACGATCTGGCTGCACATGGGGGCGTTCGGGCCGCGCCGCGTGGTCACGGCGGACGATACCGTGACGCAGGGGCCGCCGTTCCACACCGTCAACAACGACGACAGCCTGCTGGACGCGACGGACCTCGTCTTCATCGATGCGCCCGGCACCGGGTTCGGCCGCCTCGCCGGCAAGGACAAGGAGAAGTCGTTCTGGGGCACCGACCAGGACGCTTACGCCTTCTCGCAGTTCATCGTCGGCTTCCTGACCAAGTACTCCCGCTGGGGCTCGCCCAAGTATCTATTTGGGGAGAGCTACGGCACCACGCGCTCGGCGGTACTGTCGAACCTGCTGGAGGAGGACGAGGCGGTCGGCCTGAACGGCGTCATCCTGCTGTCGCAGATCCTGGACTATGCGAACAGCATCGACTCGCCCAAGGACACGCCCGGCGACGACCTGCCCTACGTGCTGGGCCTGCCGAGCTACGCCGCGGTCGCCTGGTATCACCACGCGCTGCCGGGTACTCCTCCCACCGACCTGCCCGGCTTCCTGGCCGAGGTGCGGCACTTCGCCAGCACCGACTACATGCTGGCGCTGGCGCAGGGCGCCGCGCTGCCCGATGCCACCCGCGACGCCATCGCGGACAAGCTGCACCAGTATACCGGGCTTTCCGTCGCCTACCTGAAGAAGGCGGACCTGCGCGTAGCCGGCGGCGAGTTCGCGCACGAGCTGCTGTCCGACACCGACACCAGCACCGGCCGGCTCGACGCGCGCTTCTCGGGGCCGAGCATGGATCCGCTCGATCGCGCGGCGCAGTACGATCCGGTCGATGCCGGCATCGACGCCGCCTACGTCGCGGCCTTCAACGACTACGCCCGCACCGTGCTGCACTATGGCGGCGACCGGAAGTACAGGACCGAGATCGACGTGTTCAAGGACTGGGACTTCAAGCACCAGGCGCCGGGCGAGGACGAGCCGCTGCCGGGCTTCCCGGACGTGATGGCGGACCTGGCGGCGGCGATGAAGTACAACCCGACGCTGAAGGTGCAGCTGAACGCCGGCTACTTCGACCTCGGCACGCCGTTCTACGAGGGCATCTACGAGATGCAGCACCTGCCGATGCCCGCACGCCTGCAGGCCAACATCGAGTATCACCAGTATGCGTCGGGCCACATGGTGTACGTGCACGTACCCGTCTTGCGGCAGCTGCACGACAACGTGGCGGCCTTCATCCGCAGGACGGACGATCAGGCGGCGGCCGCTCCGGCGCATTGATGGCGGCGCGGCCTGGCCGGCGTGCGCCTACTCGTGGATGCCGCCGACCAGGTCGAGCGACGGGTGCGGTCCGGCCAGATGCGATCCGGTGTCGACGTTCTGGTCGCGGTTGAAGGCCTTGATCGCGGCGTCGGCATTCGGCCGGATGGTGAAGGGAACGTTGGAGGCCAGGGCCGCGCTCTGAAGCTCGGCGTCGCCGGTGAGGTCCGGCAGCCTGGTCTTGCAGATGGCGACGGCGCGGTAGAACGGCACGCCGGACTCCACCACCTGATGCCGGAAGCAGGGGATGTCGCGCCCCTGGTCGGCGGACAGTCGTTGCCACGTCGTCGTCTTGGCGCAGGAGGTCGTGACGGTGAGGAACGCCAGCGCCAGAAGGCCGCAGCCCGGGCCCGGCCTGCCCGATGATCCGGTGGACGAGAACATGGTCCTATCCTTCTGGTTGGCGCCCGATCCTTTGCTTGGCGACCGGTGCGGTCAAGTCGATCGTGACGCGTCAACGCCGACTGTGTCATGACGCCACCGGAGGACACGTCCCGGCCGGCGCTGCCGCTGTTCCTGGATCTCGAAGGGCGGCTGGCGTTCCTGCTGGGTGACGGCGAGGCGGCGAAGCGGCGTCTGGCGACGCTGCGGGCGTGCGGGGCGGCGGTGCGGCACGAGGCGGCGCGATTCGTGCCCAACATGCTGGACGGGTGCTGCATCGCCATCGGCGCCGAGGCGCCGGACGCGGCGCTGGTGGCGATGACGGACGAGGCGCGACGGCGCGGCATCCCGTACAACGTGGTCGATCGGCCGGCGCTGTCGGGGTTCTCGACGCCCGCGGTGGTGTCGCGGGCGCCGCTGCAGATCGCGATCTCGTCCGGGGGTGCGGCGCCGGTGCTGTCGCGGCTGCTGCGGGCGCGGATCGAGAGCCTGGTGCCGCCGGCATTCGGGCGGCTGGCCCGGCTGGCGGGCGCAATGCAGCCGGAGACCCGTGCCCGTCTGCCCGACGTGCTGCGGCGGCGGCGCATGCTGGAGGCGGCCCTCGGCGGCCGGGTGGCCGAGCTGATGCTGGAGGGGCAGGACGAGGCGGCGGAGGCGGCCTATCGCGCGGCGCTACTGGCGGCGGAGGCGGGGGCCGAGCGGCCGGAGCGGGGGATCGTGTATCTGGTCGATCGCGGGCCGGGGGCGCCGGACCTGGTCACGCTGCGGACGCTGCGGCTGCTGGGCGAGGCCGACGTGATCGTGCACGGCGCGGACGAGCCGGCGGCGATCCTCGAGCTGGCCCGCCGCGACGCCTCCCGGCTGGTGGTGACGCCGGGCGAGGCGGTGGCGCGGCTGGCGGCGCTGGCGGCGGGCGGCGCGAAGTTGGTGCGGCTGTCGCCGGGGCCGGACGAGGGAGCGGCGCTGCGGGCGGGCGGTCACCTCTGCGTGGACGTGCCCGGGGTGCCGCGGGCGGCGGATTGACGGGGGTGGCGTGGCGCGGTTGATGTCGGGCATGTCCCGTCTCGATCTCAGCCGCCCGTTCCTGCCCGTCCGCATCGCGGTGCTGACCGTGTCGGACAGCCGCACGGCGGCCAGCGACACCTCCGGCGACATCCTGGCCGGGCGCGTGGCGGCGGCCGGGCATGTGCTGGCCGACCGGGCCCTCGTGCCGGACGATGCGGACGTGATCGTCGAGCGGCTGCGCGTCTGGACCCTCGACCCGGAGGTTGACGTGGTGGTCAGCACCGGCGGGACCGGCGTCACGGGGCGCGACGTGACTCCGGAGGCCTTCGACCGCGTGGTCGAGAAGCGGATCGAGGGGTTCGGCGAGCTGTTCCGGATGCTGAGCTACGCGAAGATCGGCACGTCGACGATCCAGTCGCGGGCGCTGGCCGGGGTCGCGAACGGCACCTACCTGTTCGCGCTGCCGGGCAGCACCGGGGCGGTGCGCGACGGGTGGGACGACATCCTGGTCTGGCAGCTCGACAGCCGGCACGCGCCCTGCAACTTCGTCGAGCTGATGCCGCGGCTGCGGGAGCACATGCGCTAGAGCATCATCCGATCGAACGGACTCGTTCGATCGAATAAAGATGCTCGTCAAAACAACAAGCTAGAGGATGATCCGTGAGCCTAAGCGATCGGATCATCCTCTAGCCACGCCGTCAGCCCTGCGCGCCGCCGCAGCGGATCGATGCACAGGACAGCCTGGAACGTGGTCCGCCGATGAGGCTCGTGCGGACGAAGACGATGGCGGTGCCGTCGGCATGCTGGCGCCGCCAGCCGAGCATCGCGTCGAACCTGGCGATCAGGGGGTCCTGCACGGCCAGGACGGCCCAGCCGATGCCGTAGCGGTCGACGGCTTGGCGCAGCCGATCGTCATCCAGTCCCGGCAGGTCCAGGAAATCGTGCAGGAAGGCGTCGCCGAACAGTTCGGCGCGCCCGTCGATGAACGGCCGCAGGCCAACGAACGCCAGGTAGCCGCCGAACTGGTAGCTGTTGAGGACGGGCGTGCGGGCGATGTCGGGAGCGAGCTGCGCGATCGCCGAGACCGGGGCGTCGAGGCTGTCGGCGCTGGCGATCGGATGCGCCAGCCGGAGTGCGACCGCGAGCGCCAGGCCCGACCAGCATGCCGCCCGACCGCGGGGTCGCGACCCGTTCGGGACCGACGCCGCGAAGGCTCGGCCGACCGGGCCGGCCAGGATCAGCGGTGCCGCGACGCCGAACAGGAGCCCGTGCCGCCGGTGGGCGATCGACAGATAGAGCAACCCCACCAGGAGCAGAAGCCGGAGCGGCGGCACCCTGACCCGGCCGGTGCCGAGCAGTGCTACCAGCGCCAGCAGGACGATCTCGAAGGCGATGTCGGTCGAGAAGTCCATCGGCTGCCACTCGGAAATGGCTGCCAGGTTGTGCAGCCGCAGCAGGCGGAGGGGGAACAGCAGGCCGTTCAGCCCCTGCGGCGTGAGGCAGGCCGCGACGGCCGCCCCGGTCAGGAAGATCCACCAGGACCGGACACTCCGGTCGGGGCGGGGACGCTCCAGCGTCGCCTCGACGGCCAGCGGCAGCGCGATGGCGAGTCCGGCCGCGAAGCCGCCGTGCATGTTGGCCCAGACCGCCATGACCGGCAGCAGCCGCCAGGAGGGCGCCCGCCGCTCGTGACGGGCGAGCAGCAGTCCGGCGACCCATGTTTCGAGCAGGGGCAGGGCCAGGATGTGGGGACGGGCGAGGATGTTGGGCAGGATGCAGGCCAGGGCGGCGGCGGTGAGGAGCAGCGTCTCCGTCCAGCCGCTCCAGCGGGCGATGTGGCGGGCCAGGTTGGCGATGGCGATCGCCGTGGCCGCCGCGGCGAGGAGCACGACGCCGGTCAGTCCCGCCAGCCGGTCGGCGACGGCCAGGAGCACCTCGGACAGCCACTCGTGGGCGTCCCAGGGGCGGCCGGCGAAGGTCCAGCTGAAGGGGTCCCGTGCCAACACCGCGTGGTGTTCGATCATCCAGGCGCCGGCGGCGATGTGGGTATAGGTGTCGCCGTCGTTCAGCACGTCGCGCAGGACGCAGACGAGCACCGCGGTCAGGAGCGCGAACAGGGCGGGCAGGCAGACGTGGCTCGGCGCCGCGTCCTGTGGGGTCCGGGAGGGCATGACCGGCAGAGGTTAGGGCAGCAAGCTTGACGGATCCTGAACGCGGCGGCGTCCCGCGGCCAGGCGGCAGGTCGCCCGCCGCGTGGCTATTCAGCCGCCGCCGACGGTGCCGCGGACTTCGCCGACCTGCGCCTGGTGGTCGAGCCTGCGCTCCAGGAAGCCGACCGCCCTGTCCTCGCCGTAGGTCGCCTGGCCGAGCCGGGTGAAGCCAAGGCGCACGTGGAAGGCGTCGGAGGCGAGGTTCGGCGGCCGGATGTTGACCTCGCAGGTCACGCGGTCGTGGCCGGCCAGGCGGGCCTGGGCGAAGAGGCGCTGGTAGAGGACGGTGGCGAGGCCGCGGCCGCGGCAGGCAGGGGCGGTGATCACGCGGTCGATGTAGACGAAGCGCTCTAGGCGCTGGCGGAACCACAGGAAGTTGGGGCTGTCGTAGGGGGCGTCCTGGTCGAAGGCGATCAGGACGGCGTCGGCGTCGCCGACCTGCTCGGCGCGGAAGGCGTTGGCCAGCATCCAGTCCAGGCGGGCGGCGTCCAGCAGGGACGTCTCCCGGTGGTGGGCGTTGTTGAGGGCGAGCAGCCGTGCCGCATTGACCCCGGTGCCAGCTGACAGTTCAATCGGACCGTTCATCTCGGAACCCCTTTCCATGACCACGCGCGCAGACCTCGTCGAGAAGATCGTCCGCATCAAGATCGAGCAGCAGCTGTCGTGGGCGGAGCTGGCGGGGCTGGTCCCCGACCTGTCGAAGGAGTTCGTGACGGCGGCGCTGCTGGGGCAGATGACGCTGCCCAAGGCCGCGGCGGAGGCGGTCGGCGACCGGCTCGGGCTCGATCCGTTCGAGATCAAGCTGCTGCAGGTGCCGCCCTATCGCGGCTCGCTGCCGACCGCGGTGCCGACCGACCCGCTGATCTACCGGTTCTACGAGCTGATCTCGGTATATGGCACCACCTTCAAGGCGCTGATCCACGAGGAATTCGGCGACGGCATCATGAGCGCCATCGACTTCAACATGGACCTGTCGCGCGAGCCGAACCAGGCCGGCGACCGCGTCGCCATCACGATGAGCGGCAAGTTCCTCCCCTACAAATCCTACTGAACCCGGCCGGCGAAGGATGCCCATGACCACGACCCCCCAAAGGCCGTCCGGCCGCCTCCTCGGTGCGGCGCTCGCCGGCGCGGCGCTGCTCTCCGCCCCGGCGCACGGACAGGGGCTGACCGGCAGCTACACGCTTTCCAAGGTCACGTTCCAGGGCAACGCCCAGGTGTCGACGGCGGACCTCGAGGCGGCGCTGCCGATCCAGGTGGGGCAGACGATCGATCAGACCGGGCTGCAGCAGGACGCAGACGCGGTGGAGGCGGTCTACAAGGCGCGTAACGTCGGCACGAGCATCAGCACCAAGCTCACCGTGCTGCACAAGACTCGGGCCGAGATCGCCTACACGTTCGCCGAGCAGGCGCCGGAGGCGCCGATCGTCCGGCATGTCGGCGTCACCGCGGACACGGTCTCGGTCACCGGCAACAGCAGGGTCTCCACCGCCGACATCCTGGCCGCCGCGAACATCAAGCCGGGCCAGGTCGTGACCAACCCGGAGATCAGCGCTGCGCAGGCGGCCATCGTCGCCTTCTACAAGAAGGCGAACGTCGGCGTCGCGGTGAACACCGACTGGACCAACGTGTCGCCGCAGCACGTCGCCATGGTGTTCAAGATCACCGAGAAGGACGACAGCTGACGCGAGATCACTTCTTGAAGAATGCGGGTCTGGGGCGGCTCGTCCCAGCGGGGTCCAGGGGCAGGGCCCCTGGCCTGTCTTTGCTCCAGGGCCGGATCATGCGTCTGAACCTCCCTACCCTCCTTGCCTGCCTCGCCCTTTGCGGGAGCGCCCGCGCGGCGGAGTCATGCCTGGCGACGCTGGCGGCGACACGGAACTTCACGCTGGGGCAGCCGCGCCATGCGATGCCGACGCCGGACGGGCGCTCGGTGCTGTTCCTGCGCAGCGGGCCGCGCGACACCGTGCTGCACCTCTACCGCTTCGACGTCGCGAGCGGCGCCGAGACCGAGCTGGCGCGGCCGGATGCAGCGCCCGAGCAGCTGTCGGTCGAGGAGAAGGCGCGGCGCGAACGGGCGCGGATGACGCTCTCCGGCATCACCGACTTCCAGCTCTCGCGCGACGGCGGCACCGTGCTGGCGACGCAGGCGGACCGGCTGCTGCGGATCGGGCTGGCCGATGACCGGGTGACGCCGGTGGCGGGCAGCGGCTGGATCGCGCCGCGGCTTTCGCCGGACGGGCGGCTGGTGGCGGCGGTGCGGGACAACGACCTGCACGTGGTGACGCTGGCGACCGGGCAGGACCGGGCGCTGACGCAGGGCGGCAGCGAGACGATGACGCGGGGCCTGGCCGAATTCGCCGCCGCCGAGGAGCTGGACCGCGCCGACGGGGCGTGGTGGTCGCCGGACAGCCGCACGATCCTCTACGAGGCCGCCGACACCTCCGGCGTCGAGCAGCACTACATCGCCGATCCGGGGCATCCGGAGCAGGCGCCGACGATGTTCCGCTATCCGCGCGCCGGCACCGCCAACGCGCGGGTGCGGCTGGGGCTGGTGTCGGCCGCGGGAGGGCCGACGCGCTGGGTGGACTGGGACGGGACGGCGTTCCCGTATCTGGCGCGCGTGGTGTGGCCGGAGCATGGGCGGCTGTCGCTGGTGGTGCTGAATCGGGCGCAGACCGAGGAGCGGGTGCTGGCGGTCGATCCGGCGACCGGCCATGCGCGAGTGCTGCTGTCGGAGACCGATCCGGCCTGGGTGAACGTCGCGCCGGCGGCGGAGCGGCTGGGGCCGCCGCTGCCACGCTGGCTGCCGGACGGGTCCGGGTTCCTGTGGGCGGCCGAACACGACGACCGGTGGCAGCTCGAGCTGCATCGTGCGGACGGCACGCTGGACCGAGTGCTGACCGGGGCGACGCTGCCGTTCCTGGCGGTCGAGGATGTCGACCCGGCGGCTGGCACCGTCACGATCAGCGCCAACCCCGACCGGCTCGGCGTGGCGCTGTACCGGATCCGGCTGCGCGACGGGACGACCACGCCGATCGCGGCGGAGCGCGGGCTGCACGAGGCGAGCTTCGTGCCGGGCGGGCACGGCGTGTTCGTGGACGCCTTCAACGGCGCCGACGGCACCGCAGCAACGCTGATGAGGGCGGCGGACGGCCATGTGCTGGCGACGCTGCCGAGCCGCGCGGAGCAGCCGGCGTCGCTGCCGCGGATCGCGTTCACCGAAATCGGCGCCCGGCATCTCGACGCGCTGATCGTGCGGCCGGCGGACTTCGTGGCCAGGCGGCGCTACCCGGTGCTGCTGTCGGTGTATGCCGGGCCCGGCGTGAAGATGGTGCAGCGGGCGCCGCGCCTGTTCCTGGAGGACCAGTGCCTGGCCGATCGCGGCTTCATCGTCGCGAGCTTCGACGGGCGCGGCACCCCAGGGCGCGGCCGCGATTGGGAGCGGGCGATCAAGGGCGACCTGATCGACCTGCCGCTGGCCGACCAGGTGGACGGGCTGCAGGCGCTGGCCGCCCGGGTCCCGGAGATGGACCTGGGCCGGGTCGGCGTGACCGGCTGGTCGTTCGGCGGATACTTCACGGCGATGGCAACGATCCGGCGGCCGGACGTGTTCAAGGCAGGGGTCGCCGGGGCGCCGGTGGTGGATTTCGGTGACTACGACACCGCCTATACCGAGCGGTATCTGGGGCTGCCGCAGGACGACGCCGAGGGCTACCGCAAGAGCGATGTGCTGACTTATGCCGCTCAGCTGTCACGGCCGCTGCTGGTGATGCATGGGCTGACCGACGACAACGTCTATTTCGAGAACAGCTACAAGCTGACGCAGGCGCTGCTTGATGCCGGCAAGCCCTACCAGCTGCTGCTGCTGCCAGGGACGCACCAGCTGCCCGACCCGCTCATCCGCACCCGCGTCGGCGAGGCGCGGGTGGGATTCATGGAGCGCAACGTCAGGTAGGGCAGGAAAAGATCATGGAGATCAGGCGCAGCGGATCGCAGGCGTCGGCGATGGGGCCGGCGGAGTATTTCACCGGCGCAGTGCGGATCGATGCGCCCTTTGCCGGCAGCGGCGATGCCCGCATCAGCGGGTCGACCGTCACCTTCGAGCCCGGCGCCCGCACGGCCTGGCATACCCATCCGCTCGGGCAGACGCTGCTGGTGATCTCGGGGGCGGGCTTGGCGCAGCGGGAGGGTGGTCCGGTGGAGGCCATCCGGCCCGGGGACGTCGTCTGGTTCGCGGCCGGCGAAAAGCACTGGCACGGTGCCGTGCCCAATTGCGCCATGAGCCATGTCGCCATCGCCGAGAGGCTCGACGGCAGGGCGGTGGATTGGATGGAGCCGGTCACGGACGAGCAATATGGGAGGTGAGGAAGGCCAGGGCTCTGCCCTGGACCCGCTGAGGCTGGCAGCCCCGGACCCGCGGACTTGAAGCGGTCCCGACTTCGAGCCTCGCATGGGCAGCCCTGCAGGCTGCCGCACCTCGACAACCCCGAGACTGGCCGTGACTGCGGCGTCCTGTCGAACCGTTCCGATGCGGCCGCTGGCAGGAGCCCCGTGCCGGTCAGGCGGCGCGGCTGCGGCTGATCGGGTCCTCGACGGCGGTTTCCAGCAGGAAGGCCTGGCGAGCCAGGCCCTGGGCGACCTCGAGCACCTGGCCGGCGGCCTGGCCGGATTGCTGGGCGGCGTCGTCCACCCCGCTGATGTTGGTGGCGGCGGTGCGCGTGCCGACCGCGGCGCGGTTGACGTTGCCGGCGATCTCCTGCGTCGAGGCGCGCTGCTCCTCGACGGCAGCCGCAATCGCGGTGGCTCCTCGACCACCTGGCCGATCGCCTGGATCGACTCGACGGCGCTGCGCGTCGCGCCCTGCATCGTCTTGATTTGGGTGGCGATCTCGCCGGTGGCGCGCGCGATCTGGTTGGCCAGGCTCTTCACTTCGGTGGCGACCACGGCGAAGCCCTTGCCGGCCTCGCCGGCGCGCGCGGCCTCGATGACGGCGTTCAGCGCCAGCAGGTTGGTCTGCGCCGCGATGCTGCTGATGAGGCCCCCGCGCGACCGCCTCGGGATCGTCCGCCGCGTGACCCAGATGGCGCTGCAGCCAGGCCGTGAGACCGGGATGCTTCGCGATGACCAACCGGCGCGTTCAGTCCGCTGGCGGCGCTCCATGGCCGACATGGACCTCGACGCCGCCGATCGAGACCACCCAGGAACAGCGCGAACAGGGCGGCGAAGAAGAGCCGCACGGGGGGCACGTCGCGGACGCGCCGCCCATCGAGCCAGTCCCGGGTGAGCCGCCCCGGGTCGAAGGTCAGCAGGCGCACCGTGCGCAGCACCCGGCCGTCGCCGTGGGTGAACGCCTCGATGGTCTCGCCGGCGAGATGCAGCAGCGACCGGTGCGTCGGCCCCGCCCCCTGGCCGCAGGCGTGGCAGAACGATCCGACCAGAAGCGTCCGGCAATTCAAACAGGCGGCCGAAGCCGCGCCGTGCTCCGCCTCCAGTTCCTTCACCTGCCCGTGCATCCCAGCCGCCTCGCTCCCCCGCGACGCCGCTATCGTCCGCTGTCGGGCTGCGATGATCCATATCGAAGTCTTCGCGTTCTCGAAACGGTTGTCGACGATGGCGGGGACCGATGGGGTATCGTCTCCGGGCGTCGTCGTCTCGGCGTGACCGCATCTCTCGTCGTCGCAGGGGCCTGCCTGCCAGGGCAGGGGCGTCTCCGGATGCCTTCGTGCGCACGCTGTACTGGGGCTATGGCCGGGACGGTAGGGCGGACGAGCTGGGGGTGCCGGCCTCGACGCTGTTCGCGCCCCGGCGGCTGGAGCTGATCCGGGCGGGACAACGGGCTTCGGTGGGAGAGACCGGGCGGCTCGACGAGGAGCGACTGCCAGGACGATGACGGCTTCCGGCTGAAGCGGATCGCGATCGATCGACGAGCGGCCGGTCGCTCACGTGCGGTTCAGGATCGGTAGGATGCCGATCGAGATCGTGCCGGATCTCGTGACGATCGGCGGCGCGTGGCGGATCGCCGATGTCCATGGACCGCGGGTCTCGAGCCTGATGAACTTCCTGGGGAGCACCGTGTCGGCGTCGTCGGGACGGCGTTGACCGCCGTCCCGCTGGGGTCAGCGTGGCGCGGTCAGCTGCGGCCGCCTTCCCCGGGCTTGCGCTTCTCGTGCACGGTGCCGCCGCCGGTGCTGTTCTGCTCGTTCGGGTGCTTGCGCTCGGCGTCCTGGTTCTGGTGGTGCGCACCGGCGTGGTTATCCGGACCTTTGTCGCGGTTCTCGTGCGAGCTGCCGGGGCCGCCGGCGGAGCGGTCGGTCGCCGGGATCTTGCTGCTGGTGCTCATGAGTATGGTCCTCCTGACGCCTGCAACGGTCCCGGGCCGGTCGGGGTTCGCGTGGGCGGAGCGGCCACCCGATCCGTGATCGGGGCGGCGGTTGACCCTGTCCCGGTCCCCGCGCATCGCTGGCGGCATGTTCCATCTCTTCGAGCGCCTGCTGGTGCCCACCGCCCTGCCCCCGGACGCCGCGCCGCCGGCGGTGGACAGCCCGCGCGCGCTGCTCCGCTTCTACTGGCACTTCATCGCGCAGGCGCCGTGGCTGGTGGTGGCGCTGTTCGCGACCGGGCTGGTGGTGGCGCTGCTCGACACCACGATCCCGGTGTTCATCGGCCGGGTGGCATCGCTGGTCGCGACGAAGACGCCGGCGACGCTGTTCCACGACGCGGGCCGGCAGCTGCTCGGCATGGCGGCGGTGCTGCTGCTGGCGCGGCCGGCGGCGCTGATGGCGCAATACCTGGTCACCAACCAGGCGATCGCGGCCGGGCTGTCCAACATGATCCGCTGGCAGAACCACTGGCACGTGGTGCGGCAGAGCTGGACCTTCTTCCAGAACGACTTCGCCGGACGGATCGCCAACCGCGTGATCCAGACCGGGGCCAGCCTGCGCGAGAGCGTGGTGCAGGGGACCAACGCCGTCTGGTACCTGGCGGTCTATGGCGGCAGCGCAATCGTGCTGCTGGCGCGGATGGACTGGCGGCTCGCTCTGCCGATCGCGTGCTGGTTCGTGGGCTATATCGGCGTGCTGTGGCTGTTCGTGCCGCGGATGCGCGAGCGGTCGCGGCGGATGTCGGAAGTGCGCTCCAGCCTCACCGGGCGGATCGTGGACAGCTACACCAACATCCTGACCGTGAAGCTGTTCGCGCGGTCTCGCGACGAGGACGCGTTCGTGCGGGATGCGGTGGACGAGCACACGGAGGCGTTCCGGCGTCAACTGCGGCTGGTCACGCTGTGGAGCGTCACGCTGGCGGTGATGAACGCGCTCATGGTGACCGGGGTCGGCACGCTCGCGATCCTGGCCTGGCGGGCGGGGCGGATCCCGATCGGCACGGTGGCCACCGCGCTGCCGCTGGCGTGGCAGATCTCCAACATGGCGGGCTGGGTGGCGCAGAACATCACCGGGATCTTCGAGAACGTGGGCGTGGTGCAGGACGGCATGCGCTCGATCGCGGTGCCGCGGCAGATGGCCGATCCGCCGGCCGCCGTGCCGCTGCGGTTGGTGGCAGGCGCGATCCGGTTCGAGCGGCTGAGCTTCGACTATGGCCGGGAGCGGCCGGAGGGCGCCGGCGGGGTGCTGCACGGGCTCGACCTCGCGGTGGCGGCGGGCGAGCGGGTCGGGCTGATCGGGCGGTCGGGGGCGGGCAAATCGACGCTGGTAAACCTGCTGCTGCGGTTCCACGATCCGGGCTCGGGGCGCATCCTGATCGATGGGCAGGATATCGCGGGGGTGACGCAGGAGAGCCTCCGCGCGCAGATCGGCATGGTGACGCAGGACACCTCGCTGCTGCATCGCTCGATCCGCGACAATCTGCGCTACGGGCGGCCGGATGCCACCGACGACGAGATCGAGCAGGCGGCGCGGCGGGCGCACGCGCTGGGCTTCATCGAGCGGCTGGAGGATTGGCAGGGGCGGCGCGGCTTCGACGCGCATGTCGGCGAGCGCGGCGTGAAGCTGTCGGGCGGGCAGCGGCAGCGAATCGCGATCGCCCGGGTGGTGCTGAAGGACGCGCCGATCCTGGTGCTGGACGAGGCGACGTCGGCGCTGGACTCCGAGGTGGAGGCGGCGATCCAGGAGCAGCTCGACGAGCTGATGCAGGGGCGGACGGTGATCGCGATCGCGCACCGGCTGTCCACGATCGCGCGGATGGACCGGCTGGCGGTGTTGGAGGACGGGCGCGTTGTCGAGGAGGGCACGCATGCGGCGCTGCTGGCGCGGCAGGGGGCCTATGCGTCGCTGTGGCGGCGGCAGTCGGGAGGCTTTCTGCCTGAAAAGGCAAGGGGCTTTGCCCCTTGACCCCACCAAAGGCGGAGCCTTTGGAAACCTCTACTTAAATAACGGGATCCAAGGGCCGCGACCCTTGGATCCCGTTATTTAAGTAGAGGTTTCCAA
>CALMVO010000020.1 GCA_937873205.1 uncultured Acetobacteraceae bacterium
CGATCGGCACCGTCGACGACCTGCTGATCGGCGAGCACGACAAGGCGGCGATGGCGGTGATCTCGGTCGGCGGCTTCCTCGGCATCGACAGCAAGCTGGTGAGGGTGCCGTTCTCCAAGCTGAAGATGAACAAGGAAGGCCACCTGATCCTGGCCGGTGCCACCAAGGCGAGCCTGACCAAGCTGTCGTCCTACAGCTACGGCAAGTAGCCCGACCGCGCGTCCCGGTCTGCGAGGCCCCGGCGCGATCCGGGGCCTTTCGCATGTCCCGAGACGCGCACCCGTATGGTAGTGGTATGAGCCGCCATACGACACGGTGATCCATGGCCCCCTTCAGCATGCGTGCAGTCCAGACGACGATCGCCGCCCTCCTGCTGGCGCTGGCTCCCGCCGTGGCCGGGGCATCGCCGGCGGCGGTGACCAGCGATCAGCCCGCCGATCCCGCGCACCCGCCCAGCCTGGCGGTGGTGCATGTGCCGAGCCACGGCGTGCTGATGAACGGCATCATCCTCGAGGCGACGGGGGCCGGGCCGCACCCGGCGGTGCTGCTGCTGCACGGCCTGCCCGGCAACGAGCAGAACCTCGATCTGGCGCAGGCGATCCGCCGCGACGGCTGGAGCGTGATGACCGTCCACTACCGCGGCTCCTGGGGCACCCCGGGCCGCTACTCCATCACCCACGTGATCGAGGACGCGCACGCGGCACTCGCCTTCCTGCGCGACCCCGCCACCGCCGCCCGCCACGGCATCGACCCGGCCCGCATCGTCGTGATCGGCCACAGCGTCGGCGGGCTGGCGGCCGCCGAGCTCGGCAGCACCGATTCCCGCCTGGCCGGGATCGGCCTGATCTCCGCCGCCGACTTCGCCCAAGCGGTCGCGCATCCCTCGCCGCAATCCCGCGCCCGGCTGACCGCCGCGATGGCCGACAACATGGAGTCGCTCACGGGCACGACGCCCGCAGCACTCGCCGACGAGATCATCGCCAACGCCGCCCGCTGGGACTTCACCCGTGACACGCAGGGCCTGTCGCAGCATCCGCTGCTGGTGGTGACCTCCGACGACGGCCTCGCCCCCGCCGGCCTCGCCATCGCCGGCAGCGTGCGGCAGGCCGGTGGCGGCCCGGTCACCGAGCTGCACCTCGCCACCGACCATTCCTATTCCGGTCAGCGCATCGCGCTGGAGACCGCCGTGATCGCCTGGCTGGACGGCCTCCCCGCACGGCCGGCCGCCAGCCGCTAGAGCATCATCCGATCGAACGGACTCGTTCGATCGGATAAAGATGCTCGTCAAAACGACAAGCTAGAGGATGATCCGTGAGCCTAAGCGATCGGATCATCCTCTAGAACGTCACCCTGGCACAGAGGCTGACCACGGGATCTCGACGCCGATCTCCGGCGGCGCCAGCACGTCGCTGCCGCCGAGCGTCTGGACGCGCCTGGGCTCGTCCCGCTCCCGCCACAGCACGGTGAGGCCGACGGCGTTCCGCTCGACGATCACGTAGCGCCGTATCGAGCCAACGGCCGCGTACTCGTCCCGCTGCACGATCCGATCCTCCCGCACGGAGGACGGGCGGACCACCTCGAACACCACGACCGGATCAGGGACCAGATGATCCCGTCCATCGAAGCCGCTGCAGGCGACGACCCCATCCGGATGGCGGACGGCCTTGCCGATCGTCTGCACCCCGGCATCGTCGCCGCCCCGATCGTCGGTGCGCTCCGCACCGGCCACATCGACGACGCGGTCGCCGCGCTCTCGCTCACCCTGACGGACGCCGAGGCCGCGAGGCCGGAGGCGCCCTGCACCCCGCGCCTGGACCACCAGGGCGTCTCCGACGCGGCCGTGCCGATCCGCAGCGTCGAGGCGGTGACCGGGTTCAGCTCCGTCGCCTGACCGACCGGAGCGACGTCGGCCCTACCCCAGCGGGAAGTGGCACGCCGCCTGCTGCCCGCCGCCGACGTCGCGCAGGACCGGCGGCTCGGTTCGGCAGCGCGCCTGCACGACCGGGCATCGCGTATGGAACCGGCACCCCGGCGGCGGCGCGATCGGGCTCGGCACGTCGCCGGTGAGCAGGGTGCGCCGCGACGCCGCCCCCACCACCGGCTCCGGCACCGCCGAGATCAGCGCCGCCGTATAGGGGTGCGCCGGCGCGTGCAGCACCGCGTCCGCGCCGCCCAGCTCCACCACCGCGCCCAGATACATCACCGCAACCCGGGTCGCGATCTGCCGCACCACGCTGAGGTCGTGCGCGATGAACACGTAGGTGAGGCCGAGCCGCGCCTGCAGATCCATGAACAGGTTGACGATCTGCGCCTGGATCGACACGTCGAGCGCCGACACCGGCTCGTCGGCGACCACCAGGGCAGGGGACAAGGCGAGCGCCCGGGCGATGTTGATCCGCTGCCGCTGCCCGCCGGAGAACTCGTGCGGGTAGCGCTGCAGCGCCGTCTCCGGCAGCCCGACCAGCCGTACGAGCTCGGCCAGCCGCGCCGCGATCCCGTCGCGGCCGCGCCGCCCGTCCGGCCCGGGATGCACCCGCAGCGGCTCGGCGACGAGGTCGCCGATGCGCCGCCGCGGGTTCAGCGCCGCATACGAATCCTGGAACACCATCTGCATGCGCGGCCGCATCCGGCGCAGCGCCCGCTCGGACATCCGCGTGATGTCGGTGCCCTCGAACGCCACCGTGCCGCCGCTCGGCTCCGCGAGCCGCAGCAGGCAGCGGCCCAGCGTCGACTTGCCGCAGCCGGACTCGCCGACCAGCCCCAGCGTCTCCCCGGCCCGCACCGCGAGCGACACCCCGTCCACCGCCCGCAGCACCTGTCGCCCCACCCGGTAGTGCTTGGACAGGTCCCGCGCCTCCAGCAGCGGCGCCTCCGCAGCTCCGGTCATGCGAGGCGGGCTGGCAGCGGACGCCCCTCCGACGGCAGCACGCACGCCACCGCCTGTCCGTCCCCGGGCGCCCCGCAGGCGACCAGCGCCGGCCGCACTCCGCAGGCATCGTGGCCGAAGGCGCAGCGCGGCTGGAACGGGCAGCCGTCCGGCCGCTCCGCCGGGTTGGGCGGCGCCCCCGCGATCTGCGGCAGCCGCGCCGGCCGTGCGCCGCGCAGCGGCGGGATGCTGTCGAGCAGCCCGGCGGTGTAGGGATGCGCCGGCCGCGCGAACAGCGCCGCGGTCGGACCCCGCTCGGCGACGGTGCCGGCATACAGCACCATGGTGCGGTCGCAGGTCTCCGCCACCACCCCCATGTCGTGCGTGATCAGCAGCACCGCCGAGCCGTGGTCGCGCCGCAGACGTCGCAGCAGGTCCAGGATCTGCGCCTGCACCGTTACGTCGAGCGCCGTGGTCGGCTCGTCGGCGATCAGCAGCGACGGATCGCAGGACAGCGCCATCGCGATCATCGCCCGCTGCCGCAGGCCGCCCGAGAGCTGGTGCGGGTAGCGTCCCGCCGCCCGCTCCGGGTCCGGCACCCCCATCTCGCTCAGCAGCTGGACGGTGCGGGCGCGGGCCCCGGCGCGGCTCAGCCGCCGGTGCGCCCGGATCTGCTCGTCGATCTGCCAGCCGATCGTGTGGACCGGGGTCATCGCCGTCATCGGGTCCTGGAAGATCATGGCGATCTCGGCGCCGCGCAGCGCCCGCATCCGGCGGCGATCCAGCCCGATCAGCTCCTGCCCCCGGTAGCGCGCCGAGCCGGTGATGCGCGCGCCCGGCGCGTCGATCAGCCCCATCAGCGCCAACGCCGTCATGCTCTTGCCCGATCCGGACTCCCCCACCAGCCCCAGGATCTCGCCCGCGCCGATCGAGAACGACACCCCCTCGACGATCCGCGTCCACCCGCCGCGCCCGGCCGGCAGCGCTATCGTGAGGTCGCGCACCTCCAGCAGCGGCGCCTCAGAGCCCATCGCGCACCCGCGGGTCGAGCAGCAGGTACACGAGGTCCACCACGGCATTCGCCAGCACCACGAACACCGCCGAATACATCACGGTGGCCATGATCAGCGGCAGGTCCAGGTTGATCAGCCCCTGGTACGTCAGCCGCCCCACCCCCTGAAGCCCGAACACCACCTCCGTCAGCAGCGCCCCGCCGCCGACCAGCTGCGCGAAGTCCAGCCCGAACAGCGACACGAAGGTGATCAGCGAGGTCCGCAGCCCGTGCCGCAGCAGCACCCGCGTCTCCGAGAGCCCCTTCGCCCGCGCCGTGCGCATGAAGTCCTCGCCATACGCCGACACCAGGTCGGCGCGCAGCACCCGGCCATAGATGCCGATGAACAGCACCGCCAGCACGCACCACGGGATCGCCAGGTGCGTGAACCATGCCACCGGGCCCTGCGTCAGCGGCGCGTATCCCAGCCCCGGCACCCAGGAGAACAGCCAGGTTTGGTGGTACCGGCTCTGCGTGACCAGGTTCGCCACCTCGCCCAGCCAGAACACCGGCATCGAGATGCCGACCAGCCCCAGCATCATCAGCCCGCGATCGACCAGCGTGCCGCGCAGCGCCGCGGCCACCGTGCCCATCGCCACCGACGCCACGATCCAGATCACCGCCGCGCCCGCCACCAGCGACAGCGTCACCGGCGCCGCGTCGATCACCTCCGGCACCACCAGCTCGCCATGATCGACGAACGAGGCCAGATCGCGGGTGACGAACAGCCGCCCCATCATCCGCACGTACTGCACCGGGAGCGGCCGGTCGAAGCCGTACTCGTGCCGCACCGCCGCCATCGTCTCCGGGCTGGCGTTGCGCCCGGCGATGCGCGCCGTCGGGTCCGAGCCCGGCGTCGCGAAGAACACCAGGAACACCAGCACGCTGATGCCGAACAGCACCGTCACGGTCTGGCCCAGGCGGCGCGCAAAGGCAGAGATCAAGGGGAAGACCAGAGCTCTGCCCTGGACCCGCCAAGGGCCGCAGGCCCTTGGATCCCGATCATTGGGTCAAGATCCGGGACACGGCACGGTCTGCCGCCGTATGACGACATTATAAGACGCCCATCACGTCACGTCGGGAAGGGAGCCGCTTGTCAAGGTGGTCCGCCCTCCGCGTCCGTCTCCGGCAGATCATAACCGCCCGTCACCCTGACCGCCACCTCACGATGTCCACGGCGTGATCCAGGCGAGCGGGGAGAACCTGAGCGTTTGGGCCCGCGCCCGAACCGTCGCGTCATCCGCCACGTCGTGGAGCAGCCCGCAACGACGCACGCGACCCCGATGGGGCATCATCCGCACGATCCCGGACGGACGACGACCAGTCGCCGGTCCTCACTTCCGGCCTCGGATCGCCGGCCCCGCGCCGCACCATCGAGCCATTCGCGGCCCCAGACATGGGCGCCGCCGGTCCATCATTGAAGCTGCCGGTTCTCAAGCCGCTCCCCGACGAGAACACCGATGCCGGGGCCATGGCCCGGTTGTTCATCGCTGAGGTGGCGTATCCGCTCAATGGCGATCTACAGGAAGCGAGGCGCGAGATGGACCTGATGCGCTGTGTCCTCGAAAATCGTTTGAAACATTCAAAAGACTTTGGTGCCGACCAATACTCCACCAACATAAGCCAGATCATCTCCGCCAGTCGCGGCAGCGTCCAGTTCCAAGGTTTCGAGAACTACCCTATTATTGCCGATCAGCAGAAGCAGAACATACTGGAGAAGCAGAAGGCCGCATCTGGGGATGCTGGATACGATCAAGCCGGTTACATCAACTTCATCAACGCGGCCACCGCGGCGGCGACTAGTATCCCGCCTGTGGACCCCACCCCGCAAGGTCTCTACTTCTGGGTGACGACCGGGACGGCGTTACCAAGCGGCCAAGCCGTGCTTTGGCAGAGTGTTGGCGGCAACTCCTTCTATACCTGGAACCGGCCTAAGCCATCACATGGGCATCACGAGAAGCACGGCCACCACAAGCACGCCAGTCCATTTCCTGGTGAAGCGACTCCTCAACCATGTCCACAGGAGACCCTTACCCAGACGATGTCGCCTCGCAGATCCACGAAATACGAGCGCCCTGTGTAGGTTAGGTAGCCAAGGGTCACCGCCTTGCCGCCAGCGGGCCAGGGATGGGTGGCAAATCCCGGCAGGATGATCGCCTTGGGTGCGGAGAGATCAGTCGGCTGCCTGAAGCCGGCCGTCAGGCGGACGACCTCGGAGTAGACGTCCTGGGTTCGCGGTCCCGTCGGAAGCCAGATCGAGCAGGGCCCTCCGATCGGGCAGTTCTCCGTCAGCCGAAATGTCAAGAGCCTCTTCCTGCTGTTGCGGTCGAACAACTGGAACTGCCACGCTTCCGTGCTCTGCGTCGGATCATCGGCAAGGGGACGGCTGTCGATCGTCAGGCGGTAGAGGTAGTCCTTCTCCCAATACTCTGGGTTCGGCCGGTAGGTCGAGCCGATCTCCGGGCAGTCGCGATCCCCGGCAAAGGCCTGACCACCGTTGTTTCCACATAAGGCAGCGAAGCAGGTGATGATCAAGGCCATCGACGAGGAGCGGAAACATATCAGTCTCGTGAGCATGAATGGCCGCCTAAATGAACCATCAAGAGGTCGAGGAGAGCGATGGTCTGGGTCTGCTTGAACCAACTCATGCCCATGACTGACAGGGTGCAAATCCTATCCCCGCCTCCGGCTCGTCTCGCGCACGTCGAGCGCGTCGCGCAGCCCGTCGCCGAGGATGTTCAGCGCCAGCACGGTCACCACGATGGCGAGCCCGGGGGCGATCGCCACCATCGGCCGCGTGTAGATCAGCCCCTGGCCGTCCTCGATGATGGTGCCCCAGCTCGCCGCCGGCGCCTGCACCCCGATCGACAGGAACGACAGCGCGCTCTCCGCCAGCAGGGCGAGCGCCATCACCAGCGGCGCCAGCACGATCAGCGTGGCACTCACGTTGGGCAGGATGTCGCGCAGCAGGATGCGGCGCCGCGGCACGCCCAGGCACCGCGCCGCCAGCACGAACTCGGCGTGGCGCAGCGTCAGCACCCGCCCGCGGATCGGCCGCGCCGCATACGGCACATACACCAGCGCGATGATGGCGATCGGCAGCGCCAGGCTGTCCGAGCGGATCGTCACCGGCCCCAGACGCAGCCCCTGGCTCACGGTGACGATCGAGAGCGAGATCGCGAACAGGTAGACCGGGATCGCCCACATGACGTCCATCAGCCGCGACAGCAGCACGTCCACCAGCCCGCCGAAGAACCCGGCGCAGATCCCCACCACCGCCGCCATCGCGATGCACAGCAGCGCCGCCGCCCCCGAGATCAGCAGCGAGTTGCGGCCGCCATACAGCAGCCGGGCGGCGACGTCGCGGCCCTGGTCGTCCGCCCCCAGCAGGTCGGCGTCCGCATGCCAGGTCGGCCCGATCGGCGTCAGCCCCAGATGCAGCCGATTGTCGTTCGGCTGCATCACCGGCACCTCGACGCCCCCCAGCGTGACGGTGCCGGCGACGTCCGGCGCGAATGGATCGGTATGCGCGACCTGGTTCGCATAGAGCGGCGCCGCCAGGCTCGCCAGCACCAGCAGCGCCAGCACCGCCAGCGACGCGACCGCACTCGGCATCCGCAGCAGCGCCCGCAGCGCCACCCGCCAGGGACCTGGCACGCGGGGCAGGGCGGCCGCGGCGCTCATCGCACCCAGACCTGCGAGACCAGCATGTGGTAGAGGTTGGTGGTGTAGAAATTCCCGAGCCGTTTCGAGACCAGCTCGATCTTCTTGAACTGGATCAGCGGCGCCGCCGGCGCGTCCACCATCAGCATGCGGTCGGCCTGCGCCCACAGCGCGTCGCCGGCCGCCTTGTCGGTGACCGAGACCAGCGCCGCCCGGTTCAGCACGTCCTCGACCGGCTTGCTGCAGTACCCTGCAATGTTGACCGACGAGTCCGAGCCAGGATGGAAGTTCTCGCAGCCGAACAGCGCGGTGAGGAAGTCCGAGGGTGCGGCATAGTCGGCGTACCAGTCGGTCAGGCTGATCTGGACCTTGTTGTTGGTGTTCTGGATGTAGGTGAACTGGATCGCGAACGCGATCGGCTTCACGTCGGCGTCGTAGCCCAGCCGGCGCAGCGTGTTCTGCAGGTAGGTGCCCATGGCGACCTCGACGGCGCGGTTCGGCACCACGAGCGTCACGTGCATGCCTCTGGTGCCGCTCTCGTCCACCAGGTGCTGCGCCCGCGCGAAATCCGGCGCCGACCATTGCGCCGCCGGATGCGCGACGTCCGCCCCCTTGGTGTAGGGGCAATAGGACACATACCCGGGCAGCCCGGCCGGCACGTTCTGGCACAGCACGCTGGCCGCCGCCGGCCCGCCATAGAAGGTCTGCATGGCGCGGCGATTGACCGCGTAGTTGATCGCCTGGCGCACCTTCAGATTGTCGAACGGCGCCAGGTTGACGTTCATCGCCAGGTAGAAGGTGCCGAAGATGGCGTTGATGTGCACCTGGTCGGTGTAGCGGTCGCCGAGCTCGCCGAAACGGTCGAGCGGCACGTCGTCGTACATGTAGTCGAAGTCGCCGTTCTCGACCGCCGTCACCTGCGCCTCGTCGGTGAGGCCGTACGAGTAGGTGATGCGGTCGGGATAGCCGTCCGGTTGCGCGTCCGCCGCCCAGACGTGGAAGTACGGGTTCCGCTCGAGCAGCATGCCGTGGTTGGGGTCGTAGCTCACGATCCGGTACGGCCCGGTGCCGGGAGGTGCGTCGTTGCCGACATCCCGGGCCGGCGTGTCGGCCGGCAGCACGTAGGCGTGCGGGAACGACAGCTTGTCGAGGAACTCGGCGTCCGGATGCGTCAGGTGGAAGGTGATGGTGCGCGCCGCCTCGTCGCCGATCACGCCGCCGGCCAGCGTGCAGTGCGCGCCGTCCTTCAGGCAGGCGTCGGCGCCGACGAGGCCGCCGTAGAAGCCGCCGGCGGTCGGCGAGTTCACCTTGAAGATGCGCTGGAACGACGCCACCACGTCGCGCACCCCGACCGGCTGCCCATTCGAGAACCGGATGCCGGGCCGCAGGTGGAACACGTAGGTGAGGCCGCCATCCTGCGGCGCCGGCAGCGCGTCGGCGAGGTCCGCGACCGGATGGTTGCTGGCGGAGAACGGCAGCTTGGCGAAGGTGGTGAGCCCGTCATAGACCACGACGTCGATCGTGATCATCTCGGAGTTGTAGTTGATCTGCGGGTCCGCGGTGCCGGCGCCGGCATCTGCGGTGAGTCGCAGCGTGCCGCCGCGATGCGGGCTGCCCAGCGTCTGCCCGCCGGGTGCGATCACCGGCGGCAGGTCCGTCGTCTCCTGGTCGGGCGCCGGCGCCGGTGCCGGTGCCGGTGCCGCGCCGCACAGCAGCAGCGACGACAGCACGAGCCCGGCGCGGCAACGGCCCCTCATTCGCTCAGCCGATCAGGTCGCGCAGGCGGCCGGCGATCACCTGCGCGTCCGCGGCGCCGTCGATCGTGCCGGCGAACGCCCCGTTCGGCCGCCGGACCACGAACAGGCCTGTCCCGGGCGGCGCGTCCGGATCGTCGTGCCCGGCCTCGGCCTGGCGGATCCCGGCCGCGGTCCCGGCCAGCCGCGCGATCCGCGAGTCCACCCGCAGCGCCGCCGGGTCCTGCGTGAGCAGGACCGCCGCCACCCGCGACGCCTCCGGCCCCAGCCTGTCGAGCGCCCCGGCGAGGTGGCCCAGCGCCGCCTGGCATCCCGCACCGCAGTCGGTCTCGACATAGACGATGGTCCAGCGGCCGGTGACGTCGGGGCCGCCGAGGGTCCGCGCGGCTTGGCCGTGCCAGCCGAACCAGTGCTGCACCGAGGCGACCTGCACCAGCAGCAGCGCCACCAGCGCCACCGGGATCAGGTACCGGTAGATCCTCAATGCGCCTCCGCCCAGTTGCGGCCGATGCCGGTCTCCACCACCAGCGGCACCGACAGCGTGGCCGCCCCCTGCATCACGTCGCGCGCCATCGCGGCCAGCGCGTCGGCCTCGTCGTCGGGCGCCTCGAACAGCAGCTCGTCATGCACCTGCAGCAGCATCCGCGACCGCAGGCCGGCCGCCGCCATCGCGGCGGGCAGCCGCACCATGGCGCGCTTGATGATGTCGGCCGCCCCGCCCTGCAGCGGCGCGTTGCCGGCCTGGCGCTCGGCGTAGCCGCGCCGCGCCGGGTTCTTGTCGGCGATGCCCTGGATCCAGCAGCGCCGCCCGAACGGCGTCAGCACGTAGCCGTGCGCGCGCGCCTCGTCCCGGGTGCGGTCCATGTAGTCGCGGATGCCGGGATAGCGCGCGAAGTAGGCGTCGATGTAGCTGCGCGCCTCGCCCGGCGGGATGCCGAGCTGGCGCCCGAGCCCGAACGCCGAGATGCCGTAGATGATGCCGAAGTTGATCGTCTTGGCGCGGCGCCGGATCAGCGGGTCCATGCGCTCCATCGGCACCCCGAACACCTCGGACGCGGTGCGCGCATGGATGTCCTGGCCCTTGGCGAACGCTTCCCGCAGCACCGGCATGTCGGCCACGTGCGCCAGCAGCCGCAGCTCGATCTGGCTGTAGTCCGCCGACAGCAGCACGTGCCCCGGCGCCGCTACGAACGCGCGCCGGATGCGCCCGCCCTCCTCGGTGCGGATCGGGATGTTCTGCAGGTTGGGCTCGTTCGAGGACAGCCGGCCGGTCGACGTGATTGCCATCTGGAACGAGGTGTGGACGCGCCCGGTGTCCGGGTTCACCTCCTCCACCAGCGCGTCGGCGTAGGTCGACTTCAGCTTGGCCAGCTGCCTCCAGTCGACGATGCGCGCGGCGAGCTCGCTGCCCCCCTCCGCCAGCGCCTGCAGCGCCGCGGAGTCCGTGCTCCACGCCCCGGTCTTCATCCGCTTGCCGCCGGGCAGCTTCATCTCGTCGAACAGGATCTCGCCCAGCTGCTTCGGGCTGCCGAGGTTGAACGGCCGTCCGGCCAGCGCGTGGATCTCCGTCTCCATCACCGCCATGCGCGCCGCGAAATCCGCCGACATCCGGCGCAGCTCGGCCTCGTCCACGCGGACGCCCGCCGCCTCCATCGTCGCCAGCACCCGGATCAGCGGCCGCTCCAGCTGCTCGTACAGCGCCAGCGCCCGGTTGGCGCGCAGCTGCGGCCGCAGCACCTGCCACAGCCGCAGCGTGACGTCGGTGTCCTCCGCCGCATACTCCGTCGCCCGCGGCACCGGCACCCGCGCAAACGGCACCCGGTTGCGGCCGGTGCCGGTCGCCTGGTCGTAGGTGATCGGCGTGTGGCCGAGGAACCGCGCCGACAGCTCGTCCATGCCGTGCCCGTGCGCGCCGGCCGCCTGCGCATACGAGATCAGCATGGTGTCGTCGATCGGCGCGATCAGCCCGGAGAGGATGCCGCGGCCGATGCGCTCCAGGATCAGCACGTCGAACTTGGCGTTCTGGAACACCTTCAGCACGCCGGGATCGGTCAGCATCGGCGCCAGCACCGCGAGTGCGGCCGCCGTGTCCGGCTGCACCGGCACCGGATGCTCGAGGTCGCCCTCGTGCAGGAGCGGCACGTAGCAGGCCCGCCCCGGCCGCGTCGCCAGCGAGAACCCGACCATGTTCACCCGCAGCGGATCGAGCCCGTCGGTCTCGGTATCGACCGCGCACACCCCGGCCGCGGTCGCCTCCGCCACCCAACCCGCCAGCACCGCGAGGTCGGTCACGGTCTCGTACTCGCCGAATGGGGCGTCGTGCTTGGGGATCTGGTCGGCGGCGGCGGCGGCGATCGGCGCCGATACCGGCACCGCGTCCAGCGACAGCCGCTGCGCGATCGACCGGAACCCCATGGCGTCGAGCCAGCCCGCCAGCCGGCCTTCGTCCGGGGCCGAATAGCCCAGCTGCCCGATCGGCAGCGGCAGCGGCGCATCCTGGCGCAGGATCACCAGCTCGCGCGACATCCGCGCCGCCGCCTCGTGCGCCTCCAGCGCGTCCCGCCGCTTCGACGGCTTCATCAGCCCCGCCTTCAGCGCGCGGTAGATGCCGTCGAGGTCGCCGTACTCGGCCACGAGCCCGCTGGCGATCTTCGGCCCGATGCCCGGCACGCCCGGCACGTTGTCGACGCTGTCGCCCATCAGCGCCTGCACCTCGATCACCTTGTCGGGCCCGACGCCGAAGCGCTCGCGCACCTCGTCCGCGCCGATCGGCCGCTGCTTGATCGGGTCCAGCATGTCGATGCCGGGCCGGATCAGCTGCATCAGGTCCTTGTCGGACGAGACCACCGTGCAGCGCCCGCCGCCCGCCGCCACCGCGCAGGCATAGGCGGCGATCAGGTCGTCCGCCTCCCAGCCGGCCAGCTCGATCGCCGGGATGCCGAACGCCGCCGTGGCCTCCCGCACCAGCGCGAACTGCGGCACCAGCTCCGGCGGCGGCTCCGGCCGATGCGCCTTGTACTGGTCGTACATCTCGTTGCGGAAGGTGAGCCGCCCGGCATCGAAGATCACCGCCAGATGCGTGCCGACATGCTCGCGCAGGAACCGCGCCACCATGTTGGTGAAGCCGTATACCGCGTTCACCGGCGTGCCGTCGGCCCGGTTCATCGGCGGCAGCGCGTGGAACGCGCGGAAGATGAAGCCCGACCCGTCGATCAGCACCAGGTGCACGTCGGCCCAACGCGTCTCCGCGGGCGCGTCCGAGTCCGCCGGCGGCGCCCCGCCCGCCTCGACGGCGGGCCCGGTCAGGTCCGCCAGGTCGTTCAATGACCGATATCGTCGCCTTCGCCCGCCCCCTCCGCCAGCACGTAGACCCGCGAGCACCACGGGCAGAAGGTCTGCGTGCCGGCGATGCGCAGCCACACGCGCGGATGCCCCGACGCCCCGGCGCCGCCGTCGCAGGCCAGCACGCGGCTGGTCACCACGAACGTCTCGATCGCCTCGACGCCGAGCTGCGGTGTGGGGGTCGCGACGCCGTACGCCATTCCGGGATGCCTCGAGGTGGTCTCTGGAGTGCCTCGATGATACGCACGCCCCCGGCACTTTGAAACCTCCGCCGCCCGAGGCCCGCGATCCGCATTCCCCATCCCACCCGCCGCGCCGTCCTGAAGGAGGCCGCGGCCGCCACCGCCTGGCTCCTGGCCGGCGCCTCCGCCCCGCTGCTCTCCGCCCCGCTGCTCTCCGGCTGCGCCGGCGCCCCGTCCGAGCGGCCGCAGCCGCTGCCGCCGGCCAGTGCCGCCATCCATCGCGCCGACCGCCGGTTGGTCCCCGCAGACCTCGTCTTCATCATGCCGGACGGCGCCCGCCTGCCGGCCCGGGTCTGGCGCGCCCCTGGCCCGCCGCGCGCGGTGATCCTGGCGCTGCACGGCTTCAACGACAGCCGCGACGCCTGGGAGCTGCCGGCCCCGGTGCTGGCCGCGCGCGGCATCACCGTCTACGCGCCGGACCAGCGCGGCTTCGGGCAGGCACCGGGCCGCGGCCGCTGGGCCGGCACCGACCGCCTGGTGGCGGACGCGGCCGAGCTGGCCCGCCAGGTCGCCGCCCGCGAGCCCGGCGTGCCGGTCTATCTGATGGGCGAGAGCATGGGCGGCGCGGTGCTGCTGGTGCTGGCCGGGCGGCCGGACGCGCCCCCGGTGGCCGGCACCATCCTGCTGGCGCCGGCGGTCTGGGGCAGCGGCGAGATGAACCCGCTGCTGACCTTCTCGCTCTGGGCCGCCTCGATGCTGGCGCCGGACTGGCAACTGACCGGCCGCGAGCTGCCGCTGCGCATCGTCGCCACCGACAACCGCGCCGCCCTCTACCGGCTGGCCTACGACCCGCTCACCCTGCGCAGCACCCGCGCCGACACGCTCCGCGGCCTGGTCGGGCTGATGACGCAGGCGCACGCCGCCGCCCCGCATGTGCACGGCCCGATGCTGGTCGCCTATGGCGGCCGCGACCAGCTGGTCCCCGCCCGCGCCACCGCCGCCACCTGGGCGGTGCTGCCGCCCGCGATGCGGCGCAGCTTCTACCCGGCCGGTTACCACCTGCTGACCCGCGACCTCGCCCGCGCCGCCGTCACCGACGACATCGCCTCCTGGATCCTGACCCCGGCCCTGGCGCTCCCCTCCGGCGGCGACGTGGCCGCCGCCGCCTGGTTCGCCGGCCAGGGCTGGGCCGGCACGGTCCCCGCCTACCTCCCCGCCAACCTGGACGACCTGGTCGGAGGATAGGAAGGGGGGGGGGGGGGGGGGGGGGGGGGGGGGGGGGGGGGGGGGGGGGGGG
>CALMVO010000021.1 GCA_937873205.1 uncultured Acetobacteraceae bacterium
CCGGCACCCCGGGCAGCTTGTCCAACAGCGGGATGGGCATGTGGCAGCTCGTGGTCCTGCCCCGGCGCCAGCACGAAGGCGACGGCTTGGCCGATGGCGTCACTGATCACGCAGGCTCTGGTGCCAAAGCCGCCCCGGGACCGGCCCAGCGCCTCACGATCATCCCGTTGTATGGGCGTGTCCTCTTTACCAGGATGAGCAGTCGCTCCAACACACCGAGCCTGGACCAGCGGATGAAGGTCTGGTCAGCCTTCCACCGGGGCCCCGGCACCGCCCGTCGCTTCGCCCAGTTCTGATGGCGCCACAGAATCGCGCTCATCGTCTACCGCAGGGTCCGCGGTGGTGCCTTCGCTAGTGACCGACACGACACGGTCAGCGGCTCAAGCGCCGCCTACTGCCCATTCGCCAGCAACTAGGCCCTCCTCCAAAGTCAGCAGAACGCGAGGAGTACCAAGTGACTTCAGGAGGCAACAGGCTCATGTTATGTTGCTAGCATCTGACGAGATGCTACTGTCTTCAACCAAATCAAGGGGATCCACAACTACCATACTGGTAGTTTCTGGTCGAAATTTTAGAAACCTTAAGATTCGATATTTGAACAGCTGTCTTTATCTTTCCTTGCGGGATAACGGACGGAGATCGAGCGATCCAAATACTATCCTCACTCTCAATACCAATATACATACCATTCAATGACCAGTTATGCAAACAGTGGATACCATTTAACAGCCCCAAATCCCTTACAGTTCCGTTATCACCATGACACAGAATGGGTTCCGAAAGAAAGGCTTTCAAATAATCGTTTAAGATGTAATGAAGTTTAGAAGGCGCACCATTATTAGGCTCGAAAGAGAGCAACTTTTCACTTGGTAGAGTGACGTTTGCTATTATCGATGCTCCGTCGCCACTAAACGTACAGCTCCGATAAGATCCTCCAGCAATGCGAGAGACACTTATCGGGAGCTGCAGAAACAGCGTAACTTTCATATTGTCACTTAGGTTACTCGTCGACATCACAAATCCACTTCCGACTTGAGATAATACGGCACCATCCGCTGCGGCGAGCTGATTGTTATAGTGTAAAAAGGCCTGAGAGAGTTTCACATCGACATCATAGTAAATCGGATAATCCAACGTAGCATTAGGAACCAGAGCTTCGGCAGATAGAAAAAGATCAGAGCCCCCACCTTTAAGTAATCCTCCTTGCTCGAAAAGTTCGTAAACAAATGATTTCTTATCATATGATTTATATATTGAGAGGCGTGATTCGTCATCGATGGTATTGAATGTATATAATGGAATGCCCAACGTGGTATCGCTATGATGTCGATCAGACGGTAACATTTTTGTTGAGGACAAAAACTGATTGTGGCCCCACTGTGCGACATACCAGTCTGAGTTTGGCTCGTTTGGAATAGATAAACCAGGATCGACTGCTGGCTTATTGTTTTGGACTCGACCGTTTCCAAATCGGATGGACGGATTTGTCATGGTAGGATCCGGAAATACGTTAACATCTCGAGAGCCAGTGTATTTAGCGGCCTCTACATCGCTGCTTAAAAGTATAAGGCTTACAAACATCGGTAACTCAAACTGCTTCAATTTTCGCATAATAAGCTACCCTGGCTAGATGGCTTAATCTTTTAGCCTGTTATAATTAAACCATTCAGCGGAATGCCGATTCTAGCTCTTTTATATCAACAACTATATCCGTATCCCAGGGGGCAGTTCCGCGCACCGGACCCACTTGTAAGCACCGAAGTTCAGTGTACTTTTGTCGACGTAGCCCTGCAAGAAACCAAAAGAAAGTATCAGGCATTGCAGCTGGTGCCAGATTTATTATACAAGCGTCTGAAGGTGCGAAAGCGATATTGGTCATCGCAGCACCCATCACCCCAATAACTTTGGACGCACTTTTGAATTCTTGTATTTGTTGTGCGAATGTCAGTCCGCTTGGATCAACAGCAGTAAATCCTCTATCTGCAGCCAAATTATCCAGATCGCTCTCATTAGTTATCTGTCGTGATTTAATGCCGACCCTTTTTACCAATAAACGATCTACTCCCCGACTATTAACTCGTGCGGATAGAGCATCTAGGCAGCTTAAGACTAAAGGCGACATATAAGTGCCATGATTTGTGATGCCATCAACGATGATGATCGACGCAAATCGATGCACCGAGTCGCTGATGGGTATCACTGAAACCCCTCCTATCGACAGCAAATCTAAAGACTGATTAATAGTGTCCTGTAGCTTACCCTCTACTGCCGGAATAGCAAAACTCATCGTAGGTGAATCAAGATACAGCTTAGCTAGAAACGCCTTAGGCAGCATTTCAATTAACCAGTGGCCGTAATTCTGACATCCTCTTTTTTTACAAAGGATCACTGGATCGTGACTCGTATAGACCTTTTGCTCTTTCAAAGCGTTTTGAACCGCGGTGTAACCTCGATGTATTTCTCCCTCGGAATGCTGGGTGATACTGCTTTGCAGCAGTTCACCTTCGGCACTAAAGACAAGTCCTTCTTCGACAACGTAAACATCGTTAATTAAGCTGAAAGTTATTGGCCGTTCTGCGAAAAAGGCGGTGTTCCATGATGATTCCATGGCTTCCATTGCTGTGGAAGGTATCAGAGCACTATTGTGGAGTAGCGGGCGGCGCATGGTGAATGAAGGCGATGTGAGAGTTAGCACGTTCGCCTTTTCTGGAACTTTAACGATCTTTACGCTCATGTTGAACCTTTGGCCAACGCTGACTAACTTAACGCAGGGATTGAGACAACAAGAAGGACGTTCAGATTTAAAGTTACCTTAGTCAAAGAAACTAGCTTATCGACTGGTGTCCGAATTATCATCAAGTCTTGCTGACGCATTCAATTACGACGAACTGTTGACTAGGGCATCAAGCGTTCGAATTGACGATTGCTGGTGACGCATGAGTGGATCCGGTGTCTCGACCTCTCTCGACTCAACAGCAGAGTCTATAACACGAAGAACGTTAGCTGCTTGGATCGGGAAGTCGAACACTAATCCCTGGGAATGTAGCCGTATACGCTCCGCCGGCGCACCGATATCTGGTACCAGAGGCAACAAGCCAGCATTCAGCGCTTCCGACAAGGTGTACGAGTAGGTCTCTGGCCATATATGCAGGAAGAGCGCAATCCGGCCGCGCTCCTGATCGAGAAGCGTCCGTAGTTCCGACTTCTTGTATTGGCCGCTGATGCGCACGTTGCCGACCGCTTCGAGCGCATCGTCGATGTCGGTGTGGCCGATGACCGAGAAGGTGAGTTGGGGATGGGTCAGTCGCGCAAGCCGGGCGATCTCGAGCAGCTTCTCCGAGCCCTTGTGCGGGCCGATGCCGCCGAGCAGGATGATGTTGCTCTTGTTGGATCGGTCGCCCGGCTGGTCGATGTCATCCCGAAGCTCCGGGTGCGGGATGGCGCGGATCGCGAGACCGGGATACACGCTGGCGACGTGCCGTGCGGCGTCGTCGGATGGTGCCACGACCGTTCGCATGGCGCCCAGGAAGTCGCCGAGCAAGGTCCTGTGCTCGCCGACGCTGAGCTCGCTCAGGCGGGATGCCTCGTGGCCGCCTCCCAACCCAACGCAGCGATCGCAGACGTCTGCGGATTTGATGCCGCAGTAGGTGCCGACGGCGTCGATCAGGGTGACGCGAGGGCAGATAGAATAGAAGTCGTGGATGTAGGCGATGCTGTTCCGAGGCCTACACCACGTGGTCAAGGCGTCGATGGTCGTCTTGCTGAAGCCGAGAAGCTGATGGACCATGACGAGGCTGACCTCGGCGGCATTCAGCATGGCCAGAAGCGGCCAGACGTCATCATCGCCGAACACCGCGGACAGCGGCAGGGTCGGGCAGGATAGCTGGATGGCGCCGGATCGCAGGCTGCGCAGGCGCATCTCGACGCGGCCCCGATATCCGACCAGGCTTCCGATGTCGTCGATCGCCCGCTTGGTGCCTCCGCCAAGCCACGTCTCGACGATAACGACGAACTCCATGCCCTGGGCGCGTGCCCGCCGCAGCCGTTCCGTATCGATCGCCCAGCGCCCCTGCCGCAGCGGGTCGGTCCGCTCGAACGCCATGATCAGCGGCGTGTATTCGGGATACATCCGCTCCAGCGCCGGCAGGTTGACGCGGAGCAGCGCCTCCTTGTCGTCGCCGAACGACACGCTCTCGCGGTGCTCGACGAACACGCCCGGTGCTCCGACATGGCGGTAGCCGTAGTCGGTGGCGCGCAGGCAGAGCTCGTTCTCCTCGCCGTAGCCTTTGCCGAACACCGGGTTCAGGCCGCCGAGGCGATCGAGCAGCTCGCGGCGGACCAGCATGCAGAAGCCGTGGCCGGTCGGCACCTCGATGGCGCGGCCGCGATTGGCGGCGAGTGCCACCTCGGCCACCTCGTCCCAGCCGATGTCGTCGAGGCGCTCGGTAGGCAGGGTCGGGTGCGGGTAGGAGAAGATGGTGGCGTTGTTCGACATCGCCGTGACGGTGCCGATCGCCGGATCGCTCGACATCACCCGGCGTAGCTCGTCGAGGCCGCCCGGGAACAGCCTGGTGTCGGAGTTCAGCAGCAGGACATCGTTCTCGCGCGCCACGCCGAGGCCGCGATTGACCGAGCCGATGAACCCGCGGTTGGTCTCGTTCACCAGCAGCACGACGTTAGGGAGCGGATGGAACGCACTCAGCATCGACGCCATGCCCGCCTCGGGCGGGCAGTCGGCCACCAGGATCAGCCGGTCGGCGGGACCGCAGCTGGCCAGCACGCTGCGGATGCAGCCGTCGGTGATGTCGATGCCCTTGTAGATCGGGATCAGGATGTCGATCGGCCGATCGAGGTCACGCCGGCCGGAGCTGAGTGCGCGAATCCGGCCCTGATCCGCGCCATGACGCCGCTGGCCGAGATAGTCCTGGATGATCTGCTGCAGCAGGGCGCGGTCGCCGTGCGCGATGTCGAGCCCGTCCTGATGTGCCAGCTGCGCCAGGCGCCGGCCGGCCGAGACGAACGCCAGCCGGCTGCCCAGCATGACCGGCCCGTCGAACAGCTCGACGAGGCCGCCTTTGGTCCGGATCGAGACCAGGCCAAGCATCGGCTCGACCTCCGTGCGGACCTCCAGCCTGATCGCGAACCCGCTGCGCCAGCCGGTCGGATGATGCTCCTGCAGATCGGTCCGTCCGATCTCGCATCGGCCGTGCCCCACCTCGACGCCGTCGCGCGTGACGACGAGCGCCAGCTGCCGATGCGGCGCCGCCGGCGAGAACAGCCAGCCGCCGCAATGGTCGTCCGTCAGGACGTCGAGGTAGCCCTCGATCGGGAGCGATCCCGCCGCGGTCGCGAACGGCACGTCGTCGGCATACGCGGTCAGCACGAACTCCCTGACGCCGAAGAGCGCGTCGGCGAGGTCGAGATCGAACATGTCGCGCGTGAAGTGCTGGTCCTGCGGGTCGGCATGCTCTCGCGAGCGGCCGGCCCCGACCAGATGGCCGTCTGCGGTCCTGATGGTGATGTGCGGCTGCGTGCACCGGCTGGTCCGGGCGCGGACCCAGCCGACGGCCGATCCCCGGCCGATCTCGAAATGGCCGTCGAACAGCGCCGGGCCGACCGGCAGCGGCGAGTTCTGCAGCTCGACGCCATCCGCCAGCACATGGAGGTGGCCGTCCGGCGGCATGTCGTTCAGGAGCACCCTGAAGCCGACATCGATGCGGCCGAAGCCGAGCTTGCCGAGATCCGGGCGACGTCGCGTCGCCAGGCCGGATCCGATCACCGCCCCGGAGTCGTCGCACACGACGATCCTGCTCGATCCGAGATCGGGATCGGCCAGTGCCCAGCCGGAGACGTAGGAGCCGACGAGGCCGTCCACGAAGCCGTGGACGAGGCCCGTCGTCATTTCGACAGCGGGGACGGGCGATTGCTGGTTCACCGGCTGCCCTCGTCGAACAGCGTCCAGTTGGGGGACGGCAGGCGGCCCTCGCGGTAGCCTTCCTGCTCGAAATGCTGCTTTGCCGAGACGAAAGCGCCGCGCGAGACCGCCTCGGCGACGTCTGGATATTCCTTCAGATACCAGGGCTCATCGACGGGGATGGGGCGCGGATAGCGATCCTCGAAGTAGCCGGCCATGATGTAATGCTGTCGACCCGACGGTATTTCTTTGGACCTGACCTTCTCAAGAACATCAGGATTGCACCGGAGATAGTATTCCTCGTCGAAACGGATCCCGGAGATGAGGGACGCGAGGGCTGGCCGGATTCTCGCCTCAACGACTTCCACGTAGTGGGATGATGGCAATGATTCCCCGCGCAGATATCCCCAAAACGACATACGCGGCCCTCATCATCAAATCGACAATCATTAAATTGGCGCGACTTCAGCCACGTAAAACTTAGACACGAACACGTTTTGACTACAATCTCATTGTCAGCCTTGCGCGTTAATCTTTCGTCAAACTAAGTGGACGCTAGAGCCACCTCCGCAGCAGGCGAAGCTGCTCTGGGCGCTCTTGCTTCGGGATGCGGCTTTGATATGGTCCGACCGCCGGACAGATGGCCGAGCGGTTTAAGGCGCACGCTTGGAAAGCGTGTGTGCGTGAAAGCGTACCGTGGGTTCGAATCCCACTCTGTCCGCCAGCCGCCTGGCGCTACCCCGCTCGTCGGGGTTCGAGCGCCGCACCGGCGGCGCGGGCGGCGTCCACGCAGGAGGTCACGGCCTCCGACAGCGAGCTGGTGAAGTAGTCGGCGCCGATCGACTGCTGCACGGCCTTGTCCTTGAGCGTCGCGTCCTGCATCGGCCACAGCCCGACCAGGATCGGCGCGCCGGGCGGCAGACGCTGCCGGAGGCGCTGGATCAGGTAGCGCAGGTGCGCCGGGCTGCCGCTGATGTCGAGGTAGGAGATGCAGGCCATCGCCGCCCCCTCGACGTCGAGCGTGGCGATCGTCTCGCGCGCGACGTCGCCGGCGCCGACCAGGCGGGCGCCCAGCCCGTGCTTGCCCAGCAGCTGCACCAGCATGCTGGAGGCGGCCTCGTCGAGCGGGCCGCGGCCGGCGATGCAGAGCACCGCGCGGTCGCCGCGCCAGACCGGCGGCAGAGCCGGGTCGGCGGGGTCGAGGCTGTCCGGATCGGGGTGCCGGGCCAGGCCCTGCTCGTCGTCGGACGCGTCGACGGCGGCGCGGTCGCGCCGGGAGGGGGCCGGCTGGCGGTCGTCGTGCGCGCGCAGCCCGTTCACCAGCGTCTTGATGGTGGTCTTGATGCGCTCGAGCTGGGCGGGGCCGGTGACGCCGCGCTGGGAGTCGTTGGCGGCGAGCTGCATGCCCTTCAGCGCCACCTCGTCGTAGTAGGTGGAGAGCGAGCGCTCCCGGAGCAGGGTCTCGGCATGGTCCTGCGCCTCGTCGGCGTCGCCGGCCAGGATGCGCTGGTAGAAGCTCTCGACCGGGGTCAGCGCCGGGCGGTCGCCCAGCATGACGTCGAGGAACTCGAGCCGCTTCACGTGCCGGCCCATGACCACCAGGCAGAGGGTGAGGGGGGTCGACAGGATCAGCCCGACCGGGCCCCAGACCCACGACCAGAAGATCGCCGCGACCACGACGGAGAACGGCGACAGGCCGGTGGCGTGGCCGTAGACCATCGGCTCGATCACCTGGCCGGTGATGCCCTCGACCACGACGTAGAGGCCGGCGGTCCAGAGCACCATCGACCAGCCGGGCTCGACCGCGGCGGCCAGGCCCATCGGCAGCACGGCCGAGAGGAAGGAGCCGACATAGGGGACGAACCGCAGCAGCCCGGAGAGGATGCCCCAGAGCACCGGGTTGGGCACGCCGATGATCAGCAGGCCGGTGAAGATGACGATGCCAAAGCAGGTGTTGATGCTGAGCTGGGTGACGAAGTAGCGGCTGAGGCGACGGCCGCCGTCGTCGATGGCGAGCGTGGTGCGGTGCAGGTCGTCCGAGCCGACCAGCCGGATCAGCCGGTCGCGCAGGTCTTCGCGCTGCAGCAGCGCGAACACGGCGACCACGAAGACGATGCCGAGCGTGGCCAGCGGGGAGAGGATCGGCGAGAGGTAGGTGCGGGCGAGCTCGAGCGGCGAGCTCGAGGTGGCCGGGGCCTGGGCCGCCGCGGGGGCGGCCGTGGCCGGGGCGGTGCCGCCGCCGGCCGTTGCGGTCGCGGCGGCGGTCGGGGCGGTGTGCGCCTTGTGCGAGCCGATGCTGTCGGCCAGGTGCGTGAGGCGGCCCACCGTGTAGCTGCGCACGTTGGCGACCTTGGTCTCGACGGTGGCGGCGTATTTCGGGATCTCGCCGGCGAGCTCGGCGATCTGCGAGCCGATCACGCCGCCGATCGCCAGGATGAGCCCCAGCGCCAGGATCACGCCGAGCAGCACAGCGGGCACCTTGCCGAGATGGAGGCGGCGCAGCAGGGTGGTGAGCGGCGCCAGCACGAAGGCCAGCAGGAGGGCCAGCGTGACCGGGACCAGCACCTCCTTGCCGAAATAGAGCGTCGCCACGATCATGACGAACAGGGTCATCACCCGCGACGCGTCGGGCGCCGGGGCCGGGGCGACGGTGCTGGGCGGCGGTGCGGTCTGGTCGAGCTGGTCCGGCATGATGGTCCTGGCCTGTGTCGGTCTGCCGCCCTGCAGGGGACCGGCATTGCCGCTTGTGCCATCAGATCGCGTCGGCTGCCTATCCGTGCCAGCGGGTGCTGGCGATGTCTCTCTCTCGGATTTGGAAAAGCGATGCCTCTGAATGGGACCGTTCCGGTTCTTGCCACCGCGGGGCAGGCCTATGCGCTGCTCTGGCGGCAGCGCCTGCTGCATGCCAAGGCGATCTGGCCGCCGGTGCTGTTCCTGGTCACGGCGGAAGTCCTGTATCACCGGGTGGTCGGCAACGCCGGCGGGCTGGCGGACCGATGGCATGCGGTGGCACGGGCGCCCTGGTACATGTCGGCGGGTGCTGCCGTGGCCTGGCTGGCTGGCTTGAAGTTCCTGCTGTCGTTCAGCCTGTCGTGGCGGCGCCACCTGCTGCTCGGCGAGCGGTTCGATCCGTTCTTCTTCAAGGCGCCGTTCTGGCGCTACCTGGGCTTCCTGCTGCTGACCTACGCCTGGATCGTGCCGGTCGTGCTGCTCTCGCAGGTGCCGGCCGGGCTGCTCGCGGCGGCCCATGCCCGGGCCGGCGCCAGGGTGGCGGCGCTGGCGTGCGGGGTCCCGACGGTGGCGCTGGTGATCTGGGCGATCGCGCGGCAGATCCCCGTCTTCACGACGCTCGCACTCGGCCGGTCGCGGCCGACATGGCGCGAGGGCACGCGGGCGATGCGGGGGAACGTCCTGCGCTACGTCGCGAGCTTCGCGCTGGCGATGCTGCCGGTGGCGGCGCTGACCATGGCGCTCGATCTCGTGCTGGGGCTCGCGGGCGCGGATCGGCACGCCGTGTCCGTGGCGCTGGCGGAGTCGGCGTTCCGCCAGGCGATGCTGTTCGTGCACGTCTCGCTCGGCGCATCGATCGGCGCGGTGACGACGGTGGCGGTGCTGCCGCAGATGCGGGTCCGGGTGCGGGACCGCCAGGACGCGTGAGCGCCGGATACGCGCGGCAGGCCTTGGCTTCCGATCGTTTTGACGGCATGACGTTCGCAGAAGAAGAGGAGAACGTCCCATGCCCATTCTGCTCTGGCTGCTCGGTATCCCGATCCCGATCATCCTGCTGCTGCTGCTGTTCTTCCACCACTAGGAGGGCGGCACATGTCCGCAACGACTTTGGGGCCGGTCGAGCCGCACCGGCCAGGCTGGGCCGCGGTCACCGGCGGCGCGCTGGTCGCGACCGCGGTCACCGTCATGCTGCTGGCGCTCGGCAGCGGCCTCGGCCTGAGCGCCGTCTCGACGGTCCGCGGCGGCAACCCGGCGCCCGCCACCTTCACCGCGCTGGCGGCGGTCTGGCTGGTCGTCGTGCAGTGGGTGGCCTCGTTCTTCGGCGGCTACCTCGCCGGACGGCTGCGGCCGGCGATGGCGGCCGGCATCCGCGGCAACGAGACGATGTTCCGCGATACCGCACTCGGCTTCGTCACCTGGGCGGTGTCGGCCCTGATCATCGTGGCGATGCTGAGCGGCGGCGCGTCCGCGCTGCTGGGCGCGGCAGGCAAGGCCGCCTCCTCGGCGATCCCGGGTGCCGCGTCCGGCGGCGGCAGCTCGGCCGATCCGGGCGGCTATCTGGTGGGCACGCTGTTCCGCCCGACCGCGCCCACGGCGAGCCAGGACGGCGCCTCCGCCAGGACCGAGGCCGCCGCGATCCTGGCCACCGGAGCCACTGGGACGATCAGCCAGCCGGACCACGACTACCTGGTGCAGATGGTCGTGGCCCGGACCGGCCTGGGCGCGGACCAGGCGGCGCAGCGGGTCGACGACGTGATCGGCAAGGAGAGGGCGGCCGTGGCCAAGGCTCGGCAGGCAGCGGAGGCGGCGCGCCGGTTCGCGGTCGAGCTGTCGCTCTACACCTTCTTCTCGATGCTGGTGGGCGCCTTCATCTCGTGCGTCGCCGCGGCGATCGGCGGCAGGCAGCGCGACGCCGCCTGATCGGTAAGGCCAGGGCTCTGCCCTGGACCCGCTCAAGGCGAGCCTTGAGAATCCGCTTTTTACAGAGTGGTTTCCAAAGGCGAGCCTTTGGCGGGGTCCAGGGGCGGCGCCCCTGGCCTTCCTGCGGATGCGGCGAGCAGGGCTGCGATCTCGCGGGGCTGCAGGGAGATCTGCGGCAGACCCATCAGCTCGCCGTGCGCGCTGCGGGCCATCGGCCCGGCCACGAACACGGCGCCCGCCGCCACGCCGGGGACTGGGACCGCGCGGCTCTGCGCGTCGACCTGCAGGCCGAAGCCGTACGGGTCAGGCTGCACCACGCCCTGTTCGGCCAGCCCGACCAGGACCGGGTGCTGCAGGGTCGCCGGGCGGTGGCCGGGGCCGGTGCAGTTGATCACCGCGTCCACGGTCCGCTGCGCCGGGCCACCGCCGCGCCGGTGGTATTCGACGCTCAGGCGGCCGTCCGGCCCCGGCAGCACGCGGTCGATCCGGCCGGCCTGCACCGACAGTCGACCGGTGCGGAGCAGGCGGTCGGTCGTCGCCTGGATCTGCGGCGCGCACTGAAAGCGGTGCACGTCCCAGAATGTGCGCAGGTGGCGCAGCAGGCGCTGCCGTTCGCCGAGCGGCAGCGTCCGCCAGACCATCGGCGCGTCGCGGCGCAGCGCGTCGACCACGTCCTCCCACGGACGGCCCGCCGCGTCGCCGGCCCGGACCTCGTCCCGCACGCGGCGCAGCAGCGCGAGCGCGGTGCGCGCCGGCGCGGTGGCGAAATCGCCGCGTGCCGCGACCGCCAGCGTGGTGCGCGGCCGCGGCAGCAGCCCGTGCCGCGAGATGGCCAGGATCGGCCCGGCATGGCCGCGCGCGTGCAGCGACGCGAACACGTCGGAGGCGGTGAGGCCGGTGCCGACCACCAGGACCGACACCTCGGGGGTGATCGCCGCCAGCGCGTCCGGCGCCCACGGATTGGCGACCAGCCGTTCCGGCGGCACCTGGCACAGGAACCGCGGCAGTGCCGGAGGCGCGTGGCCCAGCGCCAGCACTAGCAGATCGGCCCGCATCGCGGCACCCGAGGCCAGGTCGATGCGCAGCCCGCCCGCGTCGCCGCCCGGCCGTTTCACGTGGGCGGCCCGGTCGCGCAGGTGCCGGAACCGCACCCGGTCGCCGGCGGCGGCCAGCGCCTGGTCGAGCGTGTCGGCGACGTAGCTGCCGAACACCGTGCGGCGGGGATACAGCCGGCCGTCGGCCAAGCGGGCCTCGAGGTCGCCGTCCGGGCCATCGGCGCGCGCGTGCAGCCAGCGCTCGAAGTGCAGCGGATCCTCCCGGAACAGCGCCATGCGAGACGCCGCCACGTTGATGCGGTGCTGCGGATCGGTGGTGCCGTAGGCGAGGCCGGCACCTAGCTCGGGTCGCGGCTCGATGACCGTGAGGCGCAGCCGCAGCGCCGTGTGGTCGCGCAGCAGGTGCAGGGCCACCATCGCGCCGCTGAGGCCGCCGCCGATCACCACCACATGCGGCAGGTCCGCCATCGCCTCTCCCCCGGGGATGTTGGCCGCGGACCCGGTGGGGATTAGCATGTGGCACCCGTATGCGGAAGGAATCGGACCATGACGGCCCCGAGGCCGGGACCGCGATCGACATCACCTGGGCGATCGACGACGGGCCCGTGAGCCCGCTGCTGGTGCAGACCGGGATCCTCTGCGCCGTGGTCGCGGTGCTGGTCGAGCTGGACACCTCGTCGATCAACGTCGCGGCGCCGCTGATCGCCCGGAGGCTCGGGCTGTCGCAGGCGCATCTCGGCCCGATCTTCTCGGCGGCGTTGCTCGGGTCGCTGCTGAGCGCGCTCAGCTTCGGGTCGCTCGCCGACCGCCTCGGGCGCAAGCGCATGCTGGTCGTGGCCACGCTCGCGTTGGCGTCTTCACGTTCGCCACCGCCGGGTCGTTCGGGGCCCTGCTCCTGGTGCGGTTCCTGGCCGGCATCGGGCTGGGTGGCGCCATTCCGTGCCTGATCACCCTGGCCTCCGAGTATGCGCCGCGCCGGCACCGCGCGATGGTCACCAGCCTGATCTGGACCGGCTTTCCCACCGGGGTGATCACAAGCTCGTTCCTGAACGCCGTCCTGCTGCGGCATTCGGCTGGCAGGCCATCTTCCGTGGAGCGTTCCCCGCATGGTTCCTGTTCTCCGTCATGCGGGCCATTGGCGCGCATACCTTGCGGGTGGAGGAGTGGTCGTGAAGCATCTAGGGCTTTATGTTTGGGTTGTCAGTCAAGACCGAACACATAATGTTACTTCGGTTATTGAATGACGCGCCTTGATTAGTAATCCCAATAATACTGTCCAGCTCGGGATTTGGATTGTCGGCCTTCAACAAAAAGCCTCTCCACGTGAATGGACGATTAACATTAAGCGACTGTGAATCGTCCATCCTGTTAATCATGACCTTGCTATGATCATTTGATACGTGAACGTCATCGACGTATCCCACGATCTTATCGTCCTGATATACCCCCTTCTCATAATCCTTGATGATCTGTGTCCTTTCATCTTTAGGCATGGCTTTAATTACGGCCTCTGTTACTTGATCAGCCGTGAGCGGCTGGGGCTGCTTATCTGAACCTGATATATGCCTTTTGGTTATTACTACAGCTATCGTGGCTACCATCACTATCAAAATGGGTGACAGCCAAAAATCCTTTTCAGGACTTGAGGCGGCCGCTTTCCCTCGAACAACTCTGATGCAGACAGAAGCAATGTCCGACCAATACAGCCAAAGTAAGGCCGCTGTAGATGCCCAACATAAGCCGATCACGACCCAAACGAATGCCTCCGGCATCACGGGGTATGCCAAAGCGACGGCAAACGTTGACAAGGCAACCGCGATAGCGGTCCTTTGCGTATGTAAGGGATGCCCCGGTTTGTTATGCGTTTCCACGATTGCCACCCTACCCGGCCCCCCGACGGCCCGTCGATAGAACGCAGATCAGTCTCGATACCCATCCTCTATAGTCCGAACCCGCTGAGGGCGGGCAGCCTCGGATCAGATAATCACACCAACGGCTTAGCCTTGGTGGCGGGTGCTACATGATGCCGGATTTATCTGGTGTCCGACATACCTTCGCATTATGTATATTCGCCTACTCGGCATCGATCTGGTGTGGCGATATGGTCGGAACGCGCAACCGGCGATGATCCGAACACCCGTCCGGACGGCCGGGACGATCGCATCCCGTCGCGGGCGCGGTCGCGAAACGACACTCCAACCGGGACGTCCCTGACCGTGCTTGATACCGTCGGACCTTCTGCCTCCCGAATCACCACCGCCGCCGTGGTCGACGCGCCGCGCGAGCCGTTCGTGCTGAAGCAGGTCGAGCTGCTGCCGCCGCGGGCGGACGAGGTCGTGATCGAGCTCGAGGCCTGCGGCATGTGTCACGCGGACCTCTTCGCCCAGTCTGGGACCATCCCGTTCCCGCTGCCGGGCGTGCTGGGCCACGAGGGCGTCGGCCGGGTGGTCGAGATCGGCGCCGGGGTCACCGACCTCGCCGTCGGCACCCGCGTGGTCATGTCGTTCACCTCCTGCGGGCACTGCGCCGCCTGTCTCGACGCGGCCCCCGCCTATTGCCGCACCTGGCCGGTCCTGAACCTGGTCGGCGGCGGACGCGACGACGGGTCCAGCAGCCTGCGGTGCGACCAGCACGCGATCCACAGCCACTTCTTCGGCCAATCCTCGTTCTCCCGCCTCATCGTCGCCGCCGCGCGCGCCGCGATCCCGGTGCCGGACGACGTGCCCGCCGCCATCCTGGCGCCGCTCGGCTGCGGCGTGCAGACCGGCGTCAGCTCGGCGACCAACGTGCTGCGCCCGAAGCCGGGCGACCGCGTCGCCGTCATCGGCGCCGGCGCCGTCGGCCTGTCGGCGATCATGGGCCTGCGCCTGACCGGCGCCACCCAGATCATCGCCGTCGACGTGCATCCCAGCCGGCTGGCGCTGGCGCAGGAGTTGGGCGCCACGCATCTGGTCGACGCCAGCCGGCAGGACACGCGGGCGGCGTTCCAGGAGTTGACCGGCGGCGCCGGCCTCGACGGGGTGATCGAGACCAGCGGCAATCCGGGTGCGCTGAAGACCGCGATCCAGTCGTTGGCCTCCGCCGGCACCTGCGTGGTGGTCGGCATCCCGGCACGCGGCGAGCCGGGCGGCTTCGACGTCGTCGACCTGGTCGCGCGCGGCCTGCGCATCGTCGGCACCAACCAGGGCGACGCAAACCCGCGCACCCTCATCCCGCATCTAGTCGAGCTCTACCGCAGCGGGCGGCTGCCGATCGACCGGATCGTCACGACCTTCGACTTCAGCGCGATCAACGAGGCGTCTGCGGCGGCGCACGACGGCAGCGTGATCAAGCCGGTTCTCCTCATGAATGGATAATCGCCGGATATGTCAGCCGAACCGGATCGTCGAATGACCGAAGACATCCGGGGAACACGCCCGGAACTGCGGCTAGGGAGACTCGGATGGCCGATAACACCGCCGCACTGCCCATGGTCATCACGCCGTCGGCGCTCATCGAACGCGCGCGGACGATCGCGGCCAGCTAGGCCGGCCGTGCGGCCGAGATCGACGGCGCCAGCGAGCTGCCGGACGATCTGGTCGTGCAATGGGATGCTCGCCGGCCGCGGCGAGGCACGGGCCGAGATGGCCGAGGTCCTGATGGAGGACCTGATCGCGTCGGTTATGGCGCCCGATGCCCTGGGCGTTTCGACGTCCCGAACCGGCTGGCGATGAAGGCCCGCGGGGCGATGCTGGTCGATCTCTGCAAGGACACCATCGGCGAGCTGGTCCTGGGCGCGGGTGCGAACGTGTTCCGCAAGGACTCGAAGCTGCAGATGATCTTCCGGGACATCAACATGATCGGCTCGCATGCCTTCTTCGAGCAGAATTCCTCGATCGAGGGACTGGGCCGCTCGCTGCTCGGTATGGAACAGACCGGTCCGGTCTGACCGTCTTTTCCCGGATCGGCGGCATCGTCTGTTACGGTTTAGCATCTTTATCCGGGGCGGTGCCGCGTGCCGGGCTCGTTTGCCGCGTCGGACTGCAGGAAGGGTCGCATCATGCCCGGGACGGCGCGATCCATGCGGGCTCCGGTCGCCGGCGTCGCTGCGCCGGGCGGGATGTCGGCCGCGGCCACGGCGCCGCCGAGGGAGGAGGCCGCGATCGGGCACGCGCGCTACGGCGCGCTGTTCGTCGGCGGCGTCGGGTCGACACGATGCTGCTCTGGCTGGCGTTCCTGTCAGTGTTCGGGACGGTCGCGGCGGTGTTCTTCTTCGCGCCGGCGCTCATGCATGCCCAGGGCATCCCGCTCAAGACCGCCGCCCTCATCCTCGGCGTCGGCGGCATCGGCGGGCCGATCGGCTCGCCCCTCGCCGGCATCCTGATCGAGAAGTTCGGCGCCGCCGCCGTCATGTCGACGACCCTGGTGCTGGGGGCGTGGGCGTCTCCGCCGTCGGCTACGTCGCCGGGTCCGTGCCGGGCATGGTGGCAGCACTGGCCTTCCTCGGCATCTTCGTCAGCGGCATGGGCATCTCCGGCGTCCTCGCCGTGCCCCCGGCCAGGTCGGCTTCATCGTGTCGAGCGGCGCCGACCGGCTGGTGTTCACCGCCGATGCGATCACCTTTCCCGTC
>CALMVO010000022.1 GCA_937873205.1 uncultured Acetobacteraceae bacterium
GTGCGGCAGGGGGCGGGTAGGGCCGTCCGGGAGCCCGCCCTGCCGGCGACGGCGGCCTGATCCCCGGCCGATCAGGCCAGCGCCAGGAACCGCCCCTGGCGCCGGGCGAGACGGAACAGCGCCGGGCCGCGCCGGGACAGCAGGATCATCGCGACCAGGCTCGCGGTGCCGATCACCGACCGCAGCGCCAGCGCCCGCTCCAGCGGCAGCTCCGTCGCCAGCCAGAGATAGACGCCCGCCTTCAGGACGAAGTAGCCCGCCCAGACCAGCGTGAAGGCGCGGAAGAAGGTGCGTAGCCCGGGCTGGCCGGGGTCGAACGGCGCGCCGTGCCAGCCCTCGGCCACCTCCTGCACCAACGGCCGCGCGCCGAAGGTGCCGATCAGGAACACCAGCCCGGTCAGCAGGTTGGTGCCGACCGCCTCATAGCGGATCATGAACGGCGTCGCCGCCCGCAGGTCGACCGCGCCGCCGGCGAGCGCCAGTGCGCTCGACAGCATCCAGATCCGCGTCATCGGCTTGCGGCGGATCAGGCGGCGCGCGCCGTCGGCCACCACAACGACCAGCGTGGCGGCGATCGCCGCCCGCAGCCCCGCGCACTCCAGCACGATCCAGAACGCCAGCAGGCCGCCGAACTCCTCCGCGAGTCCCAACACCGCCCGCATCCGGCTCCTGCCATCAATTCGATGTCCGATCTCCGCCATCGTCGGCCTCCTTCTTTCTAATGGAAAGATAACAGGTCGGCGGGGCGGGTGAAAGATATATTTACAGTGGAAACCCGGCTACATCATTGCCCATGTCCCAACCATCCGCCCCAGCGCCCGCGCGCCGCTATCATCATGGTAACCTGAAGCAGGCGCTGCTCGATGCGGCCGACGCCATCCTGCGCGAGGACGGCATCCAGGGGCTGAAGCTGCGCGCGATCGCCAAGCGCGCCGGCGTATCGCACACCGCCGCCGATCCGCATTTTGGCGACCTGAGCGGGTTGCTGAGCGAACTCGCGGCGGTCGGCTTCGAGCGGCTGTCCGAGGCCATGGCACAGCCGCTGCCGGCCGACGTGCCGGCGCACGCGAACCCCTCGGGGCAACGCATCGCGCACGGTTATATCGGCTTCGCGCTGGCCAACCCGCAGCTCTTCGTCCTGATGTTCCGCCGCGATGTGCTGGACCGCAGCCGGCCGCGGCTGCAGGCGGCCACCGCCACGGCATTCCAGGCGCTCTCCTCGGCGGCGGGCGCGCTCGACGGTGCCCCCAACACCGGGCCACTGGCACTCCCCGTCGCCGGCAGCCTGATCGGCGCCTGGGGCCTGGTGCACGGCATCGCCATGCTGGCGATCACCGACCACCTCTCGCCGCTGCTGGATCGGGTGGCGCCCTCGCCGTCGCCGGGGCGCTGGGTCGATGCGGCGCTTTCGGCGATGTAGGACGCGAAGGCCTGGGGCGTCACGCGAAAGCGTGCTGCGCACGACGCCCCTGGACCCCGCCGAAGGCGCAGCCTCTGGAACCATTTTGTAAGGCCGCCGGTCCGACCCGGCACCCATGTAACCGCCTCGAGGGTGGGGTCGAATGGCTGGCAGTCGCGGCCCGCGCCGGGACCGGGGGAAGCGCTTCATGCTGTTGTTGCTGGTGTCTTATCTGGGCGGAGTGCTGACGATCCTGAGCCCGTGCATCCTGCCGGTGCTCCCGTTCGTCTTCGCGCGCGCCGATCAGCCCTTCGTGCGCAGCGGGTTGCCGCTCCTGGCCGGCATGGCGATGACCTTTGCCGCCGTCGCGACGCTGGCGGCCGTCGGCGGCGGCTGGGCCGTGCAGACCAACCATGTCGGCCGCCTCGCCGCGATCTTGCTGCTCAGCCTGTTTGGCGTCGCCCTGCTGTTCCCAAGCCTCTCCACCCGGCTGACGCAGCCGCTGGTCAACCTCGGCTCGCGCCTGTCGCAGCGGGCGTCGGACGGCGCCGGCAGCGGCGCCGCGGTGTGGCCGTCCTTCATCCTGGGCATTGCCACCGGCCTGCTCTGGGCGCCCTGCGCCGGCCCGATCCTGGGGCTGGTGCTGACCGGCGCAGCACTGCGGGGCGCCAACGTCGGCACCTCGCTGCTGCTGCTGGCCTACGCGCTGGGGGCGGCCACCTCGCTCGCGGTGGCGCTGCTGATCGGCGGCCGCGTGTTCCGAGCGATGAAGCGCTCGCTCGGCGTCGGCGAGTGGATCCGCCGCGGCCTCGGCGTCGCGGTGCTGGCCGGCGTGGTCGCCATCGCGTTCGGCTTCGACACCGGGCTGCTCGCCCGCGTCTCCCTGGCCAGCACCACCGGCCTGGAACAGGGCCTGATCGACCGCGCGAGGCCCGCTCCCGCGGCGACGCGGGTCGCCGCCGACGATCGGTCCGGGCCATTGCCGATGCTGGGCCAGGCGCCGCCGCTGGCCGGCGCCGTGGCCTGGCTGAACTCGCCGCCGCTCACCATGGCGGGCCTGCGCGGCCGGGTCGTGCTGGTCGATTTCTGGACCTACTCCTGCATCAACTGCCTGCGCACGCTCCCCTACGTCCGCGCCTGGGCCGACACGTATCGTGACAAGGGCTTGGTCGTCATCGGCGTGCACGCGCCGGAATTCGCCTTCGAGCGCGACGTCGCCAACGTTCGCCAGGCGGTCGCCAATCTGAAGATCGACTATCCCGTCGCCATCGACGACGACTACGCGATCTGGCGCGCCTTCAAAAACCAGTACTGGCCGGCCGACTATCTGATCGACGCCCAGGGACACATCCGCGAGACCCATTTCGGCGAGGGCGCCTACGCCGACACCGAGCGGTCGATCCAGGCCCTGCTGGTCGAGGCCGGTGCGCGGGACGTGCCGACCAGCCTCGTCACCGACACCGGCCACGGCGCCGAGGCCGCCGCGGACGGCGCCGACGACCGGAGCCCGGAGACCTATATCGGCTACGCGCGCGCCGCGAGCTTCGCCTCGCCCGGCGGCCTGGTCGACAACGTTGCCCATCTCTACGATGCGCCGGCGCAGAACCGCCTCAACCAGTGGGCGCTCGCTGGCGACTGGACCGTCACCGACCAGAGCGCCTCGCTCGACCGGCCGGGCGGCACCATCTCCTACCGGTACCACGCCCGCGACCTGCACCTGGTGCTGGGCCCGCCGGCTGGCGGCCAGCCGGTGCGCTTCCGCGTCCTCCTCGACGGCAAGCCGCCCGGCGACGATCACGGCGTCGACGTCGATGCCGACGGCAATGGCGTCGTCCGCGAGCAGCGCCTCTACCAGCTGGTCCGCCAGCGCGACGGGGTGGCCGATCGCGACTTCAGCATCCAGTTCCAGGGGCCCGGCGTGCAGGCCTTCGCCTTCACCTTCGGCTGAGAGGAAGATATTTGCGGGCGCAAGTGTTGTGCTCGCAACCTTGTTGCTGTAGCCCTGGTGGGCGCGGCGATCCGTCGCGGCCGGTGGCATCGATGACCTACAGCCTGACCGACAGTCTGGCGTTCCTGCTGAACCGGGCCGGCACCCGAACCGGGGACCTGTTCGCGCGCCGGCTGGCGCCGTTCGGGATCACGGTGCCCATGCACCGGGTGCTGGCGATCCTGCTGGAGCGGGGCGACCAGCGGCTGAGCGACCTCGGCGCCCTGAGCAGCATCGAGATCTCGACGCTGTCCCGGCTCGTCGGCGCCATGACGCTGCGCGGGCTCATCTCCCGCGAGCGCATGGCGGGCGACGGCCGCACGGTGACGATCAGCCTGACCCGGGCGGGACGCGGGCTGGCCCGGACCCTGATCCCGATCGCGATCCACCACGAGCGGGTCAGCCTGCGGGACCTGTCGCCGGAGGTGGTGGCGCAGCTGAAGCGCAACCTGATCGCGATCCACGACAGCCTGGACGTGCTGGAGGACGAGCTGCCGGCCACCTCCGCCGCCGCCCGGCCGCGCGCCGCCGGACCGGGCCCGGACCGGACGCTCGAACTGACCGGCTTGCCCGACACTCGATAGGCTCCGATTCTCCGAAACGGGCCAACCGACGGCGTGTCGTTCCGATCCGGAACGCTCGCCTTCGGGACCAAGGCCCGATCCAACGATGCCCCGGGAAGGACCGAGGAGACGATGAAGGACTACGATATCGCCCTGGTCGGCTACGGTCCGACCGGCATGACCCTGGCGGCCCTGCTCGGCCAGCTCGGCCACAGCGTCATCGTGCTCGAGCGCCATTCGGGTCTCTACAACCTGCCGCGCGCCGCCTGCTTCGACGACCAGACCATGCGGCTGTTCCAGCGGCTGGGGCTGGTCGAGGCGATCAGCGAGGGCGTGATCCCGCAGGGCGACTACCAATGGGTGAACGCCGCCGGCGAGACCCTGGTCGACCTGCGCTACGCCGCGCACGCCCCGGGCGGCTGGGCGGCCATGTACATGATGTTCCAGCCCGAGATCGAGACCGCGCTGGACCGGTACGACAAGTCGCTGCCGGGCGTCGACATTCACCAGGGCGTCACGGTCTCCGGGCTGGAGCAGGACGATGCCGGCGTCACGCTGCGCGGTGCCGACGCGGACGGCCAAGCTGTCGAGGTGCGGGCGCGCTACGCGGTCGGCAGCGACGGCGGCGGCAGCTTCCTGCGCCGCACCCTGGCGCCGCAGGTCGACGATTACGGCTTCCAGGAGAACTGGCTGGTCTGCGACTTCCACATCCTGCGCGAGGTCGTCGGCCTGCCGATCTTCCAGCAGGTCTGCGACCCGGTGCAGCCGACCTCGATCGTGCGCATCGGGCCGCACCACCATCGCTTCTCGTTCATGCTGAACGCCGACGATTCGCCCGAGGCGGAGACCAGGCCGGACGTCGTCTGGGCGCGGGTGGCCAGGTATCTGGGCCATGACGATGCCGAGCTGATCCGCGCGGTCAACTACGTGTTCCGCTCGCGCATCGTCCGCGACTGGCGGCACGGCCGCGTGTTCCTGGCCGGCGACGCCGCGCACGAGATGCCGCCGTTCCTGGGCCAGGGCATGTGCTCGGGCATCCGCGACAGCCACAATCTGGCCTGGAAGCTCGACCTGGTGCTCACCGGCCGCGCCGACGACTCCCTGCTCGACACCTACCAGTCCGAGCGCGAGCCGCACGTCCGGTTCATCACCGAGAAGGCGATCGAGCTCGGTCGCGTGCAGACGCTGCGCGACCCGGCCGCGGTGGCGGCCCGCGACGAACGGCTGCTGGCGCTGCGCCGCGCCAACCAGGCGCCGGAGAAGGTGGTGCTGCCCGGGCTTTCCGCCGGTTTCGTCGCTGGCGGCGGGGCCGGCAGCGGGGCCGGTAGCGGGAACGGTAACGGCGCCTACTTCCCGCAAGGGCGCGTGCGCTCGCACGGCGCCGACGGCCGCTTCGACGACGTCGTCGGCTCCGGCTGGTGCATCGTCGCCTCCGAGCCATCGCTGTTGCGCGACATGACCGACGACCAGCGCCGGGCTTGGGATGTGATCGGCGGCCGCGTCGCGGTGGTGAGTGCCACCTCGTCGGATGCGGCGCTCGAGGACCTCGATGGCACCTACGCGCAGTGGTTCGCGGCGCAGGGGTGCTCGGTGGCGGTGGTGCGCCCCGACTGGTATGTCTACGGCACCGCGCGAGACGGCGCCGAGCTGGCCGCACTGCTCGACCGGATGGCCCGCTCGCTGCACGCGCAGCCGGCTCAGGACGCGGACGGATAGGGACGAAAGGACGAGGCCATGCAAGGCAAGATAGCGCTCGAAGAGCATTTCGCGATCGAGGAGACGCTGGCGGACAGCGACGTCTTCTTCGGCGGCCCGGCCCTCTGGGACGAGCTGAAGCACCGGCTGCTGGACATGCAGGAGCGCCGCCTGCGCGAGATGGACGCGAACGGCATCGAGATGATGCTGCCCTCGCTCAATGCCCCGGCCGTGCAGGCGATTCACGATCCGAAGCAGGCGGTCGAGCTGGCGCGCCGCGCCAACGACTTCCTGGCCGACGAGGTCGCGAAGCGGCCCGACCGCTTCCGGGGTCTGGCGGCGCTGCCGATGCAGGACCCGGACGCGGCGGCCCGCGAGCTGGCTCGCTGCGTGCGCGACCTGGGGTTCGTCGGCGCGCTGGTGAACGGCTTCAGCCAGATCGGTGATCCGGACAACGCCACCTACTACGATCTGCCGCAGTATCGGCCGTTCTGGGCCGAGACCGCGGACCTGGGCGTGCCGTTCTATCTGCATCCGCGCAACCCGCTGGCCAAGCACGCGCCGATTTATGACGGTCATCCCTGGCTGCTGGGTCCAACCTGGGCGTTCGGCCAGGAGACTGCGGTGCATGCGCTGCGGCTGATGGCGTCCGGGCTGTTCGACGTCCATCCCAGCCTGCAGATCGTCATCGGGCACATGGGCGAGGGCCTGCCCTACTCCATGTGGCGCGTGGATAACCGCAACGCCTGGATGAAGCTGGCGCCGAAATATCCGGCGAAGCGGCAGCTGGGCGACTACTTTCACGAGAACTTCTACATCACGACGTCGGGCAACTTCCGCACCCAGACCCTGATCGACGCGATGCTGGAGATCGGCGCCGACCGGATCATGTTCTCGTCCGATTGGCCGTTCGAGAACATCGATCACGCCGCCAACTGGTTCGACGACTGCTCGATTTCCGAGGCTGATCGCCTGAAGATCGGCCGCGGCAATGCGATGCGGCTGTTCGGGCTGCAGGCGTAGGGGAGGCCAGGGGCTCTGCCCCTGGACCCCGCCAAAGGCTCGCCTTTGGAAACCGCTAATTAAAGGTTTCTCAAGGCAAGCCTCGAGCGGGTCCAGGGCGGAGCCCTGGCCTTGCTTCCTCGCCGCCTGTTCCCGGGGCCGAGCGGAGCGGCAGCTCCGGCAGGAACAGCACGACGAGGAAGCCGAGCGCCGAGATCGCCGCACCGGCGGAGAACGCGCCGGTGAGCCCAGCCCGATAGGCGCCTTCGACGGCCGCCCGCTGCGGCGCGGGCAGCCTTCCGATCTGCGCCGCGCTGCGGCCGGCGCTCGTGTCGGCCGGCGGCAGGGTGTTCAGCTGCAGCGTCAGCACCGCCCCGGATAGGGCGACGCCGAACGCGCCGCCGAGCGAGCGGAAGAACCCCGCCGTGGCGGTGGCGGCGCCGAGCTCGGTGGCGGCCACCGCGTTCTGGATGGCCGTCGTGAGGTTGGGCATCACGAAGCCGAGCCCGAGCCCGATCAACATCAGCACCAGCTCGATCGACAGCGTGTCGGTGCCGGCGTGCACCGTCCAGGCCAGCGCCGCGTAGGATAGCGTGGCCGCGAACAGCCCCAGCACCGGATAGAGCTTGTAGCGCCCGGTGCGGCTCACCTGCCGCCCACCGACGAACGAGGCGACGATTACCCCGCCCATCATCGGCGCCACCATCAGCCCGGCCCTGGCCGGGGAGGCGCCCATCAGCAGCTGGAACATCAGCAGCTGGAACATCAGCGGCAGGAACACCGCCGCCGCGAACAGCGCCATGGTCGACAGGCAGAGCACGGCCGCCGCCAGCACGAACACCTTGCTGCGGAACAGCACCGGCGGCAGCAGCGGCTGCACGGCGCGCCGCTCCGTCGGCACCAGCAGCAGGAAGGCGAGGCCGGTCACGACCGCCAGCCCCGCGATCGGGGCCGATGACCAGCCATAGACGCCGCCGCCCCAGCTCATCAGCAGCAGCAGCGCGCAGGTGCCGACCACGAGCAGCGCGATGCCGGAGACGTCGAGCCGGGTCGCGGCCGGTGGCGCGCGCGGCCGTAGGCCGATCGCGATCAGCGCCAGTGCCGCGCCGCCGACCGGCAGGTTGACGTAGAAGATCCAGCGCCAGGAGACGTATTGCGTGAACAGGCCGCCGATCAGCGGGCCGGCGACCGAGCAGCCGGCGAACACGCTGGCGAACAGCCCCTGGTAGCGGCCGCGCTCGCGCGGCGACACCAGATCGCCGATCACCGTCTGCGCCAGCACGATCAGCCCGCCCGCGCCCAGCCCCTGCAGCGCCCGGAACGCGATCAGTGCGTCCATGCTGCCGGACAGGCCGCACAGCGCCGAGCCGATCAGGAACATGCCGATCGACACCATGTAGGCCGGCTTGCGGCCGTAGAGGTCGCTCAAGCGGCCGTAGAGCGGCGCCGACACCGTGCTGGTGACCATGAAAGCGGTCACCACCCAGGACAGGTGCTGCAGGCCGCCGAGCTCGCCGGTGATGCGGGGCAGGGCGGTCGCCACGATGTTCTGGTCGAGCGAGGCCAGCGTCAGCGCCAGCATCAGGCCGGTCAGCACCAGGCGCAGCTCGCGGTCGGCGGCCGTCCGCGATGGCACCGGGCTCACCCCGTTTGGGGCCATCAGGGGGTGCCCGATCGGTGGCCGCGCGCGCCGCCCGTCGCCCTCGGCCGCGAGCGCATCGACGGCGCGCACCACCTCACACCCTGCGCCTCGACGCGCGCGACTTCCGACATGACCCCGTCCCACCGTCGTTCGGCACAGCCTAGAGGATGATCCGATCGCTTAGGCTCACGGATCATCCTCTAGCTTGTTG
>CALMVO010000023.1 GCA_937873205.1 uncultured Acetobacteraceae bacterium
GATCACGCTCGACCGCGTGCGCGCGGCGGCGCAGTCGCTGCCGGACCAGGTGCGCGGGTTGCCGCCGCAGGTGCTGTTCCCGCTGATCGTGAACCAGCTGGTCGACCAGAAGGCGCTGCTGATCGAGGCGCAGAGGGAGGGGCTGCAGAAGGACCCGACGATCCAGAAAGCGATGATGGCCGCGGCCGACCAGGCGTTGCAGAACATCTACCTGACCCGCCAGGTCGGACCCCAGGTCACGGACGACGCGATCAAGGCCGCCTACGCCAACCAGTATGCCGGCAAGCCGGGCGAGAAGGAGGTGCATGCGCGCCACATCCTGGTGGCCGACGAGAAGACCGCCGACGACATCGTCAAGCAGCTGAAGAACGGCGCCGACTTCGTGGCGCTCTCCAAGAAGTACTCGACCGACAAGGCCGCGGCCAGCAACGGGGGCGATCTCGGCTGGTTCAAGCAAGGCGACATGCTGCCGGAATTCTCGACCGCCGCGTTCGCGATGAGCAAGGGCCAGATCTCCGACCACCCGGTTCACACACGCTATGGCTGGCACGTGATCCAGGTGCTGGACACCCGCGTGTCGCCGCCGCCGGCGTTCGACACCGTGGCGGCGCAGATCCGCCAGAAGATCATCCAGGACGCGGTCCACAAGGTGGTGGACCAGGCGGTCGCGAAGGTGAAGGTGGTCCGCTTCAACCCGAACGGCACACCCGTCAGCGACAAGCCGGCGCCCGGCGCCCAGGCCACCGTGACCACCGGCGCCGCGCCGACGCGCGCCACCGCGCCCGGCGTGCCGTCCGCCGGCCACTGAGCCGTCCAGGTGGCGCCTGCCCTCTCGCCCCTGGCGCTGCCGTTCCCGGAGATGGGGACGGTGCCTGGGGTGCGGCTCGCCACCGGCGCCGCCGGCATCCGCTATGTCGGCCGTCCCGACCTGGTGCTGGCCGACTTCGCGCCCGGCACCACGGTCGGCGGCGTGTTCACCCGCAACCGCTGTCCGGGGGCGCCGATCGACTGGTGCCGAGAGGCGCTCGCCGGCGGCCTGGCACGCGGGCTCGTGGTCAACGCCGGCAATGCGAACGTCTTCACCGGGCGCGCCGGCGTCGCCGCCTGCGCCGAGACCGCGGCGGCGGCGGCGGGGCTGCTTGGCTGTCCGTCGGGCCAGGTGTTCCTGGCCTCGACCGGCGTGATCGGCGAGGTGCTGCCGCACGAGCGCATCACCGCCGCCCTGCCCGCCCTGGCCGACCGTCTGTCCGAGGCCGGCTGGGCCGAGGCGGCGCGCGGCATCATGACCACCGATACCTTCCCCAAAGGTGCCATACGACGGACGGCGATCGGCGGCGTGCCGGTGAGGCTCGCCGGCATCGCCAAGGGCAGCGGCATGATCGCGCCCGACATGGCGACCATGCTGTGCTTCGTCGCGACCGACGCAGGTCTGCCGTCCCCGGTGCTGCAGGCGCTGCTGGCCCGCGCGGTCGCCGGCAGCTTCAACTGCACGACCGTGGATTCCGACACCTCGACCAGCGACACCGTGCTGCTGTTCGCGACCGGCCTGGCCGACCATGCGCCGGTCGCCGGGCCGGAGGATCCGGCGCTGGCCGACTTCGCGATGGCGCTCGACGCGCTGCTGCTGGAGCTGGCGTTGATGGTGGTGCGCGACGGCGAGGGCGCGTCCAGGTTGGTGCGGATCGAGGTGGCGGGCGCCGTCTCGGACGGGTCCGCGCGCCGGATGGCGCTGGCGGTGGCGAACTCGCCGCTGGTGAAGACCGCTATCGCCGGCGGGGACGCCAACTGGGGCCGCATCGTCATGGCGGTCGGCAAGAGCGGCGAGCCTGCGGACCGCGATCGGCTGTCGATCGGCGTCGGCGGCACCTGGATGGCACGGGCCGGCACCGTGGTACCAGGCTATGACGAGGCGCCGGTGGTCGCGCACATGCGGGGCCGCGAGCTGGAGATCGCGATCGAGTTGGGGCTGGGTGCAGGGCGTGGCCATGCCTGGACCTGCGACCTCACGCACGGCTACATCGACATCAACGGCAGCTACCGGAGCTGAGGCACCGCTTGAGACCGCAACCAGCCCGACGATCCGTGACGTGCAGCGCCCGGGGCGGACAGCCCGCGGGCGGCGGCTAGGATGGCGTCGGCCACGGCTCCCGGCGGCGCGCTCCCCGGCCCGCCGCAACCCGGTGCGGCGGCGCCAGGCGCGCTGGCCTGGTATTACGCCGGCTTCTGGTGGCGCGTGCTCGCCTCAGCGATCGATACGCTGGTGCTGGCCGTGGCGGAGGGGCTGATCGGGCTCGCGACCGGCCTGCACCAGCTCGGGATCTCGATGACCGCGCCGTCCGACTCCGGGCCGATCTCCAACGTCGCCTACTCCAACGTGACGCTGGCCATGCCCGCCTTCCACCTGGTCGGCGGCGGGCTGACGCTGGTGGCCCTGCTGCTGAACCTGGCCTATTTCAGCGTGCTCGAATCGTCGCGCTGGCAGGCGACCCTGGGCAAGCTCGCCTGCCGGCTGCGGGTCACCGACGAGGCCGGCCGGCGCGTCGGGCTCGGCCGCGCGATCGGCCGCAACCTCGCGAAGTACATCTCGGGGCTGACGCTCGGCATCGGGTTCCTGATGGTCGGCTGGACCCGGCGCAAGCAGGGGCTGCACGACCTGATCGCCGGCACGCTGGTGCTGCGGCGGCGTGCCGCCGACCCGATGTTCGGCTTCCAGCCGCCGACGGTCTGACGCGGGGCGATCACGCCGCGTAACAGTTACGGATTCAGTCGCGTCCTCTGTTGCGTCGCCATCCCCTGAGAGTGCTTTATGACGAAGCGCGGGTGACCGACCGACACGCGCCGCCGCAACCCGTCTCGAGGACCGATGAACCAGACCGTCATGCCGGACAGCCTGCGGCAGGATCCGGCCATACCGGCCTCTCCGGACTTGCGCCGAGTCGGCGCGCATCCCGATCACTGGTATCCGCTGGCGTGGTCGCGCGAGCTCAAGGCCGGCGGCACGCTGGCGGTGAGCTTCGCCGGGGACCCGATCGTCCTGGTGCGGCCCAAATCGGGCCCGGCATTCGCGCTGGAGGATCGCTGCGCGCATCGCCAGGTGCCGCTGAGCAAGGGCACCGTCGAGGGCTGCGCCGTGCGCTGCTGCTACCACGGCTGGGCCTATGAGGCGTCGGGCGCGTGCGTCGACGTCCCCTACCTGTCGGGCAAGCTTCCGAACGGCGTGCGGGCCTATCCGTGCCGCGAGGTGGACGGCCTGATCCTGGTGTTCCCGGGGAACGCGGCGCTGGCCGACAGCGTGCCGCTGCCAGGCCTCGGCTCGGCGGCCAACCCGAAATACAAGACCCGCCGTTTCGGCCGCGAGGTCGGCTGCCACTACAGCTTCATGCACGAGAACCTGATGGACATGAACCATCAGTTCATGCACTCGAAGCAGATGGGGCAGATGAAGCCCCGCGTGCTGGGCCAGGGCCGCGGCGACGATTGGTGCGAGGTCAAGTACAGCTTCAAGCGCACCGGCGGCAAGCAGCCGCTTGGCGAGGCGGTGATCTTCGGCGAGCGCCGCAACGGCACTGCCAACGAGGCCGAGCGCGACGTCATGACCGTGCGCACCGAGTATCCCTACCAGACGCTGCGCATCCAGACCGCCGGCGAGGACCCGGTGATGGATCTCTGGATCGTCTACGTGCCGCTCGACCGCGAGCAGAAGACCAACAAGGTATTCGGGCTGCTGTCGGTGCGGCGCCCGAAGATCCCCGGCCTCCTCACCCTGTTCTGGCCGGCGCTGGTGGTGTTCACCGAGCGCATCTTTGCCGAGGACCGCGACGTGGTGGAGATGGAGCAGGCGGCGCACGATGCCCAGGGCGCCGACTGGAACCAGGAGGTGTTCCCGGTGATCCGCACGCTGCGCACGCTGCTGGTCTCGTGCGGGGTCGACCGCACCGCCGCCTGAGTTGGACCACCCGCCGCAGCCGGTGTTGGCCACCGCGCGTTTCGCGCTTCGGCCGCTGGCGCCGGACGATGCGGAGGCGATCCACCGGCTGGTCAACGACTGGGGGGTGGTGCGGATGCTGGCGACGCTGCCGTTCCCCTACCCGCGCAACCTCACCGACGAGTGGATCGCCTCCACCGCCGGACAGATGCAGGACGGCCGCGCCTGGCATTTTGCCATCGTCGAGCAGGCGGCGGCAATGCCCCAACGCCTGCTCGGCTGCGCCGGCATCCGGATCGATCCGGGCAGCCGCAGCGGCGACCTCGGCTACTGGGTCGGGCGGCAGCACTGGAACAACGGCGTCGCCGGCGAGGCGGCCCGGCGGCTGTCGCACTGGGCGCTGGCCAACCTGCCGGTCGACCGGCTGACCGCCGAGGTCGCCGCCGACAACCCCGCCTCGGTCGCGGTGCTGCGACGGATCGGCTTCCGCGAGATCGGTGGCGGGCGGCAGGCGTTCCTGGCGCGCGGCTGCGAGCATCCGGTGCTGCGGTTCGAGGCACGGCACGGCGACCTGTCGGCGCCTGAGGTGCTGGCGCCGGCCGTGCCGGCCATGGCGGCCGCGGCGCGGACGGTGCTGGTCGCGGCCTGCGCGTTGATCGATGCCGATGGCCGGGTGCTGCTGGCTCGTCGGCCCGAGGGTCGGCCGATGGCCGGGCTGTGGGAGTTCCCGGGCGGCAAGCTGGAGCCGGACGAGACGCCGGAGCAGGCGCTGATCCGCGAGCTGCGCGAGGAGCTGGGCATCGACGTCTCGGAAGCCTGCCTGGCGCCGTTCGCCTTCGCCAGCCACGCCTACGAGCGGTTCCACCTGCTGATGCCGCTCTACGTCTGTCGGCGCTGGCGCGGCACGCCGACGCCGCGCGAGGGCCAGACCCTGGCCTGGGTGGAGGCCGCCGCCCTCGACGGCTACGGCATGCCCGACGCCGACCGGCCGCTGGTGCCGCTGCTCCGTGACCTGCTGTAGCATTGGCGGATCGCCTGCGCGTCGCCGCAAGGCAGGCCAATTCAGAGGCCGTCTCAAATTTTTTGGCAACTGGCCGATCGATTGCGCGCTGCATGCGCGATGTCGCAATGCCGATCCAGATCATGAGCGGCGAGACGACGCTCAGGCTTCACGCCGAGGACATGCAGGTCACACGGAAGACGCGTGACGTCGGTGCGGTCTCGGTGTCGATCACGACCGATGTCCACGACCACGCCATCGACGAGGTCCTGACCAGCACCGCGGTCAGAGTCAGCCGGGTCCCCGTCGGCCGCGTCGTCGACCGGATGCCGGAGTCCCGGCAGGACGGCGACACCCTGATCGTCCCCGTGGTGGAGGAGGTGGTGGTGATCCGCTTCCTGATCCGCGAGGAGATCCACCTCACCCGCACCACCAACACCCGCCGCCACCAGGACGTCGTGAGCCTGCGGACGGAGCGGGCGACGGTCACGCGATCAGGCGACGGCGGCACCCCGCCGCCGTCGAACATTCCACACGATCAAGAGGAAACAGCCAATGGCCAGTGAGACAACGGTTGCCGTGTTCGACACCATGACCCACGCGGAGGCGGCGATCGCCGCCCTGGTGGCGCAGGGCATCCCGGCAGGCTCCATCGAGCATTATGCGCAATCCGGGCAGATGCCGGCGACGGGCGTCGCGGCTTCGCAGACCGCCTCGCAGCCGCACGGGCTGTGGGCATGGCTGACCGGGAAAGAGGAAGCCGGCACCCAGCACAACGCGCTCTACGACAAGACCATCGAGAGCGGCGGCATCGTCGTCACCGTGATCAGCGACAGCAGCAAGGTGGATCATATTCTCGCCATCCTGGAGGCGCACGACCCGGTCGATCTCGACGCGCGCCACTCGCAGTACAGCGACAGTGGCGCCTACGGCGCCATGCCGGCCGCGACGCCGGTGCCGGCCCAGAGCCTGGCCCCGACCACGCAGATGGCCACGGGCGGCACCGAAGAGGTGCTGACGCTGTCGGAAGAGGCGCTGCAGGTCGGCAAGCGCGCGGTCGACCGCGGCACCACGCGGGTCCGGCGCTATGTCGTCGAGCGGCCTGTCGAGGAGCAGATCCGCCTGCGCGACGAGACCGTCACCATGTTCCGCCGCCCCGTGACGGCCGGCACCTCCATCGGCGCCGATGCCTTCACCGACCGCACGATCAGCATGAACGAGACCGACGAGGAGGCCGTGGTCGCCAAGACCGCCCGCGTCGTCGAGGAGGTTGTGCTGCAGAAGGACGTGACCGAGCGCGTCGAGACCGTGCGTGACACGCTGCGTCACGAGGAGGTCGAGATCGGCGCGCCGACGGTCACGGGCAACGCCCGCCCGAAGCTGCCCGGCGCCTGAGACCGTCCCGATCGGGCCCGGTTGGGCCCGGTCGGGATCGACCGCCTCACGGCCTGAACAGGTGCTGCGGTGGTCCCGCCACGTCGACATGGAACGCGAACAGGCCTCCGGCGAGTGGTTGTCCCTCCAGCGCCGTCGCCGAAAGGCCTTTGCGGCCCGTCGTCACGTAGGCAGTGCGCAGGTCGGGGCCGCCGAAGGCGAGCTTCGTCACCTGGCTGCAGGGCAGCTCGACAGCGCCATCGGCGCTGCCGTCTGGTCGGAACCGCCTGACGCAGCCGCCGTCGTAGACGCCGACCCACAGCGTACCCTCGGCATCCAGCGTCAGCCCGTCCGGGAAGCCGCATTCCAATGTGGCGAATGTGCGCTTGTTGGACAGCCGTCCCTCCGGTGACAGGTCGAACGCGAAGATGTGGCGTGTCGATGACTCGTTGTGGTACAGGCGATGCCGCACCGGATCGATCGCTGGGCCATTGCTGACGGTGTAGCCGCGATCGACCGGTCTCGGCCGGATCGGTGTCGTCAGACCGTCCAGGCGGTAGAGCGAGCCGGTGGCGGCCGTCTCCGGATCGTGCATGGTTCCGAACCAAAGCCGTCCCTCCGCGTCGACGTAGCCGTCGTTCAGGCGGTTCTCCGGCAGCGACGGCTCCACCCGATGCAGCGGCCCGAAGCCGCCAGCCGGGCTGAACTCGCGCAACCCATCCTCCAGGCCGCAGAGCAGGCCGCCGCCTTCGACCGGCACGATCAGGCACGGTCGCGACGGTGTCGGCCAGCTCTGGCGTTCGCCGGTGTCCGGCCGCAGGCAGTGCAGCTGACAGCCGACGATGTCGACGAAGAACAACGATCGGTCCCGCTCCAGCCAGACCGGGCCCTCGCCCAGCTCGGCCTTCAGGTCCCAGATGCAGCGGGGCTCGGGAAACATCATGACCGCCCATCTGTTGCATGTGCAGCCAGCGCTGCCCATCGCGACCGGCATGCGCGCCCAGGATCGTCTCCAGGATCAACCGATGACCGAACCGCCCGCCAACCCCACCGCCGCGATCCTGGTGATCGGCAACGAGATCCTGTCCGGCCGTACCCAGGACGCCAACGTGCAGTTCATCGCGCAGCGCCTGGCGGCGCGCGGCATCGCGCTGCGCGAGGTTCGGGTGATTCCGGACGTGGCGGCCACCATCATCGGCACGGTCAACGCGCTGCGCGCCGCGTTCGACCACGTCTTCACCACCGGCGGTATCGGCCCGACACATGACGACATCACCAGCCCCTGCGTTGCCGAGGCGTTCGGCGTGCCGTGGGAGCCGCACGAGCCGACCATGCGGACGATGGCGGCACTGTTCCCGGAGGGCGGCTTCAACGCGGCGCGGCAGCGCATGGCGACGCTGCCGCGGGGTGCCGTGCCGATCGAGAACAGAATCTCGGTGGCGCCCGGCTTCTCGATCGGCAACGTGCACGTGATGGCGGGCGTGCCGCGGATCATGCGCGCCATGTTCGAGGCGCTGGAGCCGCGGCTCGGCTCGTATCGGCCGGTAATCTCGACCGCCGTCCATGCCGAGGGATTGCCTGAAGGCGCGCTCGCCGCCGGGCTGGAAGAGATCCAGCGGCGGTTCCCGGCGCTGGATGTCGGCTCCTATCCGTACGAGCGCCGGGATGACCGGCATGGCGTGGCGCTGGTCGCCAAGGGCACGGATGCGGCAGCCCTCGCCGGCGCCCACGAGGCGATCGTCGCGCTGATCGCCGGGCTCGGCCGCACGCCGATCGAGGGCGAGCCGCCGATCTAGAGCATCATCCGATCGCTTAGGCTCACGGATCATCCTCTAGCTTGTTGTTTT
>CALMVO010000024.1 GCA_937873205.1 uncultured Acetobacteraceae bacterium
CGTCGCCGACCAGCCCGGCGGCGCCGGCGCGGTAGAGGGCGGCGCGGGGCGGTGCGGCGAACCCCACCAGCCCGGCCCCGGCCCCGCGCGCGCCCGCCGCCGAAAGTCGCGCCGCCCCGGTCATGGTGCCGCCGCCGCATACGCTCACCACGCCGCGGCTGTACTTATGACTGTCCGCTCCCAGCTCCGGCAGCCGCCACAGCCCGGGCCCGTTGTGCCAGGCCCGCACCATCTCCCGCTCCATCGCCTCCTGCCGCAGCCCGATATCGGCCACCACCAGACGGCCCAGCAGGTCCCGTCCCGGCAGCAGCAGGTGCCCCGGCTTGCGGCGGTGGAACGTGACGGTGAGCTCCGCCGCCGCCACCCGGCCGCGCGCCGCACCGGTCTCGCCGTCGACGCCGCTCGGCACGTCGATGGCGACCACCCGCCGCGCCGCCGCCAGCACGTCCGCCACCGCGTCGGGCACGTCGCGCGACAGCCCGGCGCCCAGCACGGCGTCGATCACCAGCTCCGCCCGCGCCGCCGCCGCAGGCTCGAACGTGACCACCGGTCCCCGCCACAGCCCTGCCGCCCGGACCGCGTCGCTGCCCGCCGCCGGCGCCAGCGCCGCCACGCTCACCGGCCAACCCGCCTGCGCCAGCAGCCGCGCCGCCACATAACCGTCGCCGCCGTTGTTGCCGGGTCCGCACAGCACCAGCGCCGGCATCGGCCGCACATGCCGCCGCACCGCGCGCGCCACCGCCCGGCCCGCCGCCTCCATCAGCGGGAAGAGCCCGCCGGGGCCCGCCGCCGCCGCGACATCCAGCCGCCCGATCTCCACCGGCGTCAGCAGCCGCAGCCCTGACGGTATCCGTCCGTCGCCCGCGAACCGTTCCATCCCGCCCCCATCTCCCGCCTTGCGCAACTCCACCGGACACGCGATCAGCAGGGCGCCCCAGCAGGAGACCGCGACCAATGACCGGCCAGATCGTCAGCAACGCCAGCTATGCCCCCGGTGGCAGCATCCTGTGGGGCCTGGTTCTGTCGGTCCACCTGCTCGCCATGGCCGCCTGGCTCGGCGGCGCCGCCTACACCGTGCTCGTGCTCCGCCCCAGCCTCGGCCTGCTCGACGGCACCCAGCGCAACTCGGTGCAGCTCCAGACCCTGACCCGCTACTTCCGGCTGGTCTGGCACGTCATGCCGCTGGTTCTGGTCACCGGCTGGCTGATGCTGGCCTTCCCGCTCGGCGGTTTCAACGATCCCGACTGGCACGTCCAGGCCATGCAAGGGATCGGCGTGATCATCGCCCTGCTGTTCGCCTATGCCTACTTCAGACCGCTCCGGAAGGTGCGCCGCGCGATCCGGCCGCAGCCGGCGGACTTCGAGCGCGTGCGTACGCTGGTCGCGCTCAACCTTTATCTCGGTGTGCTGGTGGTGGTGATTGCTTCGTTGGATCACGTCTTTCAGTGAGAGAAGGCCAGGGGCTTCGCCCCTGGACCCGACCAAAGGCGGAGCCTTTGGAAACCGTTTTTAAGCGGCGTCCTCCACTTCGCCGCGAACTGGCACCACGCGGTCGCGCAGGTGTACGGCAGCACTCACCAGCGCCACGTGCGAGAATGCCTGCGGGAAGTTCCCCACCTGCCGCTTGCGGTGCGGATCGTATTCCTCCGCCAGCAGCCCGAGATCGTTCGACAGCCCGACCAGCCGCTCGAACAGCGCCTTCGCCTCCGCATGCCGACCCAGCATGACGTAGCTGTCCACCAGCCAGAAGCTGCAGGCCAAGAATGCGCCCTCGTCCCCGGCGAGCCCGTCCGCAGTCTCGTCGGTGCGATAGCGCAGCACGAAGCCGTCCACCAGCAGCTCCTTCTCGACCGCCGCCACCGTGGAGACGATGCGTGGATCGTCCGCCGGCAGGAAGCCGATCACCGGCAGGAGCAGCAGCCCGGCATCCAGCGCCTCCGAGCCGAACGCCTGCGTGAAGCTGTTCTTGGTCTGGCTGAACCCCTCCCGGCAGATCGTCTCGTGGATCTCGTCCCGCACCGACCGCCACCGCTCGACCGGCCCCGGCAGCCCATACTCCTCGACGTCCTTGATCGAGCGGTCGAACGCCATCCAGCAGAACGCCTTCGACACCGTAAACTGGCGGCGGCCGCCGCGCACCTCCCACATGCCCTCGTCCGGCTCCTTCCAGATGCTCTCCAGATGCGACAACAGCCCGACCTGCAGCGACCAGCCATGCGTCGCCTGCCGCAGGTTCTCCCGCCGCGAGAGGTGCAGCGCGCTGATCACTTCGCCGTAGACGTCGAGCTGCAGCTGGCCCGCCGCCGCGTTACCCACTCGCACCGGCACCGAGCCCTCGTAGCCGACCAGCCACGGCACCTCCCACTCCATCAACTGCCGCTCGCCGGCGATCCCGTACATGATCTGAAGCTGCTCCGGGCTGCCCGCCACGCTGCGATGCAGCCAATCACGCCAGCTCTGCGCCTCGTCGAAGTAGCCGCCCGCCATCATCGCCATCAGCGTGAGCGTCGCGTCGCGCAGCCAGCAGAACCGGTAGTCCCAGTTCCGCGCCCCGCCGATCTGCTCGGGCAGCGACGTGGTCGGCGCAGCCACGATGCCACCGGTCTCCGCGTAGGTGAGCGCCTTCAGCGTCACCAGCGACCGCTTCACCACAGCCTCGTAGGGTCCAGTATAGGCGCAGCGCCCAGCCCAGTCCTGCCAGTGGTCGAGGGTGCGCCGCAGTGCCGCCTCGACGTCGAACGCCGCCGGCGCCGGCAGATGCGACGGGCCATAGCTCAGCACGAAGCTGAGGCGCTGGCCTTCCGTGACCGCGAAGCGCGAGACCGTCTTCATGTCCTCGCCCTCGAGCGGGACCTCCGTCCGCAGCACCACCCGCGCCGGCCCGGCGATCGCGGTGATGCCGGCGCTGTCCGGCAGCCGCGTCACCCACGGTACCGAGGTGCCGTAATCGAACCGCAGCAGCATCTCCTGCATCATCGCCACCGTGCCGCTGCGGCCCTCGACGATCCGCACGACGCTGGGCGACGGGCAATCGATCGGCATGAAGTCGATCACCGCGACGCTGCCAGTACCGGTCGTGAACACCGTCTCCAGCACGATCCCGCTGTCGCGATAGGACCGCGTGCTGGTCGCCTCTTCGCTCGGTGCCAGCAGCCAGCGCCCGTTCTCCTCCGTGCCCACGAGCGCCGCGATGCAGGCGGCACTGTCGAAGCGCGGCCAGCAAAGCCAGTCGATCGAGCCGTTGCTGCCCACCAGCGCGCAGCTGGCACAGTCGCCGATCAGGCCGTACTCCTCGATAGCCAGGGGCGTGTAGGACAAGACGGATCACCTTCGCTCGAATGACCCTATGGAACGGACCCCGTAACGGTCGGTTCCCGTTCGCTCCGGAGACCGCTTGCACGCTTGACTTCGGCGGGCGATATGCGGATACGCAGCACGGCTTGGCGCCCGGAGGCGCATGACAGCCGTACGACCCGACCGCTGGTCATTCGGGCCAGTCGAGCGGGGCGCGTCAAGACCCCGCTGACCTGTCCGCCGCAGCCCGCGGCAGCGCGAGCGGCATCCAGTCCGCACACCGACAGGTTCGAGAACATCTTTGAGCGATACCATCACCAACACGATCGATGACCAGAGCGTCGAGGCAGCGGGGGACGCCACCGCGTCCATCCGTCCCGAGATCGTGACCGAGCCCGTCGCCGGCCCGGAGTTGGAACGGACCGAGCTGCGCAAGGCGGTCGGACCGGCCGAATCGCTCGACATGGTCTCGGCGTCGATGCATGTAGGCGGCGGCGCCTCCACCGACACCGGCGCGCCGATCGATACCGGCGACTCCACCCCCATCGTCGCCACTCCAGCCGACGAGCTGCCGTTGTTTTCCGAGCTCGGCCTGTCCGAGCCGATCCAGCGCGCCATCGCCGAGATGGGCTACCGCCACCCGACCCCGATCCAGGCGCAGGCGATCCCCTTCGTGCTCGCCGGACGCGACGTGCTCGGCGTGGCGCAGACCGGCACCGGCAAGACCGCCAGCTTCACCCTGCCGTTGCTGGACATCCTGTCGGGCTCGCGCGCCCGCGCCCGCATGCCGCGCTCGCTGATCCTGGAGCCGACCCGCGAGCTGGCGCTGCAGGTCGCCGAGAACTTCGTGATGTACGGCAAGTACACCAAGCTCACCCACGCCCTGCTGATCGGCGGCGAGAGCATGGCCGACCAGAAGGCCGCGCTGAATGCCGGCGTCGACGTGCTGATCGCGACCCCGGGCCGGCTGCTCGACCTGTTCGAGCGCGGCGGCCTGCTGATGACCCAGACCAAGACGCTGGTCATCGACGAAGCCGACCGCATGCTGGACATGGGCTTCATCCCCGACGTCGAACGCATCGTGACGCTGCTCTCGCCGAACCGTCAGACCCTGTTCTTCTCGGCCACCATGGCGCCCGAGATCCGCCGGCTGTCGGACGCGTTCCTGCGCGACCCCAAGGAGATCACGGTCAGCCGCGCCGCCTCGGTGGCGCCCACCATCGTCGCCGGCGTCGCCGTGGTGGACGAGATCGACAAGCGCAAGGCGCTGCGCAAGCTGATCCGCGCCGAGGACGTGCAGAACGCGCTCATCTTCTGCAACCGCAAGCGCGACGTGGACACGCTCTACAAGTCGCTCACCAAACACGGCTTCTCCGCCGGCGCCCTGCATGGCGACCTGGCCCAGAGCCTGCGCTTCTCGACGCTGGAGCGGTTCAAGTCGGGCGACATCCAGATGCTGGTCTGCAGCGACGTCGCCGCACGCGGCATCGACATCGGCGGCCTCAGCCATGTTTTCAACTTCGACGTGCCGATCCACGCCGAGGACTACGTCCATCGCATCGGTCGCACCGGCCGCGCGGGCCGCACCGGCCACGCCTACACCATCGCCGCCCCGGACGACCGGGGCTTCGTCGACGCGATCGAGGCCCTGATCGGCAGCACGATCCCGGCGCTCGAGGTGGACGGCGTCCCCACCGTCCCTTGGTCCGAAGGTCGCGCCCGCCGCAGCCGCGGTCGCGGCAAGCCCGCGGACGCGCCGCGCGATCCTCCCCGCGCCGCCCGCGCGCCCGAGGCCCGTCCGGCCGAGCCCGACCTGCAGTCGCCGCCGCCGCGACGCCGCCGTGATGCACCGGCGAACGGCCGCGCGGAGTCCAGGAGCCCCGAGCCTCGCGCCCAGGAGCCGCGCGCGCTCGAAGCCCGGTCGATGGAGCCCAGGGCGCAGGAGCCTCGGGGCGCCGATGGCCGCCGCCATCGGCCGGACGATCTCGGGCCGGCGGTGGTCGCGTTCGGTGGCGAGGTCCCGGCCTTCATGCTGCTGCCCACCCGCGGTCACCGCGTGGAGATCGAGCAGCCGGAGCAGGACGATCCCGACATCGTCGCCGACGGGTCCTGATCCAGCCGGCCTCGAGGGCACCTTCGAGGCGCGTATCGACGCTCTCGGCTCCGAAGGCGACGGCATCTCCCGCAGACGCGGATCCCCCCTCCATGTTGGCTACGCCCTGCCCGGCGAGACCGTGCTCGCGCGGGCCCTTCCCGGCCGCGGTGCCGTCGCCGAACGCATCCTGACGCCAAGCGTCGATCGCGCCGACCCGCCCTGCCCGCTGTTCCCACGCTGCGGCGGCTGCGTGGTCCAGCACATGACGCCGCCGGCCGCGTTGGCCTGGAAGACCGGGCTGGTGACAACGGCGCTGCAGTTGGCCGGCTTCACGCTGCCCTCCGACATTGGCCACACGCAGAGCCCGCCGGCCGCGCGGCGTCGCATCGACCTCGCCATCCGCCGTGCTCCCGGGGGGACCGCCGTCGGCCTGCACGGTCGCGGCGCCGAGGACATCGTGCCGATGACGGTGTGCGCGGTCCTGCACCCGGCCCTGCTGCAGCTGGTGCTGGCGCTGCCTTCGGTGCTGAACCGGCTGCAAGGGCTGCGGCGCGCCGGCTCGGCGAAGATCAACCTGCTGGACAGCGGCCCGGACGTCTTGCTCTCCACCGACGCCCCGCTGCAGGCCCGTGATCGCGGCATCCTTGCCGAGTTCGCCGAACGGCACGCCATTCCCCGTATCTGCTGGCAGCCGGAGGGCGGTCCTGCCCTGCCCGAGCCGGTCTGCCAGCGCGGCCCGGTCTCGCACCAGCTCGGTGGGATCGCGGTGGTACCCCCGCCCGGCGCCTTTCTGCAGGCCACCCGCGAAGGCGAGGCCGCCATCGTGGATGCGGTGCTGGCCGGCCTGCCGGACCGGCTCCCCGGTGCGGCCAGGGTGATCGAGGTCTACGCCGGCTGCGGCACAATCGGCGTGCCGCTCTCGGAGCGCGCGCGGGTCGTCGCCTACGAGGGCGACGCCGCCGCCGTCGCCTGCCTGGCGTCCGCCGCCGGTGGCCGCCGCCTCCAGGTCGCCCGGCGCGATCTCGGCCGGCAGCCGCTCCTGGCGCGGGACTTCGCCGGCGCCGCCGCCGTCGTCCTGGACCCGCCGCACGCGGGGGCCGGCCTCCAGATGCGCGAGCTGGCCGCCGCCGATGTCAGAACCGTCATTTATGCGAGCTGCAATCCCGCCGCCTTGGCGCGTGACGCCGCACCCCTGGCCCGCGCCGGCTTCGCGCTCGACCGCCTCACGGTCATCGACCAGTTCCTTTGGTCGGCCCGCGCCGAGAGCGTCAGCGTGTTCAAGCGACCGCCGAGCGGCCGGCGAAGACCGGGGGCGTAGCACCAGGACGGCATCCTTCCCGTTCGGGCGGACCGGCCGCTGCGTTCCGACATCCGCCGCGCGGCGCCGCCTTCGCAGATCTCTGCTTATCGATCCGCTTCGCGGCTTTATCGCCAAAAGCCGAGGCCGTTGAAAATCGATTAGAAAATGGATTCTCAAGGCTCCGCCTTGAGCGGGTCCAGGGCAGAGCCCTGGCCTTCGATGGGCCTACTTCATGCCCCGCTTGTCAGGTTGCCGATCGCACTCGACGCCGGACCCGGAACTTGGCAAGGGACGCGACGGCAGATGCAGGAGCCGCACGTGGAACACCAGGACCTCGACGCCCTGCCGCTCGAGACTTCGTCAGGCGCCGATTTCGATGGTGGCAGGACACTGTCGACCAGGATCCAGGCCGCCTATCGAGCCGGTCTGGTTCTGGACGTCGGCACGAAGGAGGGGATGTGGCTTGACGGAACGATCCCGACGCTGCGGCGCGACGTGCATGAACGCCTGCTCGACCCCGACCTCGCCGTCCTGGAGGCCATGCTCGCCGATCCCGGCAGCACGGACCTGCAGTATGGCTTCGAGGACAATGCGCGGAGCCTTGGGGCGGCACGGGATGACAAGACGCGGCGCGACCTGGCACTTGGCGCCTATCGCCAGCTGATCCTGCTCGTCCAAGCACTGGGCGGCCTTCGTCTGGGCGAAACTGCGCTCGATCTCTCCCCCTATCCCATGCTCGATCATCTTCTCGACCGCCTTGTCGCAGTTCTGGGGATCGAGGTCGCGTTCCCGAACCCCTTCCCGGGCGAGGAGGGATTGGGGACGGAACGCGGCATCCTCACCTATCGCGCGACGCAGGCGATCTATCAGGCCTGGCGGATCAGGCAGCTCACGGCCCATGCGGAACGCCCACGGATCTTGGAGATTGGTGCGGGAAGCGGGCGGACCGCCTATTACGCGTGGCAGCTCGGGGTCCGGGACTACACGATCATCGATCTGCCGATCACGTGCGCCGCCTCCGCGAACTTCCTGGCCCGGACTCTCGGTCCCGACCACGTCGGTCTCTATGGGGAGGATCGGGATGCCGACATCGAGATCGTGCCCGCGGGATGCCTGCAGGAGCTATCGGGCCGGTTCGACCTGGTCCTAAACGCCGACTCGATGACGGAGATGTCGCGGGATACGGCGCAGAGCTACGTCGATTTCAGCCTGCGCTCCGCCGACCTGCTCTTGTCCATGAACCACGAGCGCAACCCGTTCACCGTTCGGGACCTCTGCGGTGACCGGTTGCAGTCGCGCGCCCTCTACTGGATGCGCGATGGCTACGTCGAGGAGACCGCCCGCTCGACGCGCGATCGTCCGGCGGCCGGACTCACACGTGGAAGCTCTCGCCGCAGCCGCAGCGGCCCTTCTCATTCGGATTGACGAACACGAAGCCCGCCGACAGCTCCTGCGTCTGGTAGTCCATCGTCGTGCCGATCAGGAACAGCGACGCCTTGCGGTCCACCAGCACGGTCAGCCCGCGATCGGTCACCACCTCGTCGCTGGCCCCGGCCGTCTCCACCCAGTTCATGTCGTAGGACAGTCCCGAGCAACCCTTGGTGCCGACGCTGATCCGCAGCAGCTGACCGGCGTGCGCCGCCCCGTAGAGCTCGCCCAATCGCTTGGCCGCCCGCTCCGACAGCGCCATCAGCGGCGGCAATACCCGGCGCTTTGGCGCTGCGATCTCGGTCTGCGTGTCGTTCATCACCCGATCCTTCAGAACATGTTCAGGGCGAGCCGCGCGTCCTCGCTCATGCGGCTCTGATCCCATGGCGGATCCCACACAGTCTCGACCTCGCAGCCAGCCACGCCGCGCACAGTCAGCACCGCATCCCGCACCTGCACAGGCAGCTCCTGCGCGCTGGGACAACCCGGCGCCGTCAGCGTCATCTCGATCCTGACCTGGCCATCATCATGCAGGTCGATCGCGTAGATCAGCCCGAGCTCATAGATGTTGACCGGGATCTCCGGATCGTAGACCGACGCGATCGCGCTGATCACGTCGGTTTCGCTCAACTGCGGCATCGTCTCGCCGTCCGGAGTCCACGCCGATATGCCAGAGGTCGCGCCTTTCGGCACACCAAAATTCGGCAGCGAACGCGCCGGCATCGCGTCCGCCTCGTCGGTTCGTCCAGCCACCGCCATCATGCCTTCTCCGACGATCTGTAGGCGGCCAGCAGCGCCGACCACGGGAGCATCGCGCATTTTCGCCGCGACCTGTACTCGTGCAATTCCGCGAACGCGAGCAGTGGCCCCAGCTCGGCCCGCGCCGCCGGCGTCAGCTCCCGCTCACCCTGCGTCAGCAGGGCCTCGAACCAGACCAGCAGCGCCGCGGCCTCGTCAGACGTCCGTCCCTGCACCGCATCGGCCATGAGGTCGGCGGATGCGGCGCAGATCGCGCACCCCCGCGTGCGGTGCCGGACCAGGGCGGCGGCGCCGTCGGGACCCAGCCGCACCCCGACCTGCACCGTGTCGCCGCAGAGCGGGTTGGTTCCATCGCCGATGCCGTCCACGTCATCCGGCACGCCGCCATGCAGCGGCCGCCGTGCGCGTTCCACCACCAGGTCGCGATACAGCGAGCCGGCCGCGTCGCGCGTCGCCGTCTGCTGCTCAGACAAGGAACCGCCCGATCCGCTCCAGCGTCTCGGCCAGCACGTCGATCTCACCCAGGGTGGTGTAGACCCCGAAGCTGGCTCGCGCGGTGCTGGTGATGCCGAACCGGCGCATCAGCGGCTCGGCGCAATGCGTCCCAGCCCGCACCGCGATGCCGTTCTGGTCCAGCAGCGTGGCGACGTCGTGCGCATGCGCACCCTCCATGGAAAACGAGATCACCCCGCCCCGCTCCTGCGCATGGCCAATCACCGAGACGCCCGGCACCTGCGCCAGCCGCACCAACGCATGCTCGGTCATCATCGCCTCGTGCGCCTGGATGCGCTCCATGCCGATCGCCCGCACGTAGTCGATCGCCGCCCCCAGCCCGATCGCCTCGACGATCGGCGGCGTGCCGGCCTCGAATTTGTGCGGCACCTCGGCCCAGCTGGAGTGCTCGAAGCTCACCGACGCGATCATGTCGCCGCCGCCCATGAACGGCGGCATCGCCTCCAACAGCTCCCGCCTTGCCCACAGCACGCCGATCCCGGTCGGACCATACAGCTTGTGGCCGGTGAAGACGTAGAAGTCGGCGCCCAGCGCCTGCACGTCGACCGGCCGGTGCACCACCGCCTGCGACCCGTCCAGCAGCAGCTTGGCGCCCGCCGCATGCGCGAGTGCGGCAATCCGCGCCGCCGGAGTCACCGTGCCCAGCACGTTGGACATGTGCGTAACCGCGACCAGCCCGACCTTGCCGTCCGCCAGCAGCGCCTCCAGCGCCGTCATGTCGAGTTCGCCCGCATCCGTGACCGGTGCCACGCGCAGCTCGATCCCCTGCCGGGCCCGCAGCATCTGCCAGGGCACGATGTTGGCGTGGTGCTCCATCTCGGACACCAGCACCGCCTGGCCCGGCCGCAGCAACGCGCCGTAGCTGTTCGCCACCAGGTTGATGGCGCCGGTCGAGCTGCCGGTGAACACGATCTCGTCGCGGGACGGCGCGTTCAGCAGCGCCGCCACGGTGTCGCGCACGCCCTCGTAGGCGTCGGTGGTGCGCTCGCTCATCCAGTGCAGCCCGCGATGCACGTTTGCATACTGAGTGCGCATGGTGTGCGCCATCGCCTCGATCACCGCGTCCGGCTTCTGCGAGGAGGCGGCACTGTCGAGGAACACGAATGGCTTGCCGCGCACCGTCTGCTGCAGGATCGGGAAATCGGCGCGCAGGTGCGACAGATCGGCGGCCGCGACCGAGGTGATGGCGTTCATGCTGCGCGTCCTCTCCACCAGGCGGCGACGGCCTCGTCCAGCACGCCGCGCATCATCTCGTCGTCCACCAGCTGCAGCGCGTCGTCGAGGAACGCCCGCACCAGGATCGCGCGCGCCTCGGCGACCGGCACGCCGCGGCTGCGCATGTAGAACAGCTGCTCCTCGTCGAGCGCGCCCGCGGTCGAGCCATGGCTGCACTTGACGTCGTCGGCGTAGATCTCGAGCTCGGGCTTGGCGTCGATCTCAGCCGTCTCCGACAGCAGCAGCGCCTGGTTCATCTGGTAACCGTCGGTCTTCTGCGCCACCCGCGCCACCACGATCTTGCCCTGGAACACGCCGCGGGCGCGGCCGGTCAGCACGTTCTTTACCGTCTGCCGCGACACGCAGTTCGGCGCGTCGTGCGCGATCACGCTGGTGAGGTCGGCCACCTGCGCGTCGGCCAGCAACTGCGCGCCATTGACGTGCACGGCGGCGTGTGGACCGGACAGCGTCGCGTGCACCTCGTGCCGCGCCAGCACCGCCCCCAATGCGAGATTGAAGCCGTCATAGGCGCCGCGCTCGGCCACCGTCGCCTGCACCATCGAGAACGAGAACGCCTCCCCGGAGTCTCGCTGCAGCCTGACGTGGCGGAGGTGCGCGCTGGCGCCGACCTCCGCGTCGAGCACGCCGTCGCTCAGGTAGCATCCGCTGCCCTCGCCGATCTCGAGCAGCGCCAGCGAGGCGCCCGCCTCCAGCACCAGCCGGTGGCGCAGGTGCGACGCGACGGCGCGGCCGCCGATGCCCTCGCACAGCGACACCAGCAGCAGCCGCCCGGCATCCAGCCCGGCCGGCACCCGGACCACCATCCCGTCGGTCGCCAGCATCGTGTTCAGCGCCACCATCGGATGGCGCAGGGGCTCGGCCGCGTCGACGCCCGCGAACGGCCGCACGTCGATCCCGTCCGGCATCCGGCTCAGCGCCCGTGATAGCACGCCGTCCACGAACACCAACCGCGGCAGTGCTGCGGCGTCGTCCGCCAGCCCGTGCGTCGACAGCAACGCGCCCAACCGCGCCTTCGCCCGTTCCGGCGTGGCGCCGGCGGTCTCGAACGGCGTCTCCCAAACCCGCCTGATATCCGTGTAGCGCCAGGCCTCGACCCGTCGGCTGGGCAGCTCGTGGCGCTCCAGCCAGTCGGCTGCCAGGTCGCGCGCGGTCGGCTCCCCGGGCAGCTCCAGGCGCATCGCCCGATACTGCTCGACCAGGCCCCCGGCGTTGCCGATCGCACTCCGCGCGGGCGGGACGATGACGTTCACGCCGCCTCCGCCAGGAAGCCGGCATAGCCCTGGGCTTCCAGCTGGTGCGCCAGTTCCGGCCCGCCGCTGCGCAGGATGCGCCCGCGCGCCATCACGTGCACCCGGTCCGGCACCAGGTAGTCCAGCAACCGCTGGTGGTGGGTGATGACCAGCGCCGAGAACGTAGGTGAGCGCAGCGCCTGCACGCCCTCGGCCACGATCCGGAGCGCGTCGATATCGAGCCCACTGTCGGTCTCATCCAGGATCGCGAAGCTGGGGGCCAGCATCGCCATCTGCAGCACCTCGTTGCGCTTCTTCTCGCCGCCCGAGAACCCGACGTTCACGTTGCGCTTCAGCAGGTCCTCAGGCATCGACAGCGCCTTTGCCTGTCCCCGCGCCGCCTTCAGGAACTGCATCGCGTCCAGCTCGGCCTCGCCACGCGCGCGCCGCACCGCGTTCACCGCCGTGCGCAGGAAGTTGGCGTTGTTCACGCCCGGCAACTCGACCGGCGCCTGGAACGCCAGGAACATACCGGCTGCCGCCCGCTCGTCCGGCTCCATCGCCAGCAGGTCCTGGCCCTTGAACGAGACCGAGCCGGCCGTGACCGCGTAGTCCGCGCGTCCGGCCAGCACGTAGGAGAGCGTGGACTTCCCCGAGCCGTTCGGGCCCATGATCGCGTGCACCTCGCCCGCCGGGATCTCGAGGTCGAGCCCCTGCAGGATCGGCTTCGGCGTGCCGTTGTCGTCGATGGAGGCGCAGAGCCCCCGGATGGCGAGGAACGGGTCGCTCATCCGACGCTGCCCTCCAGACTCACCTGCAGCAGCTTCTGTGCCTCGACCGCGAACTCCATCGGCAGCTCCTTCAGCACGTCCTTGCAGAAGCCGTTGACGATCAACCCCACCGCGTCCTCCTCGGACAGGCCGCGCGAGCGGCAGTAGAACAGCTGGTCCTCGGAGATCTTGGACGTCGTCGCCTCGTGCTCGACCTTGGCCGACATGTTGCGGTTCTCGATGTAAGGCACCGTATGTGCCCCGCACTGGTCGCCGATCAGTAGGCTGTCGCACTGGGTATGGTTGCGCGCACCTGACGCCTTGGGCAGTACACGCACCAGCCCGCGATAGGTGCTGTCGGAGCGGCCGGCGCTGATCGTCTTGGCGACGATGGTGGAGCGCGTGTTCCTGCCGATATGGATCATCTTGGTGCCGGTGTCGGCCTGCTGGCGGTTGTTGGTCACCGCCACCGAGTAGAACTCACCGACCGACCCCTCGCCCTGCAGCACGCAGGACGGATACTTCCAGGTGATCGCCGATCCGGTCTCGACCTGGGTCCAGCTGATCTTGGAGCGCGCCCCGCGGCAGGCGCCGCGCTTGGTGACGAAGTTGTAGATCCCGCCGACCCCGTTGGCGTCGCCCGGATACCAGTTCTGCACCGTCGAGTACTTGATCGACGCGTCCGCCATCGCGACCAGCTCGACCACGGCGGCGTGCAGCTGATTTTCGTCGCGCATCGGCGCGGTGCAGCCCTCGAGGTAGGATACCGAGGCGCGGTCCTCGGCGATGATCAGCGTGCGCTCGAACTGCCCGGTGTTGCGGGCATTGATGCGGAAGTAGGTGGACAGCTCCATCGGGCACTTCACGCCCTTGGGGATGAACACGAACGAGCCGTCGGTGAACACGGCCGAGTTCAGCGCCGCGTAGAAATTGTCCGACGGCCCGACCACGCTGCCGAGATACTGCCGTACCAGGTCCGGGTGCTCGCGCACCGCTTCGCTGATCGGGCAGAAGATCACGCCGACCTTGGCCAGCGTGCTGCGGAAGGTGGTCGCCACAGAGACGCTGTCGAACACCGCGTCGACGGCGATCTGCGGCCGCTCGTCCGGGTCCGGCTCGACGCCGGCCAGGATCGCGCGCTCCTTCAGCGGGATGCCGAGCTTCTCGTAGACTGCGAGCAGCGCCGGATCGACCTCGTCCAGGGACTTCGGGCCGGGCTTCTTCACCGGTGCGGCATAGTAGTGCACGTCCTGGTAGTCGATCGGCGGATGGCCGCCGACCTTCGACCAATCCGGGGACTTCATGCCGGACCAGGCGGCGAACGCCTTCAACCGCCACTCAAGCAGCCACTCCGGCTCCTCCTTGCGTGCCGAGATCAGGCGGACGATGTCCTCGTTCAGCCCCTTGGGGGCCATGTCCATCTCGATGTCGCTCTCGAAGCCCCACTTGTAGGTGGACTGCGTCAGCGTCTCGACGGTGTTGAGGGTTTCGGCAACGGCAGGCATCAGGCCCTCACTCGGCAGCAAGAATGGCGGCGGCGGGCATGCTGCCCGAACCGTAGGCATCGAAATGCGACGCGCCGCAGCGCGATACGTTGATCCGGTCGAGCGTGATCCCGGCCAGCGCCGACCGGATCGCCTCGTTCACCGGATCCCAGCGGCCACGGATCTGGCACACCGCTTCCGCCTCGCAGCCGCCGGTGGCGCCGTCGACGCACGCGGTGAGCGAGATCGGCCCGTCGATCGCCGTGATGACCCGCGCGATGTCGATGGTGTCGAGCGGCCGCGCCAGCCGGTAGCCACCGCGCGCGCCGCGCTGCGACGTCACCAGCCCGGCGCCGCCGAGCGCCTTCAGCACCTTGGCCACCGTCGGCTCGGGGATACCAGTCGCCTGCGCCAGCGTCGGCGAAGTGGTGACCCCGTCGTGGTGCGACAGCCGCACCAGCACGACGACCGCATAGTCGGTCAGCTTTGACAAGCGGAGCATGACGCCTCGAGACGGGGGTGCGATGATCGAGGACAACGCCGGTCCTGTATGTGCGAAATGAGCCCGAACCCCCTGATCGTCAAGGGCTTGGCCGGTGATTCCCACCGCCTATCCGGCCTCCGCCCCGGACAGCAGCCACACGCCGAGATAAAGCAGGACGCCGACCAGGCAGCCCACCAGCGTGCCGTTAATGCGGACGAACTGCAGGTCCCCGCCCACCCGCAGCTCGATGCGCTCGACCAGCCGCGCGGTGTCCCAGCCGCCGATCACCTGGGCGATGAACCCGGACAGGGTGTCCCGCATCCCCGGCAGCGCCTGCCGGGCCAGCCGGACGGCGGCGCGGTCGATCGCCGTCCGCACCCGCTCGTCGTGCTCCAGCGTCTCCGCCGCACGGGCCAGCGCGTCGCCCACCAGCCGGCGCACCCAGCCATCCTCGTGGTCGAGCTCGCCCTCCACCGTGCCGCGCAGCCGCGCCCAGACGTCGGCGGCCCAGGCGCGCAGGCTGTCGTGCGTCACCAGCCCGCGCAGAACGTCGGCCAGCTCGCGGCCGCGCTGCGGGTCGGTCTCGATCAGGTCGATCTCCCGCCGGATCCAGCCCGTCGCCGCCTCGCGCATGTCGCTGTCGCGCGGGTCGGTGCGGTCGAGCTCGAGGTTGATGGCGCTCAACACCCGACTGGCCACCGAGCCGCCGATCGCCCAGCCGACCAGCCGGCCGCCCTGCTCGCGCACCCGCTCCTCGATCAGCTGGTGCAGGTGCGCCTCCCGGCTCTTCAGCAGCAGCTTGATCTGGTCGAGCAGGAACGACAGCACCTCCTGATGGCGGTCGCCGTCCACCAGCGCCCTCAGCGCGCGCGCCACCAGCGGCGCCATCTGCCCGCCATCCAGCATCAGCGGCAGCCGCCGCGCGATCATCTCCTGCGCCCGCCCCGCCTCCAGCCCGTCGAAGAGATGCGGGATCAGCCGCGTCGTGCCGCCGACCGCCAGCCCGGCGACGGAGGGATCCAGCAGCAGCCGACGCAGCAGCGATGCGACGTCGAGCCGCGCCAGCGCCCGGTCGAGGTCGGAGGCGGTGAACACGTGGGTCGCGACGAAGCCGCCCAGCGCCCGGCCCAGGCGCTGCTTCTGCGCCGGCAGGATCGCGGTGTGCGGGATCGGCAGCCCCAGCGGCCGGCGGAACAGCGCCGTGACCGCGAACCAGTCCGCCAGCCCACCGACCAGCCCCGCCTTGCCGCCGGACTGCAGCAGGCCGGGCCAGAAACCCTGCCCGAACGCGTGCGCCAGCCCGTATCCGGCCGCCATCACCCCGCCCATGCCGACCAGCAGCAGGCCGGCGCGCCGCTTCTGCCGCGCGAGCCGGCGCCGCGCCGCCGGGTCCGTATCGTCGGGAGTTTCCGGAGCAAGGTCCGGCCGCACGTCCATGCGCCTGACTAGCACCGCACGCCGATCCTGCCCAACCGCCGGTCCGGGACCGGCCTGTGACGGCGGCGGCCGGTCGCACCGGAAGAGACCGGTCCGGATATTGCCGTGCCGGCGCGGACATGAAACGGTGCGCCGTCACGCCAGCCTCATGACGCCCAGAAACCGCGGGACGCGGGCTGCGAGGGGCGTGGCACGGCAGGCAGCAGGAGCGCGCCGTCATGAACGACCTGCCCGCACCCGCGCCCGATGCGGCGCCCCCGCCCGACCTCCGCCTCGAGCAGCTGATCGCGCTGGCGACGCAGCTGCTGGAGCGCCAGGAGGAGGACCCGTTCGGCAACCCGGTGCTGGCGATCTCGCTGCTGCTGTCGCGCCGGCTCGACGAGGGCAGCCTCGGCATCGAGGACGTGGGCGCGCTGGTCTGCCGGCTGCGTGACGACGCCTTCGAGCGGCGCGCCGCCCGCCTGGCCCGCTATGTTGGGCTGGGCCCGGAGACGGTGGCCTCCCGTCTGGACCGCATTGCCGCCCGGCTGGTCCGGCCCGACCCGGACGACAGCCCGGTGCCGCTGGCGCAGTTCCGCGGCGCCATCCAGCGCACCCGCTTCGCGGCGGTGTTCACCGCACATCCCACCTTCGCGCTGGCCACCCCGGTCTATGCGGCGCTGGCCGCCACCGCCAGCGGCACCCGGACGATCCCCGACCTCGCCTCGCAGCGCCCAGCCGTGCCTGGCCTCGACGACGAGTTCGAGCTCGCCGCGGCGGCGATCGAACGCGGCCGCAACGCCGTCGACGGGCTGAACCGGGCGCTGCTGGCCGAGGCCGCCCGCCACTGGCCGCAGGCCTGGACCAGCCTCGCCCCGCGCCCGGTCGTGCTGGCGAGCTGGGTCGGCTACGACACCGACGGCCGCACCGACATCGGCTGGTGGGACAGCTTGCGTCTGCGGCTCCGCATGAAGCGGCTGCAGCTCGAGCGGCTCGCAGCACAGCTCGGCGCCCTCGCCGCCCCGCCGGCGGCGCTGCAGGCCCGCATCGAGGCCGCGATCGGCGCCGTCGCCGCGCAGATCGCGGCCGCCCCCACAAAGGCCGATCCGGAGCAGGTCGCCGCCTTCTCGCGCGCGCTGATCGACCGCCGCGACGAGGCGATCCCGATGCCCTCCGTGCTCGACAAGGAGTTCGCCGCCGCCTTCGAGGCAGCGCCCGAGCCCGACCGGCTGCCTCTCGCGGTCGCCCGCGCCGGCTTCGTCTCGCACGGCATGGGCCTCGCCCACACCCATGTCCGCCTGAACTCCACCCAGATCCATAACGTGGCCCGGCAGCGGCTCGGCATCGAGGACAGCCCGGAGAACCCGGGCCAGCGCCGCGCCCTGCTCGCCCGGATCAACGACGCGCTGGCCGAGGTGCGGCCGGTGCCGGTCGATTTCGGCGGCCTCCTGTCGGAGCAGGCCTCCGCCGCCCGGCTGATGATGACGGTGACCCAGATCGCCAAGCATGTCGACGCGGCGAGCCCGATCCGCTTCCTCGTCGCCGAGACCGAGAGCGGCTACACGCTGCTGGTGGTGCTGTGGCTGGCGCGGCTGTTCGGCGTCGAGGACCACGTCGAGATCTCGCCGCTGTTCGAGACCCGGGACGCGTTGATGAACGGCAGCCGCGTCATCGAGGAGGCGCTGCATTCGCGGCACTACCGCGACTACCTCCGGCGGACGGGCAAGCTCTCGCTGCAGTTCGGCTACTCCGACAGCGGCCGCTATGTCGGCCAGCTCGCCGCCACCTACCTGATCGAGCGGCTGCGCCTCAAGGTCGCCGACCTGCTGATCCGGCGCGGCCTGACCGACATCGAGGTGATCCTGTTCGACACCCATGGCGAGAGCATCGGCCGCGGCGCGCACCCATTCTCGCTGGCCGACCGCCTCGACTACCTCTCGACGCCGCACACCAGGCTGGCCCTGCAGAATGCCGGCATCGCCTACCGCGAGGAAGCGGCGTTCCAGGGCGGCGACGGCTACGTGCTGTTCGGCACGCAGATCCTGGCCGACGCGGTGATCGGCAGCATTGCCGAGCACGCCTTCGCCACGGTGCGGCAGGCCGGCGACCCGATCTACGACGAGCCGGACTTCTCGGCCGACTTCTTCGCCGCGATCGGTGTCGGCATGACCGAGCTGGTCGAGGATCCCGGCTATGCCGGCCTGCTCGGCGCTTTCGGCCCGGCCCTGATCGACCATACCGGCTCGCGCCCGTCCGCCCGCCAGACCGACGGTGCCGGTGGCCCGGTCCGCATCCGCCACCCGCGCGAGCTGCGCGCGATCCCCAACAACGCGATCCTGCAGCAGCTCGGCTGGTGCGCCAACACGCTGCAGGGGCTGGGGCTGGCCGCCGCCCGCCATCCCGAGACGTTCGAGGAGTTCCTGCTCAAAAGCCCGCGCTTCCGCCGCGCGCTGGATTTCGCCGCGCACGCGCTGGCCCATTCCGATCGCGGCGTGCTGCGCGCCATCGTGATGACGCTGGACCCGGGGGTCTGGCTCGACCGCGCGGCGCACGAGGCCGATCCCGCCCGCCGCGACGCCCTGGTCACGCTGTCGGCGGGGCTGGAGCGGCTCGACCTCTGGGCCATCACGCAGTCGATGTTCCGCCGCATCCAGGCCGATCACCTGGCGCTGCGCACGGCCTGGCCGGACGCGCCGCGGATGGCGCTGCCGGAGCTGCTGCTGCATGCGATCCGGCTCACCCTGATCGAGCGGATCTGGCTGCTCTCGACCCGCATCCCATACTTCTCGCCCCGCCACGGCTTCACCCGCGAGGCGCTGGACGATCAGGTGCTGCGCCTCGAGATCCCGGGCGTGCTTAAGGAATTGGCAGCGATCTTTCCGCAGGCTGCGAACCAGCAGGTCCGGCTCGACTACCGCGAGGAGGCCGGCCCGCGCTCCGAGAACGCCTACACACGCGAGGATGCCGAGATCTTCCAGCCCATGCGCCGCCTGTTCGAGCTGGTCCGCGAGATCAGCGTCGCCGTGATGCACGATGTCGGCGCGTTTGGCTGACGCAGCGGCGGCGGTGCGGCAGCCGTCCGCCCGACGGCGCGGCTGGCGCCTGTCCGAGCCGCCGCCGCCGTGCGCGGTGCCGCTTCCGGCCGGGCCCGGCATCCGGCGGATCGTCGCCCCCAACCCCGGCCCGATGACCTACAACGGCACCAACAGCTGGCTGATCGACTGGGAGGGCGGTGTTGCCGTCATCGACCCCGGCACCGAGGACGCGGCCCACCTGGACGCCATCATCGCCGAGGCGGGACCGCACCTCAGCCACATCCTGATCACGCACACCCACAGCGACCACGTCGCCGGGGCCGCCAGCCTCGCCCGCCGCACCGGGGCGCCGGTGGCCGGCTATGCTCTAGACAGCCAGCCCGGCCTCCCCGACTGGATCAGGCTGCGCGACGGCGACCGCATCGCCGGTCTCGAGGTGGTGCACACGCCGGGCCACTCCATGGACCATCTGTGCTTCGCGCGTGACGACGACGTCCTGTTCAGCGGCGACCACGTCATGGGCTGGTCGACATCCGTGGTGCCGCCGCCGCCGCATGGCGATCTGGTCGCCTTCATCGACAGCCTGCGCCGCATCCGCGACCGCGACGACCGGCTGATGCTCTCCGCGCACGGCCCGGCGATCCTGCGGCCTCGCGAGCTGGTGCAGAACCTGCTCGACCACCGCGATGCCCGCGAGGCCTCGATCGCCGCGGTGCTGTCGTCGAAGCCCGCGTCGCTGGAGACCGTGCTCGGCCGTGCCTACTTCAACCTGCGTCCCGAGCTGCTGACGCCGGCGCGGAGCAACCTGCTCTCGCACCTGAACAAGCTGCAGGCCGAAGGGCGCGCCGTGTCGGACGCGGATGGCTGGCGCCTGCGCGGCTGAGCCGCATCCTCGTCGATGCGCTGGCGCCGGCCGCTCAGGCCTCGAGATCGACCCATCAAAGGCCAGGGCTCTGCCCTATACCTGCCTGAAGAGCAGAGCCTTGAGAATCCACTTATTTAACGAAACGGCACCAAAAGCCTCGGCCTTTGGGAAGAGAGTTTATTAAAAGATTGGATTCTTAAGGCTTCGCCTTAAGCGGGTCCAGGGCAGAGCCCTGGCCTTCTATACGTCAGTCCCAAAGCCGGTTGATACTACATGGTCCCGGCGCATCAGGCCTCGCTGCGGCAGTTGCCTGACGTCGCCGCCGACTTCATCCACCACCCGTCGGGAATGGCCGTAGCGCCGGCGAGGAGCAGAAGGAGGAGGGGCGTCCCGGCCGACAGCAGGGTCAATGCGGGGATACCGAGGGCCTGAATCACGGCGGGAGGATTGAGCAGGGCGCTCAACCAGACGAGGACCGCGAAAACCGTTCTGGGCCGGTTCCCCGACATGGCCGGCGTCGTGAGGACAAGCGCTGCGGCAAGGGCGGGTACGAGGGAATCGTAATTAGAGATGTGGGGCGCGCCGAGTGCTGCCGCCGCCATGAAGACGATCGCGCGACGGCGGCCGTCCCGCACCGTGGCGAAGGTCCAGCCGACAAGGCAGGCCGCCGTCAGCGACGCCACGATCTGGCCGATGTCTGCTAGGCGCGGCGAGAAGCCGAGCACGAGGACATAGGCGTCGACACTCTGCCCGAAATACCGTCCCGTTCGGGCCCAGTCGGCAAAACGCGGATCGGCCGCGGTGATGAACCGGATCCAGGACAGCCAGGGGGCCGGACCAAGCAGCGCGAGGCTGAAAGCGACGAGCGTCGCCGCACCGAGGGTGAAGCCGATGAAGGCGTTCCGCTGCCGTCCGGCGAGGAGGGCGATCGGGACCAGGACGGCGAACTGGGGCTTGAGCGTGAGAAGGGACAGCACGAGGCCGGCGGCGAACCCCCGGCGCCGAAGCAGGGTGAGCCCCGCGAGCATGATGCCGACGACGGCGAAACTGACCTGCCCCGCCCCGATGCACCATCCCGTGCCTGGCGACAGGAGCAGGAGGACGATCGCGAGATCCCGTCTGGCGCCGGCTGGCCAGCAACGCCAGACGCAGACCAGCAGCAGGAGCAGCGATCCCGTGATCACCGCGGCATAGGCGAGGCCGAAAGGCAGCGCGCCGATCGCCATGGCGACCGGCAGCATCGTCGGCGGGTAGACCCAGGGGTGGAGGACGATCGGCCCCTTGAGCCATGCCCTGTGCATGTCTGTCAGAAGGTCGGTGAAACGCCTGCCGTCGGCGAGCGTGGCGTAGTCCCCTGCCGCCGCCAGCCGCCCGGCGGTATGGAAGACCATGAGGTCCTGTCCAGGAGCATAGCTGTAGAGTAGGAGTGCCACGCAGCACCCGAGGCAACCGAGCACCAGCATCGGTAGGTAGATGCCCGGTGACAGGGTCAGACCCAGCGCTGACGGGGATGCAGGGGCGGCGCGGTGCTCGTTCGTCACCCGCCGACCCTGACGCATCCAGGTTAAGGACGCTTAAAGGCGTTCCCCGCGCGGGTCGCCCGGGGGACCGATCAGGCCGACTTGGCCATGATCTCGTCGGCGATATTGCGCGGCACCGGGTCGTAGTGGTGGAACTGCATGGTGAACGACGCGCGGCCCTTGGTCATCGAGCGCAGGTGCGAGATGTAGCCGAACATCTCCTTGAGCGGCACCTGGGCCCGCACCGTCACCGTCGAGCCGGCGCTCTCCTGGTTCTGGATCTGGCCGCGGCGGCGGTTCAGGTCGCCGACCACGTCGCCGACATGGTCCTGCGGCGTCGTGCACTCGACGTCCATGATCGGCTCCAGGATCACCGGCGACGCGCGCTTCATACCCTCCCGGAAGCACGCCTTGGCCGCGATCTCGAACGCCAGTGCGGAGCTGTCGACGTCATGGTACTTGCCGTCGAGCAGGGTGTATTTGAAGTCGACGGTCGGGAACCCGGCCAGCACGCCGGTGGTCGCCTGCACCTTGATGCCCTTCTCGACCGCCGGGATGTATTCCTTCGGCACAGTGCCGCCGACGACCTTGTTCTCGAAGGTGATGCCGGCGTTACGCTCGACCGGCGAGAACTGGATCTTGACCTCGGCGTACTGGCCCGAGCCGCCCGACTGCTTCTTGTGGGTGTAAGTCTCGATATGGGTCTTGCTGATGGTCTCGCGATAGGCGACCTGGGGTGCCCCGATGTCGGCATCGACGCCATACTCGCGGCGCAGCCGGTCGATGATGATCTCGAGATGCAGTTCGCCCATGCCCGACAGGATGGTCTGGCCGGTCTCCTGGTCGGTCTTGAGACGGAGCGACGGGTCCTCGCCGGCGAGCTTCTGCAGCGCCAGCGTCATCTTCTCGACCGCCTCCTTGGTCTTCGGCTCGACCGAGATGTCGATCACCGGCACCGGGAACGCCATGCGCTCCAGCACCACCGGATCGTCGGCTGAGGCGAGCGTGTCGCCGGTGCCGGTGTCCTTCAGCCCGACGAAGGCGGCGATGTCGCCGGCTTTCACCTCCTTGATCTCGGCCCGCTTGTCGGCGTGCATCTGGAACATGCGTCCGATGCGCTCCTTGTGGTCCTTGGTGGTGTTCATCACCTGGTCGCCGGACTTCAACGTACCGGAATAGACCCGCACGAAAGTCAGGGTGCCGTACTTGTCGTTGATGATCTTGAACGCCAGGCCGGAGAAGCTGCCCTTCGGGTCGACCTTGATCAGACGGCGGGTGCTGGGGGGCGCATCCTCCTGACCCTCCTCGGCGGCGACACGGATGCCCTCGCGATCATCCGGCGCCGGCAGGTAGTCGAGCACGGCGTCGAGCAACGGCTGCACGCCCTTGTTCTTGAACGCGGTGCCGCACAGCACGGGACGAAACGCGCCGGAGATGGCGCCGGCCTTGATGCAGCGCTTCAGGGTGGAGACGTCGACATCACCCTTGTCGAAATACTCCTCCATCGCCTCGTTATCGACCGAGAGCGCGGTGTCGAGCAGCAGCTGACGCGCCTCGGCCACCCTCTCCATCATGTCGGCTGGGATCGCCTCGTCATGGAACTTGGCGCCGAGCTCGCCACCCTCCCAGACGATCGCCTTCATCTCGACCAGGTCGACGACACCGATAAAGCCATCCTCGATGCCGATCGGCAGCTGCAGCGGCAGCGCCACGATGTCGAGCTTCTCCTTCAGCGTGTCGAAGGCGCGGTAGAAATCGGCGCCGGTGCGGTCCAGCTTGTTGATGAAGATCACGCGCGGCACGTTGTAGCGGTCGGCGAGACGCCAGTTGGTCTCCGACTGCGGCTGCACGCCTGCCACGCCCTCAATGATGAAGATGGCGCCGTCGAGCACGCGCAAGCTGCGGTTCACCTCGATGTTGAAGTCGATGTGGCCTGGCGTGTCGATGATGTTGATGCGGTGGTCCTTCCACTCGCACGTCACCGCGGCCGAGGTGATGGTGATCCCCCGCTCGCGCTCCTGCTCCATGTAGTCGGTGGTGGTGTTGCCCTCGTGGACCTCGCCGATCCGATGCGACACGCCGGTGTAGTAGAGGATGCGCTCGGTGGTCGTCGTCTTGCCCGCATCAATGTGCGCGGTGATGCCGATGTTGCGGATCTTCGAGAGGTCGGACACGGCGTTCAATGCTCCTCGTGACCAGGAAGGCGCGCCGACGCGGCGCCGGACGGGATAGGTCCCGTGCGCCTCCCGGGGCCACGGACTCGCCATGGCCGAAAGACAGATAGCGCCTCACATGCGCGAGACGCCCCGGATTTGCAAGGCCGGACACTGGGCGCCGGACAGGCTGCTCCAGCCCCTGCTAGGGCAGGCTCAGGCCGGCTGGGCGGCCTGCTTCTTGGCCTGCGCGCGCAGAATTCGCCGCTTCAGCGACTGCGCCGGCTCAGGCAGCCGACGGTTCGGCGTGCCAAGCAGGAAGGCGTCGAGGCCGCCATTGTGCTCGATGGTGCGAAGCCCGTGCGTCGTCACCCGCATGCGGATCTGGGTGCCCAGGATGTCAGACAGCAGCGCAGTTTCCTGCAGGTTGGGCAGATAGCGCCGCCGGGTCTTGTTGTTGGCGTGGCTGACGTTGTTACCGGTCAGCACGCCCTTGCCGGTCATCTCGCAGCGGCGCGACATCGTCTTGATCCTTGAGTGAGGCGTCCGGCGCACCGGCGACGTCTCATGAGAGGCGCGGCTTATGACCAAACCGGCGCGGGCAGTCAAGGCCAGGACCCTACCCTGGACCCGCTGGGGCCCCGGGCCCCAGGCCCTGAGTTATTAGAGGGAAACCATTTGGGAGGCTGCAAGAACAACGATCCGGGGTCTGGGGCCCGCGGCCCCGGTGGGGTCCAGGGGCAAGGCCCCTGGCCTTGAAACCGACCTCAGGCCCGCCCGGCCTCGCGGTCATTCACCGGATCGAGCTCGCCCGCCGCCACGCTGGCCCGCGCGTTGTCCAGCATCCGCATCATCGCGGCGCGGTCCATCGTCCGCGCCAGCAGCCCCAGCGAGCCGCCCAGCAGCGCCGAGGCGATCGCCAGCGGCGGCAGCTGCTCGCCCAGCATGTACTCGATCGCCTTGTCGATCACGGCGCCGGCGTGGCTCAGTTCGGCCGGCACCGAGCCGTCCTGCCCCAGCTTCTGGTCGCCGCCGCGCGGTTCGATCGCCATCGCCCTGTCCTCCAGCTCGTTCATATCGCGAGATCGGCGCCCTCGAGATCGGGCATCAGCACCGATCCGGCTTGCGCCGCCGCGTCCTCTTCCTCTGACTGCGCCGCCCACATCCGCGCATAGGCGCCGCCTTCCGCCAACAGCGCCCGATGGGTGCCGCGCTCGGCGATCCGGCCATCCACCAGCACCAGGATCTCGTCCGCATCCACCACCGTGGACAGGCGATGCGCGATCAGCAGCGTGGTGCGGTCGGCTGCCACCAGCCGCAGCGCCGCCTGGATCTCCTGCTCGGTGTGGGTGTCGAGCGCGCTGGTCGCCTCGTCCAGGACCAGCACGCGCGGGTTCTTCAGGATGGTCCGCGCGATCGCCACCCGCTGCTTCTCGCCGCCCGACAGCTTCAGGCCGCGCTCGCCGACCCGCGTGTCGTAGCCGTCGGGCAGCCGGCTGACGAAGTCGTGCACCTGCGCCAGCTGTGCGGCGTGCTCGATCTCGGCCTGCGTGGCGCCGATCCGGCCGTAGCCGATGTTGTAGCGGATGGTGTCGTTGAAGAGCACGGTATCCTGCGGCACGACGCCGATCGCCGCCCGCAGGCTCTCCTGCGCATAGTCGCGCACATCCTGCCCGTCGAGCAGCACGCGGCCGCCGCCCACATCGTAGAAGCGGAACAGCAGCCGGCTGATGGTCGACTTGCCGGCGCCGGTCGGCCCCACGATCGCGGTACGGCCGCCGGGCTGCACCGAGAAGCTGATCCCGTGCAGGATCTCGCGGTTCGGCTGGTATCCGAAGCGCACCGCCTCGAACCGCACCTCGGCCGGTGGCGCCTGCTCCAGCCGGGCCGGCAGCTCGCGGGCCTGCGGCGGGTCCCGCACCTCCTGCGCCTGGCCCAGCAGCCGGAACATCTGCTCCAGGTCCACCACACCCTGCCGCAGCGAGGCGTAGACGAAGCCCAGGAAGTTCAGCGGCTGGTAGAGCTGCATCAGGTAGGTGTTCACCAGCACGAACTTGCCGACCGTGAGCCGCCCCGCCGCCACCCCGTCGGCGGCCATCAGCATGATCGCCGCCATCGCCACCGCGATGATGGTGGCCTGGCCGATGTTGAGCAGGTTGAGCGAGACCTGGGTCTTGACCGCCGCCCGCTCGTAGCGCGCCTGGGTGTCGTCGTAGCGGCGCGCCTCGTGGCCCTCGTTGCCGAAATATTTCACCGTCTCGTAGTTCAGCAGGCTGTCCAGCGCCTTGGTGCTGGCCTCGCTCTCGACCTCGTTCATGCGGCGGCGGATGCCGATGCGCCAGCCGGTGAAGGCGATGGTGAAGCCCACGTACACCACCACGGTCAGCAGCGTGGCGCCGGCGAAGCGCCAGTCGAACAGGCGCCAGATCACCGCGGTGACCATCAGCGTCTCGATCAGCGTCGGCACGATGTTGAAGACGCCGAGCCGCAGGATCAGCTCGATCGCCTGCGTGCCGCGCTCCACCGCCCGCGTCACGCCGCCGGTCTGGCGGTCGAGGTGGAAGCGCAGCGACAGCCCGTGCAGGTGCCGGAAGGTCTGCATCGCGGCGATCCGGATCACCCGCTGCTTGACCGGCGCGAACACCGCGTCGCGGAGCTCGCCGAATGCGCCGGACGCGATCCTCAGCAGCCCGTAGCCGACGATGAGCCCGACCGGCACCACCAGCAGGTGGGTGGGATCGCGGTGCGATAGCCGGTCGATCGCGCGCGCGTAGATGATCGGCACGCAGATCGTCGCCAGCTTGGCCGCGATCAACAGCACGACGGCGCCGACGACGTGCATGCGGGTTCGGACGTCGCCCCGCGGCCATAGGTAGGGCAGCAGCCCGCGCACCGTGTCCAGGGCCGTCCGCCTGGTGTCGGCGTCGGACGGCGGGGCGGATGGCGCGGAGGCGAACTCTCTCATGACCATCGATGTGGCATGCGTCCTTTCGGATGCAAAGCATATCGCTCGATTGCCAAGCCCGCCCCCGGCGGCGGAGGCTGCCGCATGACCAGCCCGCTCTCGCCGTTCCTTCGTCATCTCGACGCCTGCAACAACGCGGTCCTGCCCGGCGACCGCCTGACGTTTCAGCTGGGCAACCAGCAGGTCGGCTGGGTCGGACCGCGGTTGGCCGCCGTGCTGGAGCGGCACGGCGTCCGCCGTGAGGCAGACAGTCTGGTGCTCGACGACCCTGAGCGGCTGCAGCCCCTGGGCGAGGCGCTGGGACGGGCCGGGCTGCTTCGCCTGCGCGGCGAGCCGTTCGACGTGCGTGCGCAACCGGACGGCCCGATACTGGCGCGGCTGGATCGCGGCGCGCTGCCCAGCTTCGGCATCCTCGCAGACGGCGTCCATTTGAACGGCCTGGTGCGGCGCGCCGACGGCCTGCATCTCTGGGTCGGCCGGCGTGCGCCCAACAAGCAGCTCGACCCCGACCGGCTCGACCACTTGGCCGCCGGCGGCGTCTCCGCTGGCTACGGCATCCGCGACACGCTGGAGAAGGAGGCCGCCGAGGAATGCGGCCTGCCCCTGGAACTGGCCCGGGAGGCGGTCGCGGTTGGCACCATCCGCTACGCGATGGACCGACCCGAGGGCCTGCGCCGCGACCGGCTGCACTGCCACGACCTGATGCTGCCGGACGACTTCCGGCCGGTGCCCGTCGACGGCGAGGTGGCCGAGTTCACGCTGATCCCGCTGGGCGAGGCGTTTCGGCTGGTGCGCGAGACCGAGGCGTTCAAGTTCAACGTGAACCTGGTGCTGATCGACCTGTTCCTGCGCCGTGGCCTGATCGACCCGTCGAGCCCCGAGGGGCAGGAGCTAAGGAACCGCTTGAGCGGACCAAACGAACCGTAATTGCAGTCTTCTAAGGCAAATACCTTATTGCTCAAGTGAGCTTGTAGAGCCTGTTTTCTTACCTGCGAAGTGCTTTCGAAACAAGCCTCTGGCTTGTGCTCCTCATCATCCGGTTCAAGCCGGTCGCATCGATCCTGCGAACACGATCCACTTTCTCGCAGTCATTTTGTTCGCTATACGTTCTCGTATGCTCGAACGTGCCATCCCGGCCGCAACCGCCGACATGCCAGACCCGATCGAGGCGCTGCGCCTGCGCATCGGCCGGATCGGCGGTGCCTCGGCACGGCCCGCCTCCGACCGTTCGGCGATCCGGTTCGGGCTCGACGGCATCGACGGCCGCCTGCCCGGCGGCGGCCTCGCCCCCGGCGCGCTGCACGAGATCCTGGGGCACGGTCCCGATACCGAGCATGCCACACTGGCCAGCCAGTTGGTGGCCGCCCTGCTGGCCCGGCACGACCCGGCGCGGCAGGTGCTGTGGGCAATGCAGGGCAGCGACCTGTTCGCACCCGGCCTTTCCGGCGTCGGGCTGCATCCGGACCGCCTGATCCTGGCCCAGTGCGGCCGCTCCGTGCTGGCGGTGATGGAGGAGGCGCTGCGCCATCCCGGCCTGGCCGCGGTGGTCGGCGAGGTCGAGGGCCGCCTCGGCCTCACCGCCTCGCGCCGACTGCAGCTGGCCGCGGAGGCCTCCGGCGTCACCGCGTTCGCGATCCGCCGCAGCCGCCGCCATGACGATCCGGCGCTGCTGGCGCCGAGCGCCGCCGCCAGCCGCTGGCGCATCTCCGCCGTGCCCTCGCGCAGCTCCGGTCAGACGGCCGGCCAGGTGCCCGGCCCGATGCCGGACCGCATGCTCTGGCGACTCGAGCTGCTGCGCTGCCGCGGTACCGCCCTCGTCTCCCACTGGACCCTGCAGGCCTGCGATGCCCGACACCGTCTCGCCGTCCTCGAACCGGCCTGGCTCCAGGACCATTCCCGACCGCCGGATCGCCCATCTGTGGCTGCCGCTCTGGCCGACCGACCGGCTCAGGCGGCCTGGGCCCGCTACGGCTGACCGCCCCCTCGTCACCACGCTGCAGGATGGGCCGCGCATGGTCGTGGCCGCGGCCTGTGCTGCGGCGCAACGGGTCGGGCTGCAGGTCGGCATGAGGCTGGCGCAGGCGCAGGCGATGGTGCCGGACCTGGAGCTGGTCCCGGCCGCGCCGCAGGCCGACGCCAGCGCGCTGGCCGAGCTCGCCGGCTGGTGCCGGCGCTACACCCCGCTCACCCGCGCCGAACCGCCCGACGGGATCTGGCTCGACCTCACCGGCTGCGCGCACCTGTTCGGCGGCGAGGCGGCCCTGCTGGCGGAGCTGGCGGCACGGCTGCGCCGCGGCGGGCTCTCCGTGCGCGCCGCGATCGCCGCCACGCCCGGCGCCGCCAGCGCGATGGCGCGCCATGGCCCGGATGCGCTGGCCTCGGTCCCAGACGATGCCACGATGGGTGCCCTGGCGGCACTCCCCATCGAGGCGCTGCGGCTGGAGCCGGATCAGGCCACCCTGCTGCGACGCTTCGGCCTGCGCCGCATCGGCGAGCTCGACGCCGTCGCCCGCGGCCCGCTCGCCCGCCGCCTTGGCGCCGGGGTGATCCGCCGGCTCGACCAGGCCCACGGCCGTGCTCCCGAGCCGATCTCGCCCGGCCAGCCGGACATCGTGCTGCGGGAGCGGCTCGGCTTCGCGGAGCCGCTGCAGACGGCGGAATCGCTGGCCGCCGCCAACGCGCTGCTGGCCCGCGCGCTGTGCCGGCGGTTGGAGGCGCTGTGCCTCGGCGCGCGTCGGCTCGAGCTGGTCCACGTCCGGCTCGACGGCTCGTCCTGCATGCAGGCCCTGGCCCTGGCCCGGCCGTCCCATGCGCCGGACCACATCGCCCGCCTGCTCGACGAGCGGCTGGAGCAAGTCGATCCCGGCGAGGGCGTCGAGACGATGTGGCTGCTGGCGGCGCTGGCCGAGCCGGTATCACCGCTCCAGTCCGGCCTGGCAACGATCGATCCGGACCGCGACGGGCTGCGCGACCTCGCCCCGCTGATCGACCGGCTACACAACCGCCTGGGGTCCGGCCGGATCTGGCGCGCGGTGCCGGTCGAGAGCGACGTCCCCGAACGCAGCGTGCGCCGCCGCCCGCCGCTTGACGCGCCGACCCGGGGGACGATCCCCTGGCCCGCCACCTGGCCGGAGCACCTGCCGCGCCCGGTGCGGCTGTTCGATCCGCCACAGCCGGTGCAGGCGCTGGCCGAACTGCCGGACCAGCCGCCGGTCTCCTTCACCTGGCGCGGGTGCCGGCACCGGGTGCGCCATGCCGACGGTCCGGAGCGAATCGCCGGCGAGTGGTGGCAGCGCAGCGGCGAGATGCTGGCGCTCCGCGACTACTTCCGCGTCGAGGACGAGGACGGGCGCCGGTACTGGCTGTTCCGCCGCGGCGACGGCACCGACCTCGCCACTGGCGATCTCCAGTGGTTCCTGCACGGGCTGTTCTGATGCGAGCCGGATACGGCCGGCGCGGTCAGGGCCGCGGCGTCACCCCCTCCGGGATGGGGCTGGTGGGCGTGGCGGGCGGCGCCGGCACGGCGATGGCGCCGACCGGTCCGGCCGCCGGCCGATGCGCCGGCACCTGATGCCACGGGCCGGTGTAGTTCCGGTCGAGCTGGCCGGAGTTCAGCGTGTCGACCGCACCGTCACCGGTGCCGTCGGCGTAGGGCGACGTCGCTTGTCTCTGCGCCTGCCGCTGCGGCGGCTGCGCCGATGCCGGCCCCACCAGCGCCAGCATCGACGCCGCCATCCATGTCGCGACCCTCATCCCGTCCTCCATCCCCGATCCGACCAGCGATAGGCCCGGCCGTCATGCGCTGCGTCGAGCTCCAGGTCACCACCAACTACTCGTTCCTGCGCGGCGCCAGCCACGTCGAGGAGCTGCTGAAGCGCGCCTGCGAGCTCGGCCACGACGCGATCGCCGTCACCGACCACAACAGCCTGGCCGGCATCGCCCGCGCGCACCAGCGTGCCGGCGAGATCGGCATCCGGCTGGTGGTCGGCTGCCGGCTCGACCTGCGCGACGCGCCCGCCCTACTGATCTACCCCACCGACCGCCCCGCCTATGCGCGGCTGTGCCGGCTGCTCAGCCTCGGCAAGTCGCGGGCGCCGAAGGGGTCCTGCGACCTCGCCTGGTCCGATCTCGCCGCCGCGGCCGAGGGGCTCATCGCCATCCTGCTGCCCGAGCGGCCGCTGGAGGCGTTGGCCGCCACCCTGCCCGCCGACCTCGCCCGGCTGCGCGACCTCTTCGGCGACCGCGCCTGGTGCGCGCTCATCCTGGAGCGCCGCCCCAACGACCGTGCCCGCCTCGCCCGCACCGAGGATTTGTGCCGCGCCGCCGGCGTGCCCACCGTGGTCACCGGCGACGTGCTCTACCACGCCCCGGACCGGCGCATCCTCCAAGATGTCGTCACCTGCATCCGCGAGGGCTGCACCATCGAGGCGGCCGGCTACCGCCGCGCCCGCTCCGCCGACCGCCACCTGAAGGGCGAGGCGGAGATGGTGCGCCTGTTCGGGCGCGATCACGGCGCGGCGCTGGCCGCCACCCGGACCATCCTGGAGCGCTGCCGCTTCAGCCTGTCCGAGCTCAGCTACCAGTATCCCGAGGAGAGCGAGACGCCGGGCCTGTCCGACCAGGAGGATCTGGAGCGGCTGGTGCGCGAGCGTCTGCCGGTCGCCTATCCGGACGGCGTCCCGGATGCCGTCGCCACCCAGGTCGCGCACGAGCTGGGCCTGATCCGCCAGCTCGACTACGCGCCCTACTTCCTGACCGTGAACGCCATCGTGCGGTTCGCGCGCAGCAGGAAGATCCTCTGCCAGGGCCGTGGTTCTGCGGCAAACTCGGCGGTCTGCTTCGTGCTCGGCATCACCTCGATCGACCCTGTGGACAGCAACCTGCTGTTCGAGCGCTTCATCTCCGCCGAGCGCCACGAGCCGCCCGACATCGACGTCGATTTCGAGCACGAACGGCGGGAGGAGGTGATCCAGTGGGTGTTCGAGCGCTACGGCCGCCACCGCGCCGCCCTCTGCGCCACCGTCGCCCGCTACCGCTCGCGCGGCGCCGTGCGCGAGGTCGGCAAGGTGATGGGGCTGCCGGAGGACGTCACCGCCCAGCTCGCCGGCCAGGTCTGGGGCTGGAGCGAGGACGGCGTCAGCGAGGAGCAGGCCCGGGCCGTGGGCCTCAACGTAGCCGACCGCCGCCTTCGCCTGACCCTGCTGCTGGCCCGGGAGCTAATCGGCTTCCCGCGCCACCTGAGCCAGCATCCGGGCGGCTTCGTGCTCACCCGCGACCGCCTGGACGGGCTGGTGCCGATCGAGCCGGCGGCGATGGCCGATCGGCAGGTGATCGAGTGGGACAAGGACGACATCGACAGCCTGCGCTTCATGAAGGTCGACGTGCTGGGGCTGGGGATGCTCGGCTGCATGCGCCGTGCCTTCACTTTACTTGAGCAGCATCGTGGACAAGCTCTTGACCTTGCTACAATTCCAAGAGAAGACTCCACCACTTTCGACATGATCTGCCGCGCCGACACCCTCGGCACCTTCCAGATCGAGAGCCGCGCGCAGATGGCGATGCTGCCGCGGCTGCGTCCGCGCGAGCTCTACGACCTGGTGATCCAGGTGGCGATCGTGCGCCCCGGCCCGATCCAGGGCGACATGGTGCACCCCTACCTGCGCCGCCGTGACAAGCTCGAGGAAGCGCACTACCCGCAGCCGAGCCTGGAGCGGGTGCTGAGGAAGACCCTCGGCGTGCCGCTGTTCCAGGAGCAGGCGATGCACGTGGCGATCCAGTGCGGCGGCTTCACCCCCTCCGAGGCCGACCAGCTGCGCCGTGCCATGGCGACCTTCAAGGTGACCGGCGGGGTGTCCAGGTTCAGGGACAAGCTGATCGAGGGCATGGTCGGCAACGGCTTCGAGCGCGCCTTCGCCGAGCGCACCTTCAGCCAGATCGAGGGCTTCGGCTCCTACGGCTTTCCGGAGAGCCACGCCGCCGGCTTCGCCAAGATCGCCTATGCCAGCGCCTGGATGAAGTGCCACCACCCCGACATCTTCTGCGCCGCGCTGCTGAACGCGCAGCCGATGGGCTTCTATGCGCCGGCCCAGATCGTGCGCGACGCGCGCGAGCACGGCGTGCCGATCCGTCCGGTCTGCGTGCGGGCCAGCGAGTGGGACTGCACGCTGGAACCCGCGCAGGGGCCGTACCTCGCGGTCCGGCTCGGCCTGCGCATGGTGCGCGGCCTGTCGCGTGCCGACGCCGATCGCCTGATCGCCGCCCGCACGCCCGATCCCTGCCGGTCGATCGAGGCGCTGCACCGCCGCACCGGCCTGCCCGCCGCCACGCTGGAGGGGATCGCGCAGGCGGATGGCTTCCACGCGCTGGGGCTGCCGCGGCGCGAGGCGCTGTGGATCGTGCGCGGCCTGGGCGACGCCGCGCTGCCCTTGTTCGCCGCACGGCCGGAGGCGACCGCGAACGAGCCGCCGATCGCGCTGGCCCCGCTCGGCGAGGGCGGCGAGGTGGTCGCCGACTACCGCACCACCGGCCTCAGCCTGAAGCGCCACCCGCTGTCGCTGCTGCGCCCGGCGCTGCGGGCCCGTGGGCTGTCGTCCTGCGGCCTGCTGGCCAGTGCGCGCGACGGGCGCCGGATCGCGGTGGCCGGCATCGTGCTGGTGCGCCAGAAGCCTGGCTCGGCCAAGGGCGTCATGTTCATGACGATCGAGGACGAGACCGGCATCGGCAACCTGGTGATCTGGCCGTCATTGTTCGCCGAGCAGCGCAGCCTGATCCTGTCCGCGGGTCTGGTCGCCTGCCACGGCCGGCTGCAGCGCGCCGGCGAGGTGGTGCACCTTGTCGCCGAACGCCTCGAGAACCTGACCCCGCTGCTGCGCGACCTGGAGCACGTGCCCGCCCACGCCGACCCGCGCGCGGTGCCGATCAGGGTGCCGACCCGGGATTTCCGATAGCGTATCGCCGCAGCCATGCCGCGAAGGCCGGCTCGTCCAGCCGCCCGGCCGCCTGCATCACCATCCGCTCCACCGCCTCCGGCGCCGGCACCGCCAGCCTGCAGCCGTTCGTCTTCAGGAACAGCACGCAGCAGCTCCAGGCGGTGCGCTCGTTGCCGTCGTTGAAGGGGTGGATGCCGGCAAGGCCGAAGGCGTAGGCGGCCGCGAGATCGAACAGGTCGAGGGCTCCCGGGGTCGCCGTCGGCCAGCCGGTTCACCGGCCGGCCGAGCGCGCTGTGCAGCAGGTCCTCGCTGCGGACGCCCTGGATGCCGCCATAGTCCCACAGCGCCTGGTCGTGCAGGAACAGCACGACGTCCGGATCCAGGAACTCAGGGCTGGTCAACGGTGGGCGAGTTCCTGCAGCGTGTCGGCCTGCTCGCGAAGCACCTCGCGCGCGAGCTCCATCTGGTGCTCCAGCCGCAGGTTGCGCTTCACCAGCTTCACCCCGTCGGCCAACTCGACCAAAGTGAGTTCCTGTCCGACCTCCAGCCCCATGCGGATCCGCGTCTCCGCCGGGAACGTCACGCCGATCGAGTTGCCTTGCCGCCGAACCGCCAACACCGTCATCGCCCCGCTCCGTCTTACATACGGTATCGCTGAACCGTCTCAACCCCGATGCAAGCGTCCCAGGACGGCAACCAGACTATGACCAATCCCTCCGACCTCCACCGCTTTGTCGCCGCGCAGGACCCCTTGATCGACCAGGTGCGGGACGAGCTCCGGCGGGGCGCCAAGCGCTCGCACTGGATGTGGTTCGTGTTCCCGCAGCTTCGCGGCCTCGGCGACAGCCCGATGGCGCAACGCTATGCGCTGGCCTCGGGCGACGAGGCGAGCCGCTACCTGGAGCATCCGGTCCTGGGTCCGCGCCTGCTCGACTGCACGGCGCTCGTGCTCGCCGTGCCGGACCGCTCGGCGAACCGCATCTTCGGCAGCCCGGACGACCTCAAGTTCCACTCCTCGATGACGCTGTTCTCCGCCGTCGCCCCCGACCAACCCGCCTTCCGCGCGGCGATCGACCGCCACTTCGCCGAGCTGCCGGACCAGCGCACCCTCGACCTGCTGCGGCTGGCCTGATCGCGTCAGCGCACCGCCCGCCGTCGCGCGGACAGCGCCAGCAGGACCGCCGTCAGCACGCCGGCGCCCAGCAGACCCCCGGTGAAACCGGCGACGCCGGGCCAGCCGTCGCGGCTCCAGACCCAGCCGCCGACCGAGCCCATCACGCTGGACCCGCAATAGTACGCCAGCAGGTAGAGTGACGCCGCGTGGCCCCGGTCCACCACCGCACGAGCGCCGACCGAGGCGCTGGCGACGCTGTGCGAGACGAAGAACCCGATCGTGACCAGCGACAGCCCGGCGATGATCGCCGGCAGCGACGCCAGCAGCGTCAGCCCGACCCCGGCCAGCCCCAGCACCGGCCCTGCCACCAGCACCGGGCCGCGCCCAATCCGCGCCGATACCCGCCCGGCCGGCGGCGAGGCCGCGATCCCGAACAGATAGACCAGGAACACCGCCCCCGACTGTCGCTGGCTCAGCGAGAACGGCGGCCGCAGCAGCCGGAAGCCCAGGTAGTTGTAGATCGTGACGAAGGCGCTCATCGCCAGGAACCCGATCAGGAACAGCCCGCCCAGCCCCGAGTCGCGCAGGTGCCCGCCCCAGGCGCCGAGACCGCGGAACCTCGACGCGACGGCTGGACGTGCCCGGACGGCACCTGGCCGCCGCGTCGGCGGCAGCAGCGCCACGAACAGCAGTGCGGCCGCCAGGCAGCAGGCTCCGGTCATCAGCAGCGCCAGCCGCCAGGAGTCGTGGCCGGCCCCCAGATCCGCGACGAAGGCGGTGCCGACGCGGCCGGCCATGCCGCCGAACGCGGTGCCGCCGACATAGAGCCCCATCACCGACCCCAGCTCCGCCGGTGCCGCCTCCTCCGACAGGTAGGCCATCGCCACCGCCGGCACTCCGCCGAGCAGGAGGCCCTCGAGCGCCCGCAGCACCAGCAGTGCCGTCCAGCCCGGTGCCGCGGCGCAAGCCAGGTTGCAGAGTGCCGCCGAGATCATCGAGGCCGACATCACCCGCCGGGCGCCAAAGGCGGCCGCCAGCGGCGTCGTGCCCAGGATCGACAGCGCCAGGCACCCGGTGCTCAGCGACAGCGCCAGCGAGGCCTGCGCAGCGCCGACCCGGAACGTCCGGTCGAACAGGGGCAGCAGCGGCTGCACGCAATAGAGCAGCGCGAAGGTGGCGAACCCGGCCAGGAACAGCGCGATCCGCAGCGACATCCGCTTTCCAATCCTCCAGCGCCGGCGGCTGCCGCCAGCCCGGCGAAACTGCTAGCACTGCCGTCGTGACGACAACGCGGCTGCTTACGATCGGCTACGAGGCCGCCCGCTTCGACCAGGTGCGCATGGCCCTGCTCGAAGCCGGCACCCGGCTGCTGATCGACGTGCGCGCCGTCGCCACCTCCCGGCGTCCCGGCTTCTCGAAGCGGCTGCTGGCCGGCGGGCTGGCCGAAGCGGGGATCGGCTACCTGCACCTGCAGCCGCTCGGCACGCCCAAGGACGGCCGCGATGCCGTCCGCCGCGGCGACGTCGAGGCCATGCATCGCATCTTCCTGGCCCACGTGAGCGGCGACCGCAGCCAGGCCGCCCTCGCCGAGGCCCGCGCGCTGGCGGCCGAGACCCGCGCCTGCCTGCTCTGCTTCGAGCGCGACCCCACCCATTGCCACCGCAGCCTGGTCGCCGGGATGATCGCGGACGCGACCGGGCTCGCGGTGCATCACCTGCACGCCGCCATCGACCTGCCCGAACCGAAGCCGAAGCGGCCGCGAAGGACCCCGCCATGACTGACGACCCGATCCCGGCCCCCGTCCCGCCCGCCGCCCGCCGGGAGGAGCACCGCATCGAGCAGCTCGGCCGAATCCGCATCGATCCCTACGCCTGGATGAAGGACGAGAACTGGCAGGCGGTGCTGCGCGACCCTTCGGCGCTACGGCCGGACATCGCCGAGCACCTGCGCCGCGAGAACGCCTACGCGGAGGCGGTGCTGGAGCCGACGCAGGCGCTCGCCGCCACCATCCTGGACGAGATGAAGGGCCGGCTGAAGCAGGACGAGATGTCGCTCCCGGTGCCGGATGGCCCGTGGGAGTACTATGCGCGCTACGAGCCCGGCGCCCAGCATCCGGTGCATGCGAGGCGGCCGACCGACGACCCCGCCGCCGAGCAGGTCCTGCTCGACGTGCAGGCGCTCTCGGCAGGCCACGACTACTACCGGGTCGCCGCCGCCCGGCACTCACCGCTGCACGACCTCTACGCCTATGCCGAGGACGCGCAGGGGTCGGAGGCCTACCGCATCCAGGTCCGCGACCTCGCCACCGGCGAGACCCTGCCGGACCCGGCGGACAGCTCCACCGGCGACTTCGCCTTCTCGGGCGACGGCGCCTGGCTGTTCTGGACTTGGCGCGACGAGCACGGCCGACCGACCCGGATCTACCGCCGCCCGTCGCGCGGCGGCGCCGACGCGCTGGTCTACGAGGAGGCCGATCCCGGCTTCTTCATCGGCGTCGAGCTCAGCGCCTCGCGCGGCTGGATCATGATCACCTGCGGCGACCAGGAGACCAGCGAGGTGCTGCTGATCCCCGGCGACGACCCGACCGCGACGCCGCGGGTCGCCGCCCCCCGCCTCCGCGGAGAGCGCTACGGCCTCACCCACTGGCCGCGCCCCGAAGCCGGCGCGCCGGACCGCTTCATCGTTCACACCAACCGCGGCGGCGCCATCGACTTCGCGCTGATGCAGGTCGACGCCGCCACGCCCGATCGCGACGGCTGGCGCGACTTCGTGCCGCACCGGCCCGGCCACTTCGTCATCGGCGTCGCCGCCTACGCCGGCCACCTTGCCTGGATCGAGCGCCGCGACGTCAACAACCGCATCCTGATCGTCCCGCAGGAGGCCGCCGACGCGCCCGACATCCGCGCCGTCGCCGCCGAGATCGCCGTGGAGGAGGAGGCCTATCTGCTCTCGCTCGACGGCTCCCACGAGTTCGACACCACCACGCTCCGCTACGGCTACCAGTCGCCCACCACGCCCCGGCACTGGTACGACCACGACATGGCGACCGGACGCCGCACGCTCCGCAAGGTGCAGGAGATCCCGTCCGGCCATGACAGCGGGCTCTACCTCACCCGCCGCCTCATGGCCGCCGCCGCCGACGGCGCGCTGGTGCCGATCACCGTGCTGATGCGCCGCGACACCCCGCTCGACGGCACCGCGCCGCTGCTGCTCTACGGCTACGGCTCCTACGGCCACGCCATCGAGGCCGGCTTCTCCACCCGCACGCTGAGCCTGGTCGACCGCGGCTGGATCCACGCCGTGGCCCATGTCCGCGGCGGCTCGGAGAAGGGCTGGGGCTGGTTCCTGGACGGCCGGGGTTCGACGAAGACCAACAGCTTCACCGACTTCCTGGCTGTCGCCCGGCATCTCGTCGCGGCCGGCTATGGTACCGCTGGCGGCATCGTGGCGCACGGCGCGTCGGCGGGCGGGCTGCTGATGGGCGCCGTCGCCAACCTGGCGCCGGAGCTGTTCGCCGGCATCGTCGCCCAGGTGCCGTTCGTCGACGTGCTGAACACCATGTCCGACACCTCGCTGCCGCTGACGCCGCCGGAATGGCCGGAATGGGGGAATCCGCTCGCGGACGGCGAGGCCTACGACCGCATCGCCGGCTACTCCCCCTACGACAACGTCGCCGCCCGCCCCTACCCGGCGATCCTGGCCCTGGGCGGCCTGTCGGACCCGCGCGTGACCTATTGGGAGCCGGCCAAATGGGTCGCCCGGCTGCGCGAGCGGGGCACCGGCGATCGGCCGATCCTGTGCCGGATCAACATGGAGGCGGGCCATGGCGGCGCCTCGGGGCGCTTCGACAGCCTGAAGGAGGCAGCCCTGGTGCAGGCCTTCGCGATCTGGGCCTGCCGGACGGCAGGGTAGACGGCGCCTCCGTCCCCCGCGGCTCGCTAGAAGCCTGCTCGAGAATGGGCTGTGCCGAGCAGGAGTGCTTGCCCGCGGGTGCGGCGGAGCACGCCCGGCGCGCCCTTCGATAACCGGAGCGAAGCGGCCTCCTGGCCGTGAGCAACGGCAAGCGCAGATGGGCGCGCCGGATCGCCGGCACAGCGCATTCTCTGATGGGCTCCTAGAGCATCATCCGATCGAACGGACTCGTTCAATCGGATAAAGATGCTCGTCAAAACAACAAGCTAGAGGATGATCCGTGAGCCTAAGCGATCGGATCATCCTCTAGATCACCTTGATCTTCCGCTGGATCTCCCGCACCGCCGTGAGGCCCGGCTGTCTGGCGTTCTCGGTCGTGTCGAACAGCGGCAGGTCCAGGAAATGCGCCAGGGCGATCTTCTGCTCGAACGCCAGCGTCCTCATCGCTTCGGACGGCGGGTCGTAGAGCACGATCACCGAGCGCTGCAGCAGGAAGCTGCCGAACGTGCCGATGATCACCAGCAGCCGTCGGAAGAACGAGCTGTCGCGCAGGAAGACGACGAACATCTCCTCGTGCTCCTTCCTGCATTGCATGATGTTGAGGGTGGCCTGGCCGGCGATGGTGCAGGTCTGCCAGCCCTTGTGCTCCAGGAAGCGGCTTCCCCAGCTCTCCATCTGCCACTGCGTCGTCGAGGCGGGCCACAGCAGGCGGGCCGCGGTTCGCCGCCGCCGCCGGATCCCCAGCAGTACGCCAGCCACCATGACAGCGTAGAGTGCCACCTGCGACCAGATGATCCAATGCGCCATCATGCCCGGCGACCCCGGCAGCCGTCCCGTTGCGCTCCGGGTATTGCCCCGCCCATCAGAACAGCAGCCCCTTGCGCAGCATGCCGTGGATGCCCTTCTCGCCGTTTACCGTCTGCGTCACCCGGAAATCCACCGCCAGCGAGCAGGTCTGGTAGGCCTGCTCGCGCGACAGGCTGGTGCGCTCGCAGATCAGCCCGATCATCTGGCGCAGCGCGATCCGCATCGCCTCGTCCAGGTCCTCGTGAAGCCCCAGGCTGATCCAGTGCGTCGGCGTCTCCGCGCGCGGGAACCGCAGCAGCGGCGTGGCCGGGTCCGGCGCCTTGTGCAGGATCAGCGTGAAGCGCCCGTTCAGCGACATCTCCAGCGCGTTCACGCAGACCTCACCGTCGCCCTGCAGCCCGTGCCCGTCACCGGCCGAGAACAGCGCGCCCTCGGTCATCACCGGCAGGTAGAGCGTGCTGCCCGCCACCAGCTCCCTGCAGTCGAGGTTGCCGCCGAATGCGCGCGGCTCCCGGCTCGACAGGATGCCCCAATCGACCGGGGGCGCCACCGTCATGATGCCGAAGAACGGCGCCAGCGCCAGCTCCGGTCCCCACGGCAGCCGGCAGACCCGGCGTGCCCGGTCGACCGGTATATGGCTCAGGAACCGGGTGTCGAACTCGTCGGGCAGCGTGCCGGCGAGCGGCCGGATGCCGCAGTAGCCCCAGTCGGAGGCCGGCTCCACCGCCTCGATCCGCACCTCCAGCATGTCGCCCGGCCTGGCGCCGCGCACCGCCACCGGGCCGGTCAGCATGTGCGGGCCCAGCCTCGGCAGTCCGGCCGTGTGGATCGCCGCCAGCGCGTCCGGGACCGGGAACGCCGTCCTGTCCGGGGCCATGATTTCGGGGCCGCCCGACAGGCATTCCAGCGTCACCGCGTCGCCGGACGGGATCGTCAGCACAGGGGCCGCGGCCGGATCGAGGATGCCCAGCCGGATCGTCCCCGGGGTCGCCGCGACATGGTGCACCGTCTGCGCCGCCTGGTTCATTCCGCTGCCGTCCCGTGCGATCGTGGTTCCTACGTCGTCGCGCATCCTGCCCGGATTGGGAAGCCCGCGCGACGCCGGGGTCGGCACGTCACGCGGTCCGGGGGACTTGCGGGAAAGTGCGGGCGCCGCAACACCTTGGGGGCGCGATGCGGGCGTGACCGTCCGCAGGACCAGCTATCGGGAGCAGCCGACGACATGAGCGAGGCATTGAGCCAGTTACCCCGGCCCGATTGGCCGGTCGATCCTCAGGCCGCCCGACGGACCCGGTTCCAGCAGGTCGCCCGCGGCGCGCTGGGCGCCGTGCTCGTGCTGCTCGGGCTGTTCACCCTGCGCGACTTTCTGCCGGCCCTGGTCTGGGCGGTGATCTTCGCGGTGGCGACCTGGCCGCTGTTCCGGCGCGCCAAGCGCCGCTGGCCGCCTGGCCGGCACAACCTGCTGCTGCCGCTGCTGTTCACGGCGATGATCGCGCTGGTGTTCCTGGTGCCGATCTCGCTGATCGGTCTGGAGAGCATCCGAGAGGCGCAGGGCGTATTCGCCTGGATCGAGCACGCCCGCCATACCGGCGTCCCGGTGCCCGACTGGGTGCACCGGCTGCCCGTTGGCCGCGAGGCGGCAAGCAACTGGTGGCGGCAGCACCTGGCGACGCCGGACGACGCCTCCGAGCTCCTCGCGACGCTCAAGGCCGGCAGCAGCATGCGCATGACGCGGGCGCTGGGCAGCCAGGTCGCGCACCGCAGCACGCTGTTCGCGTTCAGCATCATCACGCTGTTCTTCCTGTTCCGCGAGGGCGAGACGGTCACCTCGCAGCTGCTGGTCGCCAGCCGGCGCGCGTTCGGCACCCGCGGCGAGCGCATCGGCCGCCAGATGATCGCCTCCGTGCACGGCACGGTGGACGGGCTGGTGCTGGTCGGGCTCGGCGAGGGCGTGATCATGGGCGTCGCCTACGCGATCGCCGGCGCCCCGCACCCGACCCTGTTCGGCCTGCTCACCGCGGTGGCGGCAATGATCCCGTTCGCCGCCGTGGTCGCCATCGCATTGGCCTCGCTGCTGGTCATGGCGAACGGCTCGGCGGTCGCCGCGATCATCGTGTTCGCGTTCGGCATGACGGTGGTGTTCGCGTCCGACCACTTCGTCCGCCCGGTGCTGATCGGCGGCGCCACGAAGCTGCCGTTCCTCTGGGTGTTGCTGGGCATCCTGGGCGGAGTCGAGGCCTGGGGCCTGCTCGGCCTGTTCCTGGGCCCGGCGATCATGGCCGCGCTGATCCTGCTGTGGCGGGACTGGACGAAGCCGGACGGGGAGTCGGCCTGAGCCGGAAGCCGAAGGTTGGTCGGGCAGGCGGGATTCGAACCCACGACCCTCAGTCCCCCAGACTGATGCGCTACCAGGCTGCGCTACTGCCCGCCTATCGCGACGGCAGCCGGGATGTAGCAGTCGCGCCCCCGCGCCGCAATCCAGCCGATCCGGCCCGGGGCAGCGCCACAGGTGCAGCGCATCCGAGCACCGCCTGGTCATGGGCTTCTTCAGTAGCCTGCTAGAGGATGATCCGATCGCTTAGGCTCACGGATCATCCTCTAGCTTGTTGTTCTGACGAGCATCTTTATCTGATCGAACGAGTCCGTTCGGTCGGATAATGCTCTAGAGGGCCGGAGGTTGCCCCAGAGCTGACCAGTCGCGCTCGCCGCCGTCCGCAGCGATGATCGCATCCATCCGCGACGCGATCAGCTCGAGCAGTGGCAGTTCTTCGCCCTCGCCGGCGGCAAGTGCCAAGCCTACGTCCTTGCGGCCGAGCCGCATGGAAAAGCCAGCAGGCTCGAACCGTTGCTCGGCGACCATCGGCCCATAGCTGCGGATGAGACGATTGCCGAAGTTGGTGCCGATCAGCAGTTCGACCATCTGAGACGGCTGGACGCCATGCGCCCCCGCGATGCGGACCTGCTCGCTTAGCATCTCGATGATGGCGGTAATGCCGAAATTGGCGGCGATCTTCGCTGCCGCCGCCGTCATAGGGGATTCGCCCATGCGAAAAGTGCCCGATCCGATCGCTTCAAACAGCGGCTGCGCGGCATCAAGGTCGGCGGACGAACCACCGGCGATGACAGACAGCTTTCCCGCTGCACTCACGTCCGGCCGACCCAAGACCTGAGCGGAGACGAAACGTTGGCCGGCGCCCGCATGGGCCTCCATCAACCGATGCGTCAGCGCAACGCTGACCGTGCTGCACGAAATATGACAGACTTCGGCTCCTGCCGACAGGATACCGTCGTCGCCGAAGACGACCGCCTCCACCGCATCGTCGTTCGCCAGCATCGTCATGACCACGCCAGCGTGAGCGGCGTCTCTTGGACTGGCAGCAACTGACGCGCCCCGTTGCTGGAACGGCCTGGCCTTGGCGGCGTCGCGGTTCCAGACGGTCACGTTGTGCCCCGCTTCGATCAACTGCCCCGCCATGCCGGAACCCATCTGACCCAGTCCCAGAAGTGCCACGTCCATGCTGATGTCCTCGTTTTTGTTCGGCTGGATCAGAGAGACTTGAGCTGCCCGCCGTCGATCGAGAGCGCGGCCCCCGTCACGTAGGAGGCGACCGGCGACAGCAGCACGGTCGCCATCCGGCCCAACTCGGCTGGATCGCCCATGCGCTTGAGTGCGATAGTCTCGACCGGCGGCGTGCCGTCACCGACGAGGCGCTTCATCCGGTCGGTCGCGAAGAGATTGGGGAGCAGCGCGTTCACGCGAATGGCCCGTGGTCCAAGTTCCTCGGCGAAGCTCTTGGCGAGCATGGCGAGGCCGGGACGAAGCCCGTTCGAGATCGGCAGCATGGAAGACGCTTCCTTGGCCGAGATCGCGAGGATCATCAAGATTGCGCCGCCATCGCTTATCGAGGGCGAGATATCGCGCATCAGTCGCACGGTCCCCAAGAACACACTCTCGAAAGACTCCCGCCATGCCTGGTCGTCGGTGGTCAACACCCTGGTCACAGGAGGTCCACCGACACTGACGAGCATTCCATCCAGCCGGCCCCAGCGATCCAGCACGGCCGACGCCAAGCGGTCGGGAAGTGCCGCATCCGCATTGTCGCCTCGGATGTAGGCGATCCGCTCCGATGCCTCAGCCAGCGAGGCTTGCAGAGCGGCGAACTTATCCTCGGACCGGCCAGAGACGAGGACGTTCGCGCCCTCCGCGAGCAGGATGCGCACGGTGGCGATGCCAAGCCCGTCGGTGCCGCCCGTGACGATAAACGCCTTGCCGCCGAGTTCCAGGTCCATGCTCTGCTCCGTTGCCGAAGAAGACGAGTTACGCCTCGATCGGCAGCTGTCATCGTGATGTGTGCAAATAGCACATATAAAGACTGGCTGTCGTTTGCAAGGATGAAGAGTGCAAAATACACCCATATCTCTGGAGCTGGCCAACCTGCATGAGGCGCTGATCGACATCGTGGCGGTCATGAACCGGCCGCAGCGCGACCAGGCCATCATCGAGGCAGCAGGTATCACGCTCGACCAGGCGCTGTTTCCGTTGCTCGTTATCGTGGATCGCCGGGGACCGATTGGCGTGGTGGACCTTGCCGGCCGAGTTGGACGTGACTACACGACCGTCAGCCGGCAAATCGCGAAACTCGAGCATTTGGGCCTCGTCGAACGGCGGCCGGGTGCTGATCGGCGTGTTCGTGAGGCTACCATCACGGCAGCCGGCGAGGCGATGAACAGGGCAATCGATACCGCACGCGAGCGGCTCGCCACGCAGGCGTTCGGATCGTGGCAGATCGATGATCTTGCACAGCTTGCGCGCCTGTTACGCAGATTCGCCGATGCATTGACTGATGACCGCACTGCCTAGCGTAGCGGCCAGCCGGCTTTCCCGCAGAAGAACCGCTTCGGCCTCACGCAGCCCGCGCCTAGGTCTTCGCTGCATCAGCAGCCTGTCAGACGATGGTAGCGCCACGTTCGCCAGACGGGATCGCCACCAGGACCGGGAGACGTAACGTCGCGATCATCCGCGACGCCATGATCAGCCACCTCCCGCGACCTCACGGTCCGATCTGGCTGCGCAGGTCCCGCAACTCGTCCAGCACGCTCCGCAGCGTGCGGCGCAGGCGCTGTACCTCGTCCTCCAGCACCTCGTCGTGCGCCGCGATCCAGCTCGCCGGCGGCTCGAACTCCGGCACCGGCGTCGGGGCCGGCTCGCCCGGTGACAGGCCAGCGGGCTCGGGCGGGATCTCCAGCTCGTCGCCGCGGTCGGCGGCGTCGGGTGGCGGCAAATCACCCAACAGCGTGCCGTCGCCCTCGCGCAGCAGCCTCTGCACGCCCTTGATGGTGTAGCCCTGGATGTAGAGCAGGTCGGAGATCCGCCGCAGCAGCGCGATGTCGTCCGGGCGGTAGTAGCGCCGGCCGCCGCCGCGCTTCAGCGGCTTCACCTGCGGGAACCGCGTCTCCCAGAACCGCAGCACGTGCTGCGGAATGTGAAGATCGTCCGCCACCTCGCTGATGGTGCGAAAGGCCGACGGGCTCTTCTTCGGCCGGCCGCCCTGCCGTTCCGGCTCGGCCTCGCGCGTCTCGTCATAGGGCTCGGAATCGAAGCCCAGCTCCAGCCGGGCCTCGTCCTCGGCGTCGCCGGGCTGCCAGCCGCCGGACGGGGTCATGCCGCGTCATCCTCGGCCGGGGGCTCCTGCCCGTTCACGCGCGCCTTCAGCACCTGGCTCGGCCGGAACACCAGCACCGAACGGGGCAGGATCGGCACCTCGAGCCCGGTCTTCGGGTTGCGCCCGATGCGACGGCCCTTCTGCCGGACCGAGAAGGTGCCGAAACCGCTGATCTTGACCGGATCGCCGGACTGCAGCGCCGTCGCCACCCGCTCCAGCACCGCCTCCAGCAGAGCGGCCGATTCGTTTCGCGATAGGCCAACCTGGGTGTAGATATGCTCGGCCAGGCTGGCTCGCGTCACGGTGCTCATGACTGAACCGTAATCACACGAGCGGGAGCCGTCAAACCGAAGAGCCCATCAAAGCCCCAAGAAAGCAACGATCTAAGACGGCGTTTTCACATCCGGATCAAGGCCGAGCCCCACGTGAGCCCACCGCCCAGCGCCTCCATCAGCACGAGGTCGCCGCGCCGGATGCGCCCGTCGCGCACGGCCTCGGCAAAGGCGAGCGGGATCGACGCCGCCGACGTGTTGGCGTGACGGTCGACCGTGATCACCACCCGCTCCGGCGGCAGCCCCAGCTTGCGGCCCATGGCGTCGATGATCCGCCGGTTGGCCTGGTGCGGCACCAGCCAGTCTATGTCCGCCTGCCCGAGCCCGTTCGCCGCCAGCGCCTCGTCGACCGCGGAGGCCAGCTTGGCGACGGCGTGGCGGAAGATCTCGCGGCCGTTCATGCGCAGGTGGCCCGACAGTTCCCGCCGGCCCACCGCGCCGTCCACGAACAGCAGATCGCCGCCGCTGCCGTCCGAATGCAGGTGCGTCGACAGCACGCCGGGACCGGCCTCCGGGCCGGCCCGCAGCAGCACCGCCCCGGCGCCGTCGCCGAACAGCACGCAGGTGCCGCGGTCGCTCCAGTCCAGGATGCGCGAATACACCTCCGAGCCGATCACCAGCACGGTGCGCGCCTGGCCGCTTCTGATCAGCGCGTCCGCCACCGACAGCGCGTAGATGAAGCCGCTGCAGGCCGCGGCCAGGTCGAACGCGAAGCCGGTCCGCAGGCCCAGCGCCGCCTGCACCCGCACCGCGGTCGCCGGGAACGCCTGGTCGGGCGTGCTGGTGGCGACCAGGATCGCATCGACCTCTCCAGCGCCCACGCCCGCATCGTCCAGCGCGCCGCGCGCCGCCGCCGTGGCCATGAAGGCGGCGGTCTCGTGCGGCCCGGCCAGGTGGCGCTGGCGGATGCCGGTGCGCTCGCGGATCCACTCGTCGGAGGTCTCGACTCGGGTGGCGAGCTCGTCGTTGCCCACCACCCGCTCGGGGAGGTAGGTGCCGGCGCCGATGAGGGTGGAGCGGTGCGGCATGCCGACCTGTCTGGCTGTGGAACGGGCGTGGACGGCGCGGCGGGTCAGCCGGTGGTGGCGAGGCGGATGTCCGGCTTGATCTCGGCGGCGGCCAGCGCGGGGGCCGGATAGGCCGCCACCGGGCCCAGCTGGGCGACACCCTGCCGGATGCGTTCGTTGAAGCGGTGCGTGACCATGTTCATGGCGACGTCCACGGCGTGGGCGAATCCCTCCGCGTCGGCGCCGCCGTGCGACTTCACCACCACGCCGTTCAGGCCGATCAGCACCGCGCCGTTGTAGCGCCTCGGATCGAGCCACTCGCGCATCCGGTCGAGTCCGGGCCGCGCCATCACGTAGCCCAGCCGCGAGATCGCGTTGGCGTTAAACACCTGCTTCAGCATGGTCCCGGCCAGCTTCAGGGCGCCCTCCCCGGTCTTCAGCGCCACGTTGCCGGTGAAGCCGTCGGTCACCACCACGTCCGTGGTGCCGGCGGTGATGTCGTGACCCTCGACGAAGCCGCGGAACTGGCCGGCCAGCGGGCTGGCGCGCAGCACGTCCGCCGCCTGTCGCACACGGTCGTCGCCCTTGATCTGCTCGGAGCCGACGTTCAGCAGCCCGATGGTGGGCGATGGCAGGCCCAGCACGACCTGCGCGAACGCCTCGCCCATGATCGCGAACTCGACCAGGTTGCGGCTGTTGCAGGCGACGTTGGCCCCGAGATCGAGCATCACCACGTCGCCCCGCGCAGACGGGCTGATCGCCGCCAGCGCCGGCCGGTCGATGCCGGGGATGGTCTTGATGACGATCTTGGCCAGCGCCAGCATGGCGCCTGAATTGCCGGCCGATACGACACAATCGGCCTCGCCGCGTGCCACCGCCTCCATGGTCAGCCGCATCGAGGAATCCCGCATGCGGAGTGCGGCGGTGCCCTTGGTCTCGTTGCTGATCACGCCGGGCGCGTGCCGGGTGGTGCACATTGCCCGCGCAGCGGGGGAGCGCGCCAGCAAAGGCTCCAGCACCGCTTGGTCGCCGACCAGAAGTACGCGCAAGCCCGGATGCCGCTCCGCCGCCAGTGCCAGCCCGTCGATGACGATGCCCGGCGCGCCGTCTCCGCCCATCGCGTCGACCGCCAGGGCGTATGCGACGCTGTCGCGACCGGCTTGGTTGCCCGCCTCGGGATCCGCCGCCGTCATCGCGACCGGGCCGGCGCGTCAGGATCGAACGGTGCGGCGACCGGCGCCCTCAAGCCGTATCGAAGGCGAGCCGGACCGCGCATGACGGGGCGCACGCCCATCCGGATCCAGCCTCGCCTCAGATCCGGATGGCTGCCTTGAGCGCCTTGCCCGCCTGCACGACCTCGCGGCCGTCATAGTGGCCGCACTGGCCGCAGACATGGTGCGGCCGCTTCAGCTCGCCGCAGTTCCCGCACTCGTTGTGGGCCTCGGTTGGCAGCGCCTGGTGGCTCCGGCGCATGCCGCGACGTGAGGGCGAGGTCTTTCTCTTGGGAACAGCCATGGGCCTCAAGCCCCTCCAAAACTAATGCCGGATACGGTCGAAGCCGTTCGCGACCGCCGCGCGAACGCCTGATCAGCCGGCGCTCCTAGCAGAGCCACCCTGCCCCTGCAAGCGAACCGTCTCGAACCGTGACCGGCGGGACGGCTAGTTCGGCCGGTCGCCGCGCAGTCGGGAGAGGGCCGCAAACGGGTTCGGCCGCTCGTCTCCCGTCCCGGCCTCGGCGTCCGGGTCCTGGCCGGCCGCGGGCGGATCGCCGATGCCGACGCCGTCCGGACGCTCGGCGCCCGGCCGGTGCGGATAGGGGTCCAGCGCCAGGGCCAGCTGCTCGACCGCCGCCTCGCCAAGATCGAGGGCGCCGCCCTCGTACGGCACGTCGTCGTCGGCTTCGAGGTCGAGTGCTGCGTCAGGCTGCGCCGACAGCTGGTCGGCCGGCACGAACCGCAGCGAGAACCGCTCGGTCACCGTCGCCTCGAACGCCTCCGCGGTGACGACGCAGATCCGCGTCAGCCTCGCCTGCAGCAGCCCCTCCGCCTCGACGACGCCGTTGCGGCCGACGCCGGACAGCCCGAACCGACACTGGAGCTCGGCCACCGCTGGCACGTCGAGCCGCCGTGCCAGTGCCGCGCACTCGCCCGCGTCGGCCTCGACCACGATCACCAGCGGGCCGGTCTCCGGCCGCTCGGCACCAAGGCGCCGGAGCGGGATCCGGCGCGACAGCTCGGGCTGGAGGTTCATGGCGATGCTCCTTCTCGATTGACACAAGGTGACCGATCGGGCACCGGACCGGACGGAAGAGGAAACCAGCCGCCGATGTCGTCCGCGCCCCGCCGCCTCGCCGGCCGTTCCCATCCCGGTCCGCGGTTTGGCCGCCTGCTGGCGCTGAGCATGGGGCTGTCGCCGATCGCCGTCTCGGGCTGCGCGGTGTTCTCGCCGCTGCCGACCGATCGCGGGCAGATGGTGGAGAAGCAGGACTACGACAAGCTGATCCCGGGCACCACGACCCGCGCCGACGTCACCGCGCTGATCGGCTCGCCGACGGCCAAGGCGACGTTTGACGACAACACCTGGTTCTACATCGGCGAGATCACCGCGCCGGTGCCCCTGGCGCATCCCAAGATCGAGCAGCAACAGGTGCTGGTGCTGAACTTCGACCAGGGCGGCGTGCTCCGCAGCCTGCGCCGGCTCGACAAGAGCAACGCGCACAACGTGGCCATGGTCGGCCGGACCACGCCTTCGCCCGGCAGCGACTCCACCTTCATGCAGCAGCTGATCGGCAATGTCGGCCGCTACAATCCGCTGAGCTCGCTGGGCGGCGACACGCTGGGCGGCTCGGGTGGCGCCGGCGGCCTCGGCAGCAACAACGGGCCCGGCCACGGTGGCGCCGGCAATACGCTGCCGTAGGCGGCGAGGAAGGCCAGGGCTCCGCCCTGGACCCGCCAAGCGCCGCGGCCCTTGGATCCCATCTGGCCTTCTAGAGCATCATCCGATCGAACGGACTCGTTCGATCGGATAAAGATGCTCGTCAAAACAACAAGCTAGAGGATGATCCGTCAGCCTAAGCGATCGGATCATCCTCTAGAACGGCAGCCTGATCCGCGCGCGCAGGCCGCCCAGGGGGCTGCGCTCCAGCCAGATGTCGCCGCCATGCGCCTGGATGATGTCGCGGGCGATGGTGAGGCCAAGCCCGGTGCCGCCGACCGAGCCGCTCTCGAACGCCCGGAACATCTGCTCGCGCCGATGGTCGGGGATGCCGGGCCCGTCGTCGTCGATCAGCAGCACAACCGCCCGCGCCTCCGCGATCGCGGTCAGCATGATGCGGCCACCGTGCCGCCTTGCGTTCTCCAGCAGGTTGGCCAGCACACGGCGGATGGCGATCTGCCGCAGCACGATGTCGGGCATCGGCTGCACCGACACCGCCAGCACCTCAGCTCCGGCGCGCCGCGCCGCGGCCACCACCTCCTCCAGCAGCGGCGCCAGCGCCACCGCCTCCGCCTGCTCGGCGCCCTCGCCGCGCGCGAACGAGAGGTAGCCCTCGATCATGCGGTCCATCTCCTCGACATCGGCGACCATGCCGCCGATGTCGGGCGCCAGCGTCGACGCCTCCAGCCGGCCTTCGTGCGGCAGCATCGCCAGCGTCAGCCGCAGCCGGGTCAGCGGCGTGCGCAGGTCGTGCGACACTCCGGCCAGCATCGCGGTGCGCTGCGCCACGAAGCGCAGGATGCGCTCCTGCATGCGGTTGAAGGCGCCGGCCGCCTTGCGCACCTCCTGCGCGCCTTCGGGCCGGATCGGGCCGGGATCGCGCCCCATGCCGAATGCCTCCGCCGCCCGCGCCAGCCGCCGGATCGCGCGGACCTGGTTGCGCATGAACAGGGCGGCGACCACGAACAGCAGCAGCGCGCTGCCCACCACCCACACCACGAACAGCCAGATCGGCCCGACATCGAGCCGCTTGCGCGGGGCCGCGACCTGCAGCACCCCGTCCGGCAGCTGGAGCGCGATGTGCACGACGTGCGGATCGGCCAGCCAGTCGACGCTGAACCGCAGCCCGGTCTGCGCCAGCGCCGCCGCCAGGTCCTCGTCCATCGGCCCCAGCACGTTGGTCGAACCCGGGTGCAGCAGCCGGCGGTGCGGCTGCAGCACCATCTCGAGCTGGAACTGCGTGGCCGCACTGGCGAGCAGCCAGTCGCGATCGGCCCTGGTATGGGTGCGCTCCAGCAGCAGGATCGTCTCGGTGATCTCGCCGGCGACGGCGGTGGACAGCCGGCGGGAGACGATGTCGAGGTGGCTGCCGTAGAACAGCTCGAGCGAGATGCCCTCGGTCACCACCAGCGGGATCAGCAGGATCAGCAGGGACCGCCCCAGCAGCGAGCGCGGCAGCAGCCGGCGCACCGGCCGGTCCAGCCTGAGCCGCCAGCCCGTCTGCACGCCGGGACCCGGCCGGGTCCGCCCCACGCGGCGGAGCAGGCGGCGGATCCGGCCCTCCCGCCGTCCGGATCGCGGCGGGACCGGCGGCTCCGGCGGCAGCAGCCGCTCGCCCGACCGCATCACCACGCCCGGCATCACGCCGGGCATCAGGTTCCTGGCCGCAGCACGTAGCCGCGCCCGCGCACCGTGTGCAGGTAGCGCGGCTCGCGCGGATCGGCCTCGATGCGGCGGCGCAGCCGAGTCACCTGCACGTCGATCGCCCGCTCGCCGGCCTCGTCCATCTCCAGCGTGCGCGCGATCGCATCGCGAGACAGCACCTCGTTCGGATGCCGCGCCAGCACGGTCAGCAGCGCCGACTCGCCCCCGGTCAGGTGCACGGTGCCGTCCGGCCCCTCCAGCAGGCCGCGCACCGGGTCGAACTCCATCGCCCCGATCCGGACCGGGCGGGCGTTCTCGGTCGGCGTCGGCGGCCCGATCCGGCGCAGCAGCGCGCGGAGCCGCAGCAGCAGCTCGCGCGGCTCGAACGGCTTGCCGAGATAGTCGTCGGAGCCCGCCTCCAGCCCGGCGATGCGGTCCTGCGGCTCGCCGCGCGCGGTCAGCAGCAGGATCGGCAGCTCCTGGCCGCCGTCGCGCAGCGCCCGGGTGAGCTCCAGCCCGTTCTCGCCTGGCATGGTGACGTCCAGCACCATGGCGTCCGGCTGCATGGCCCCCAGCAGGCGGCGCGCCTCGGCGGCGCTGGACGCGGTCGAGACCCGGAACCCCTGCTCGATCAGGTAGCGCTGCAGCAGGCTGCGCAGCCGCTGGTCGTCGTCGACCACCAGCACGTGCGCGGCATCGGCCGGCGGTGGGGCGGCGTCGGCCATCAGCCCGCCGCCCGGCCCCGGTCCGCCGCCGGGCTCCGGGCTCCGCGCGGCTCCAGCAGATCGCGGGTCTGCTCGTCCATGACCCCGCGCATCACCCGCCGGAAGCCGTCCACCGCGGCGCCGCCGGCCTCGCGGTAGGCCGCCACCATCCGCTCGCGCTGCCGCTCGAACAGCCGGCGCTCCAGCGCCCGGCCCTCCTCGGTCAGGCTCAGCAGGCGCTGGCGGCGATCGCGCGGCCCCGGCACCTGCAGCACGAGGCCGCGCGCGACCAGCTCGGCCAGCACTCGCGCCAGGCTCTGCTTGGTGATCCGCAGCAGCGCCAGCAGCTCGCTGACCGCGATGCCCGATCGCCGGCCGATGAAGTGCAGCGCGCGGTGGTGCGCCCGCCCCAGCCCGAACTCGAGCAAGATGGCGTCCGCGGACGCGGCGAGGTCGCGGTAGGCAAAGAAGAACAGGTCCTGCGCCAGCCGCATCTGCTCCTCACGCAGGAACAGCAGCGCAGTGCCGGCCCCGCCCTCGCCCGGCGTCGGCCCCGGTCCACCCGCCGGACCCCGCTCCCGCACCCCTGCCTTCTGCTCCATCAACCTCGCGTCCATGCACCGCCTGCAGGGCCGAATTAAGACAGCTTCATTGACTTAATGGAAGTCGCCACCTAGTGACGGGGAACGACGTGAGCAGGAGGAGCCCGCCGATGACCCTGATTCCGTTCGACGACCGGGACGGCTCGATCTGGTGGGACGGCGCGGTGGTGCCCTGGCGCGACGCCAAGCTGCACGTGCTGAGCCACGGGCTGCATTACGCGAGCGCGGTGTTCGAGGGCGAGCGCGCCTATAACGGCCACATCTTCAAGCTGCGCGAACACACCGAGCGGCTGCTCGAGAGCGGCCGCATCCTGGGCTTCGAGATTCCCTGGTCCGCGGACCAGATCGACGAGGCGTGCCTGCAGACGCTGGAGCGCAGCGGCCTCACCGACGCCTACATCCGCCCGCTGGCCTGGCGCGGCTCCGAGCAGCTCTCGGTATCGGCGCAGGCGACCCGCATCCACCTGATGGTCGCGGCCTGGGCCTGGCCGAACCTGTTCGGCGCCGACCGCATGAAGGGCGTGCGCCTGGCGACCTCGAAATGGAAGCGCCCGCACCCCGAAACGGCGCCGATCCACGCCAAGGCGGCTGGCCTCTACATGACCAGCACGATGTCGAAGCACGATGCCGAGGCGCAGGGCTATAGCGACGCGCTGATGCTGGACTGGCGCGGCCAGGTCTCCGAAGCCACCGGCGCCAACATCTTCTTCGTGATGGATGGCGCGCTGCACACGCCGACGGCCGACTGCTTCCTGGACGGCATCACCCGCCGCACCGTGATGGCGCTGGCCGCCAAGCGGCAGATCCCCGTGGTCGAGCGCGCGATCATGCCCGACGAGATGGGGCACGCGACCGAGGTGTTCGTGACCGGCAGCGCCGCCGAGGTCACCCCCGTGCGCCAGATCGACGACCTGCACTTCGACTCCGGCCTCGTCACGGCAACGCTGCTGAAGGATTACGAGGCGCTGGTGCGGATGGCCCCGGAGCAGGTCCGGCTGCAGCTCGCGGCCTAACCGGCCCGCCGACGCAGCCGACCGAGCCGTCCGACCGCAGCCAGCTGCCGGTCCAGGAACGCTTCGGTCTCAGGGCCGGCGCCGCGCCGCAGCCAGAACAGCAGCGTCGCCGAATACACCCCGGCCAGCAGCGCCCGCTTGCTGTACCAGCTCATGTCGGCCGAGCGGTCGCCGGCGGCGTGCCAGATCGTGTCGACCGTGCGCGCCAGCGCCCGCGCGCCGGCCGCCCGGTTGCCGGGCAGCGACAGCAGCGCCAGGCCGCGCCGGATGGCATCCCGGTCCGGCTCCGACTGCTCCAGCCGGATCAGGATCAGCGCCCGAACCCGCCGGCTCACCCGGTCCTCGCCCTGCGCAGCGCCGGCCGCCTCCATCGCGCGGTCGCCGAGGTCGCTGTGCGCCTCGACCATCTCCGCCGGGCCGCCCGGGAACAGCAGGTCGGCATCCGGACCGGCGCCCAGCCGTAGCGCCCGCTTGGTCCAGCCATGCTCCGGCACCAGCGGCAGCATGGCGCGCAACGCCGCGTCGCGGGCGGGGTCGGGCTCGAACGGCGCCGCGAACCCGGCGCTGCCCGCCGCCATCAGCCCGGAAAGGGCGGCCGCCAGCGGCGGTGCGGCCAGCATCGTCCGCAGCAGCCTCATACCGACGACCCCATGCCGAAGCGGGCATACTCCGTCTCGAACCCGAGACGGCCGAGATCGGCCATGCGCATCGGGTAGAGGATGCCGTCGAGGTGGTCGTGCTCGTGCTGCAGCACCAGCGCCAGGAAGCCGGTGGCCTCGCCCGACACCGGCGCCCCGTGCTGGTCGATCCCCTCGTAGCGGACCCGCGCCGGCCGCGGCACCGCGCCGCGCAGGCCGGGGATCGACAGGCAGCCCTCGGTCTGGGTCGCAACCTCGTCGCCGATCGCGGTCAGCACGGGATTGATCAGCGCCTGCACCGCCCGCGGCGGATCGTCTGGCCCGGTGCTGCGCAGCTCGGGCACCATGTAGACGAACAGCCGCAGCGGCACGTGCACCTGCGGCGCCGCGAGCCCGGCGCCACCCGCGTCGATCATGGTCTCGATCATGTCCTCGACCAGCCGAGCGATCTCCGGAGTGCGGGGATCATCCACCGGATCGGCGCGGCGGAGCAGCACCGGGTGACCCATGCGGGCGATCTTCAACAAGGCCATGGTCGCGCATCCCCGCTCGAAGCTATGAGGCCGAAACGCCAGCCCCGCGCGATCGACGCCCGGCCTATCAGCAAAAGGTCGACATGCCGCCGGCCTCGGGATGGGATTTGTGCATCCGGCGGTCGGCGTGCTATAGCGCCCGCTCTTCGGAACCCGGATATCCCCGGGTCCGGACATCCAGACGCCTCGACGCCCCCCAATGCGGCGCCCGACGCCAGCAGGAGATGACGGCCCAGTGCAGGTTCTTGTCCGCGACAACAACGTCGATCAGGCGCTCAAGGCGCTGAAGAAGAAGATGCAGCGCGAGGGCATCTTCCGCGAGATGAAGCTGCGCCGGCACTACGAGAAGCCGTCCGAGCGCCGCGCCCGCGAGGCCGCCGAGGCCGTCCGCCGCGCCCGCAAGATGGAGCGCAAGCGCCTGGAGCGCGAGGGTTTCTAGCCTTCGCCGACCCGACATTCTTGAGCCGTCGGCAACGGGCCGCAGCGTGATCGACGCTGCGGCCCGTTCCATGTCTAGCCGGCCGCTGCGCCTGACCGCGGCCCTGCTGGCCCTGGCAGGCGGCGCCTTCGTCGTCGACGCGAGCTATCCCGGCTATCTCTATCCCGACTCGGTCGATCAGCTCGAACAGGCGATCAGCGGGCGCTTCGACGACTGGCATTCGCCGTTCATGGCGCTGGTCTGGCGCGGCCTGCTGCTGCTGGCGCCCGGGCCGGTGGGTCCGTTGCTGCTGCAGTGCGCGCTGATCTGGGGAGGCCTGGCGGCGCTGGCGATGCTGCTGGCGCCCCGCGCGGGCTGGCCGTCGCTGCTGCTGCTGGCCGTGCCGCTGCTGCCGGGCAGCTTCAACTATCTGGGCAACATCCACGTCGACACCCTCCTGGTGGGCTGGCTGCTGGCCGCACTCCCCTGCATCCATTTCGCCGATCGCGAGGCCGGCACCCCCGGCGGGCGGCGGGTCGCCCGGATCGCCGCCAACGCGCTGCTGCTCTGCGCCGTGCTGACCCGCCCGAACGCGATCGTCGCCCCGATCCCGCTGCTGCTGCTGGCCAACCGCCGCCTGGGCCGGCGACGCATGGCGCTGGCCTCGGGCGCGATGCTGGCCTCGCTGCCGCTGCTGCTCTCGCTGCAGGCCGGGCTGCTGCACGCGACGCGGTTGCATTCGTCGGACGCGATCGAGACCTACGACCTGGTGGCCCTGTCCTACCACGAACGGCAGAACCTGCTCCCGGGCAGCTGGACCGCGGCGCAGGCGCACGACGCCACCAGCGCCTGCTACACCCCGGTGCAGTGGGATCCGGCCTGGACCGGACATTGCCGCTTCATCGTTGACGGGCTGCGGCGGCAGGGGCTATGGGGCTCGTCCCGCCTCGCCGGCGCCTGGTTGCGCGCCGTGATCCACCATCCGCTCGGCGCGGCGACGATGCTGCTGCCGCCCTTCAGGCTGGCGTTGTTCGACCCGAACTCGCAGTCGATGTTCTATCCAACTGACAACCGCTGGGGCTGGCATGTCCCCGACGACCCGCCGCGTCCGGCCAGCGCGCTGTCGCGCCGCTACGTCGACTGGCCCGTCGCGCGCTTCCTCGGCCGGCCCGCCTGCTTCGTATCGCTCTTGGTCGCCGGCCTGCTGCTGCTGCTGCGTAGTGGCGCCGCCGCCGGCGAGGAGGGACGTTTGGCGCTGGCCGTCCTCTGCTCGGGCCTGGCCTACCTGCTAAGCTACCTGCCGATCCTGGTCTCGGCGGAATACCGCTACTTCTACTGGTGCGGGTTCGCGGCCTATACGGGTCTCGTGCTCGCCATGCTGGCAATCTATGCCCGTCCGCGCGCCCGGGCCCCGGTCCCCCTCGGGTTCGCTGGCGAAGCCGGCCTGATCCTCTCTGCCGCCGCCCTGGCCCTCGTCACCGTCTGCGCGGCGGCGACGCTGCCGACGACGCGGCGGATCGTCGCGGTCACGCCGCTGGATGGCGGCCGGGTGCAGGTCGACGCCATCCGCGACGCCAACGTGCTGTTCTGGCGCCGGCGCGACTTCCCTGGCCAGATGGAGGACACCGGCTGGCACCCCGACGCCGGTGGCTACGCCGCCGACGGCAGCGGCGCGCCGCTGGTGGCCTCGATCGACGGGCTCGACGAGGACCTCGAAGTGAGGCTGAGCGCGCCCGGACCGAGCCGGGTCCTGATCGCGAGCGATGGCTTCGCGCAATTCGTGGCACCGCCGCCCTCCGACCGCGGCGGCCTCAGCGTGATCGTGCCCGCGCGCCCGGCGGCGGCGGCGGCGATCGGCTTCTCGCTCGCCTGCGTCAGCGGCGTCGCGACGTCCTTCCTGCTCTGGCTGCTGCTTCTGCGCAGGCTGGCCCGCTCATGAACGCCGATCCGCTGATCGACCGGCTGAACCAGGCCGATCGCGACGGCTTCGTCGTCCGCATCGGCGCCCTGTACGAGCACTCGCCCTGGGTCGCGGCCGAGGCCTGGACGCATCGCCCGTTCCATGACCGCGCCTCGGTGCATGCGGCCCTGCAGCGCGCCGTCCTGAATGCCTCCGAGGCGGCGCAGCTGGCCCTGATCCGCGCGCACCCCGACCTCGCCGGCCGGCTGGCCCGCGCCGGCCGGCTGCAGCCACACTCGACCGGCGAACAGCAGGGCCTCGGCCTGGACCGGCTGGCGGACGACGAGTACGACCGCTTCGACCGGCTGAACACCTCCTATCGAACCCGCTTCGGTTTCCCCTTCATCATCGCCGTGCGTGCCCATACCCGCGCCAGCGTGCTGGACGCGTTCGAGCGGCGCCTCGGCCACGACGATGGGCAGGAGCGGCAAACGGCGCTGGCCGAGATCGGCCGGATCGCCTGGTTCAGGCTCCAGGACCTCGACTGAGCCTCCGATCAGACCTTCAGACGGAGGCCCGCCACCGCGGCCGCGGCACCCGTCGTTCCGGATGGCGACAGGCTGTCGCGGGTGGCAGCCAGCGATGCGATGAAATCCAGCCCCTCGATGCCGACGATCGGAATGGCCAAGCCCACGGACAGGCCGTCGGACACCGCGTCATGGACCGGGCCACCCTCGAGGCGGATGCCGGAACCGAAGCCGGTCGGGCGACCCGGTTCGGACAGCCTGGGATCGGGCGCAGGTGCCATGGAGACCCTTGGTCGCTGGCCCCGGACGGTGACCCGCTCCGGCTGGCTGCCGAGGCTCGTATCGATGGGGTCCGCCAGCGCCGAGTTGGCACCCGGTCCCGCACGGGCCTGCCCGGCGACGCAGGCCAGGCACGGGATGGCCAGGAGCCAGGCTGGTGCCGCCGTCAGAGCCGGCACCGCTCGTCAGCCCTGCTTGTCGAGCTCGCGCAGCACCGCCTCGCCCATGACGTGGGTGCCGACCCGGGCCTTGCCCGGGCTCATGATGTCGGCGGTGCGGAGCCCGCTGGCCAGCACGCGGGTGCAGGCGCGCTCGATCAGCGCCGCCTCGTCCTCCAGCGCCAGCGAGTAGCGCAGCAGCATCGCCAGGCTCAGGATCTGCGCCAGCGGGTTGGCCTGGCCGGTGCCGGCGATGTCGGGCGCGCTGCCATGGATCGGCTCGTACAGCGCCGGGCGCCGTCCATCCGCGCCGAGCGTGCCGAGCGTCGCCGAGGGCAGCATGCCGAGGCTGCCGGTCAGCATCGAGGCGAGATCGGACAGGATGTCGCCGAACAGGTTGCCGGTGACGATGACGTCGAACTGGCGCGGGCGGCGGACCAGCTGCATGGCGCAGCTGTCGGCCAGCATGTGGCTGAGCGCCACGTCCGGATAGTCGCGGGCACCGAGGTCCGTCACCACCTGGCGCCAGAGCAGCCCGGATTCCATGACGTTGCACTTGTCGACCGAGCACAGGCGGCCGCCGCGGGCGCGCGCCAGCTCGAAGGCCACCCGCGCCACCCGCTCGATCTCGTGGGTGGTGTAG
>CALMVO010000025.1 GCA_937873205.1 uncultured Acetobacteraceae bacterium
GCCTGCAGCCGCCGCGACCAGTCGGGAGCCGCCGCCCAGCCATCGTCCAGCACCAGCAGCAGCGTGCCGCGGCCGGCGGCGGCGCCGCGATCCTGCACCAGCACCGGCTGCGCCAGCCCCAGGACCAGCGCCGTGGCGGCAGCGATGCGCAGCAGCAGCAGCCAGGGCGGCGCCCGCCGGGCCTCGCGGGTGCGCGCCTCGAGCCCCTCCAGCAGCCGGATCGCCGGAAAGCGCTGCACCCGCGGTGCCGGCGGCAGCGCCCGCAGCAGCCACCACAGCGGCGGCAGTGCCAGCAGCCCGAGCAGCAGCAGCGGATGGACCAGCGTCACCCGCCGAGCGCCTGGTGCAGCGCCAGCAGGGCGGTCTCGGGCCGTTGGTCGGTGCGGGCTCGCAGCAGCCCGAAGCCGCCGGCGGCACAGAGGCGGGCGAGCCCGGCCTGCTGCGCGGCGAGCGCCTCCACGTAGGCGTGGCGCACGTCCTGGGCCCGCGGCACCAGCTGCGGCGCCTCGCCCTCGGTGCCTTCGAAGCGCACCCGGCCGGCATAAGGCAGCTCGAGCTCGGCCGGATCGAGCAGCTGCACCAGCTGCAGCGTCACCGGCACGCCGGCGAACGCGGCCAGGCCGGCCTCGATCTCCGGCAGCGGCGCCAGGAAGTCGCCGATCAGCACCAGCCGGGCGTGGCGCGACAGCTCGACCGCCGCCGGCAACCCATGGTCACCGCCATGTCCGGTCTCGTCGGCGCCCAGCGCGCGGGCCAGGCGCTCGGCCGCCTGGCGGCCGGAGAAGCGCGCCGCCGCCGGTTCGGCCCCAGTGCCGAGCAGCCGCACGTGCTCACCGCCGCGCAGCAGCAGCATGGCCAGCGCCAGCAGCAGCAGCTCGGCCCGCTCCCGCTTGGTCGGCAGCGTGTCCGCCGAGCGCCAGGCCATGCTGGGCGAGCCGTCGCGCCACAGGCAGACGGTCTGCGCCGCCTCCCACTCGGTCTCGCGCACGTAGGCGCGGCTGGTGCGGGCGGACTGCCGCCAGTCGATGCGGGTGATGGACTCGCCTGGCATCAGCTGGCGGTACTGCCAGAAGCTGTCGCCGCTGCCGGCGCGCCTGCGGCCGTGCACGCCGGCAGCCACCGTGCTGGCGACGCGGTCGGCCTCGGCCACCAGCGCCGGCAGCCGAGCGGCCAGTGCCTCGGCCTGCAGCCGCAACCGGTCGCGCGCCCCGGACGCACCGTTCGAGCGTCGCGGCGCGTCGGTCCCATTCGGGGCAGGGGCCGCACGCAGGACGGCGCTCAGGACGGCGGGCAGCCTCACCCGAGACGCTGGACCAGCCCGTCGATGATCACGGCGAGGCTGGCTCCCTCGGCCCGGGCGGCGAAGCTCAGCGCCATGCGGTGGCGCAGCACCGGGTGCGCCAGGGCGGCGACGTCGTCGAGGCTGGGCGATAGCCGCCCGTCGAGCAGCGCCCGCGCCCGCACCGCCAGCATCAGCGCCTGCGCCGCCCGCGGACCGGGGCCCCAGGCCAGCGACCGGCGCACCCGCTCGTCGGCGGCGGTCTCCGGACGGGCGCCGCGCACCAGCGCCAGGATCGCGTCCACCACGCGCTCGCCGACCGGAAGCTGGCGCACCAGAGCCTGCGCGGCCAGCAGCTCGCCCTCTGCCAGCACCGGCTGCACGCGGTCGCGCGGCACGCCGGTGGTGGCCAGCAGCATGGCGCGCTCGGCCGCCTCGTCGGGGAAGTCGAGGTCAACCTGCAGCAGGAAGCGGTCGAGCTGGGCCTCGGGCAGCGGATAGGTGCCCTCCTGCTCGATCGGGTTCTGCGTCGCCAGCACGTGGAAGGGGGCGGGCAGCGAATGGTCGTAGCCGGCGACCGCGACCCGGTGCTCCTGCATCGCCTGCAGCAGCGCCGACTGCGTGCGCGGGCTGGCGCGGTTGATCTCGTCGGCCATCAGCAGCTGGCAGAACACCGGGCCGCGCACGAAACGGAAGGCGCGCCGGCCGCCCGCATCCTCCTCCAGGATCTCGCTGCCGGTGATGTCGGCCGGCATCAGGTCGGGCGTGAACTGCACGCGCCGCGCCTCGAGCCCGAGCACGATCCCCAGCGTCTCGACCAGCAGCGTCTTGCCGAGCCCGGGGGCGCCGACCAGCAACGCGTGGCCGCCGGACAGCAGCGCGATGAGCACCTCGGCCACCACCTGATGCTGTCCGTAGATCACCTCCCCGATGCGCGACCGCACCAAGCCGAGGCGGCCGGCCAGCCGGTCGGCGTCGCCCACCGGATCGGCGGCCGCGGGCGCCGGCGCCGTGATGAAGTCCTGACCTGACATCGCGCCTCGCTCTCGACCGAGCCAATCTGCCATGTCCGGGGGTTTCATCAAGCGGGGGGGTCTTCCTATATCCGTGACCGGGTGCCGGGCCGCGTCGGGCAGCCGGGAACGGACAAGGATTTCCCCGTGGAGCACGATCGCTTCCCAAGTCCGGCTCCGCTCGCTGCCGCCATCCAGACCAGACGCGAGGGCGACCTCAGGCCCGACCACCGCCTCCGCCCGACCATGATGTCGACCCTGCTCCCGGCGATGCCGCGGCAACGGGCACCTCTCTGCCTGCCCTCGGAGTCGACCCGCCCGAGCGTGCCGGAACCGATGCCGCCCGAGCCCGAGACCGCCCCGCGGGCTCCGGGCTCCCGGACGCAGCGCGCCTGCGGGCCGTTGCCGTTCCTGATCCAGCGTGACGGCAGCTGGCTCTACCAGGGCACGCCGATCCGCCGGAAGCCGATGGTGTGCCTGTTCGCCAGCGTGATCCGGCGCGACGCCGCCGGCCGTTACCGGCTGGAGACGCCGATGGAGCGGGGCGAGATCGAGGTCGAGGACGTGCCGTTCGTCGCCGTCGAGCTGGACTGGACCGGCTGCGGCCGCGACCAGGTGCTGTCGTTCCGCACCAACGTCGACGAGATCGTCTGCGCCGGCCCCGACCATCCGCTTGAAGTCGACTGGGAGTGCGTGCGCAGCGGCGGCGACTGTGCCGCGATCCCCTACCTCACCGTGCGGCCCGGCGACGGCGCGCTGCCGATCCAGGCTCGGGTGGCCCGCGCGGTCTATTACGAGCTGGCCGCGCTGGCGGTCGAGGGGACGCGTCACGGCGTGCCGTGCCTGGGAGTCTGGAGCCGGAACCGCTTCTTCCCGATCGGTCCGCTCGGCCCGGCGGCCTGCCATCCCGACTGAGCTCCCGGCGCACGCGGTGGCAGCGCTGGCGCGGCTGGACGGCCGAGCGGCGCTGGACACCCTCTGGGCGCTGCTGCCGCAGGCGCGGCTGATCGGCGGCGCGGTGCGCGACCTGCTGGCCGGGCGCGACACCGCCGACCTCGACCTGGCGACGCCCGAGCCGCCGGACCGGGTGATGGCGCTGCTCGCCGCGGCCGGCATCCGCACCGTACCGACCGGGCTTGCTCACGGCACCGTGACGGCGATAGTGGACGGCATGGCCGCCGAGATCACCACGCTGCGCCGCGACGTCGAGACCGACGGCCGCCATGCCGTGGTGGCCTGGACCGGCGACTGGCGTCTGGATGCGGCGCGGCGCGACTTCACCATCAACGCGATGTCCCTGGGCCGCGACCTCCTGCTGCACGACCATCACGGCGGCGCCGGCGACCTCGCGGCCGGCCGGGTCCGCTTCGTCGGCGACGCGGAGGCCCGCATCGCCGAGGACGGGCTGCGCATCCTGCGCTACTTCAGGTTCCAGGCGCGCTACGGACGCGGCGAGCCGGATCCGACGGCGATGCGGGCGATCGCCGCCGGGCTCGCGTTGCTGGACGGGCTGTCCGCCGAGCGGGTGTGGTCGGAACTGCGGCGGCTGCTGCAGGGACCCGACCCGTCGGCCGCGCTCGACGCCATGCACCGTCTCGGCGTGCTGGACCGGCTGCTGCCGGGCGGCACCGATCCGGACCGGTTGCGGCGGTTGCTCGGGCTGGAGGCACCGGCCGATGCCCTGCTGCGGCTGGCGGCACTGGCTCTGGCGCCGCCGGGCGAGCTGGCGACGCGCCTGCGGCTCTCGAACGACGAGGCCTCCTGGCTGGCGGCGCTTCGGGATGGTCCGGCGCTGTCGCCGCAGCTGGACGATGACGATCTGCGCCGGCTGCTGGCCGACGGGGCGGCCGAGCCGCTGCTGGCGCGGAGCTGGCTCGCCGAGGCGGCGGCGCCCGGGCCGGAACCGGCACGCTGGGACATGCTGCGGCGGCGCATCGAGGCGATGCCGCGGCCGGTGTTCCCGCTCGCCGGGCGGGACGCGGTCGCCGCCGGGCTCGTGCCTGGGCCGTCCGTCGGGCTGGCGCTGCGGCGCGCCCGGGCCTGGTGGTGGGACGGCGGCTGCGTCGCCGGCCGCCAGGCGTGCCTGGCTCGGCTGACCGAGTCCGCGCCGTGACGCGGCGGTGGCTGACGCCGCTGGCCTTGCTGCTGCTGTCGTCGGGCGTGGTGCAGGCGCCTGCGGCCACGGCGCCGCGCGGGGTGCCTGCGGCGACATCGCCGCGCGGGGTGCCTGCGGCGACATCGCCGCGCGAGGTGCCTGCGGCGGCATCGCCGCGCGAGGTGCCTGCGGCGGCATCGCCGCGCGAGGTAATCGTCGATACGGACATCGGCGACGATTACGACGATGCCGTGGCCCTGGCGCTGGTGCTGGCCTCGCCGCACCTGAAGTTGGACGCCGTGATCACCTCGTTCGGCGACACGGCACTCCGGGCCCGAATGGTGCAGCGGCTGCTGCGCGAGATCGGACGCACCGACGTTGCGGTCGTGGCCGGGCCGGCGACGCCGCCCGGAACCCGGTTCACCCAGTCCGCCTGGGCCGCCGGCGGTCCACCGCCGGCCGCCGCTCCGGGTGCGCTGGGGACGATCCTGGCGCGGCTGCGGGCGGAACCCGCCGGCCGCATCACGCTGATCGAGCTGGCGCCGGAAACCACGCTGGGCGCGATGCTGGCGCGGGATCCCGTGGCGGTCCGGCGGCTGGCCGGCGTGGTGTTGATGGGCGGCTCGGTGCGCCGCGGCTATGGGCCCACGCCCGGCACCAACTCCGACAGCCCTTCCATCGAATACAACGTGCGGCGCGATCCGGCCGGGCTGCGGGCGTTGCTGGGCTCCGGCGTCCCGGTGTGGATGATGCCGCTGGACGCGACCGAGGTGCCGCTCGACGACGCGGCGCGCCAGCGCCTGTTCGCGACCGGCACCCCGCTCGCTCGCTGGCTGGCGACCCTCTACCCGGCCTGGGCGGACAGCACCGGAGGGAGTCGCGAGCCGACGCTGTTCGACGTGGTGCCGGTGGCCTGGCTGCTGCGGCCCGATGTCTGCCGGCCGGTGCCGCTTGACATCGTGGTGTCGCCGGCGGGGGACAGCACGGTGGGCGGCGGCCCGCCCGATGCCGGCGTGTGCCTGGACATCGACCGCGGCGCCGTGCTCTCGCTGCTGCAGGACCGGCTGGCGGCGCGCTGAGCGTCGTTTGTGGTTCCCGGTGGCGGCTGTTAAAGGCCGCCGCATGACGACCGTGTCGAAATCGCTCGGGCCGCGCCGCGCTGCCATGACGATGCCGGCCGCCTCCGCGCCGTCCGGCCAGCCCCTGCAGTCGCCGCCGGCCGACGCGCCCGCACCGAAGAGCCGGCGGCCGATCACCACCCAGTCCAGCCTGGCACTGCTGCGACGGCTGTGGCGCGAGGACATCCGCCTCCATCCGGCGCGGCTGCTGTCGATCCTGGTGCTGACCGTTCTGATGGCCGGGCTCACCGCGCTCTACCCGCTGGTGATCCAGCGTGCGCTCGACATGTTTGCGACCCACGATCCACGCATCCTCTACCAGGTGCCGGCGCTGGTGGTGCTGATCACGGCGTCGAAGGCGGCGGCGCAGTATGGCCAGACACTGTCGGTGCAGAACCTGGTGCTGATCGTGATCCGCGACCTGCAGCGGCGGATGTTCGGCCACCTGATGCAGGCCGACATCGCCCGCATCGAGCGGGAAGCGCCGGCACAGCTCGCTGCCCGCTTCACCACCGACGCCGTCACGATCCGCGAGGCGATGATCCGAGCGGTAAATTCGCTCGGCGACAGCGTGACCGTGGTCGGGCTGGTGGCCTCGATGCTCTACATGGATTGGGAGCTCAGCCTGATCGCCGCCCTGCTGTATCCGCTGGCCGCGATGCCGATCCAGCGCATCGGCCGCCGCGTCCGCCGCGCGTCCGGCGGCATGCAGGAACAGATCGGCCAGACCGCGACGCTGCTGAACGAGAGTTTCGCCCAGGCGCGCAGCGTGCGGGTCTATCGGCTGGAGCAGGCCGAGGCGGAGCGCGCCAACCGGTCGTTCGACCTGCTGCACCGCAGCCTGCTGCGCATTACCCGCGGCCGGGCGCGGGTCGATCCGGTGCTGGAGGTGCTGGGCGGCTCGGCCGTGGCGGCGGTGCTGGGCTTCGCGGGCTGGCGGGCGGCGATGGGCGGCGCCACGCTGGGCAGCTTCTCGGGGTTCGTCGCGGCCCTGCTGCTGGCGGCGCGGCCGCTGCGGGCGCTGGGCTCGCTGAACGCGGCGATCCAGGAGGGGCTGGCCGGGCTCGAGCGCATCTTCGGGGTGATCGACGAGCCGGCCGGCGTGCGCGAGCGCGCCGACGCGCGACCGCTGCCTCCAGGACCTGCCACGGGTGCCGGGCGCCTCGTGTTCGAGGAGGTCGGCTTCCTCTATCCGGACGGCCGCGCGGGCCTGCGCGGGCTCACCTTCACGGCCGAGCCCGGCCTCACGGTGGCGCTGGTCGGGCCGTCCGGCGCCGGGAAGTCCACCGCCTTGTCGCTGATCCCGCGCCTGCACGACGTCTCCGCCGGGCGCATCCTGCTGGACGGCGTCGACCTGCGCGACCTGCGGCTGGCGGCCTTACGCGACGCGATCGCCTATGTGAGCCAGGACACGCTGCTGTTCGACACCAGCATCGCCGACAACATCCGCATGGGCCGGCCGGATGCGGCCGACGAGGAGGTGCGCGCGGCGGCGCGGGCGGCGGCGGCGGAGGGCTTCGTGCTGGCGCTGCCCGACGGCTACGAGACCGCGGTCGGGCCGGGCGGTCAGCGCCTGTCCGGCGGCCAACGCCAGCGGGTGGCGCTGGCCCGCGCGCTGCTGCGCAACCCGCGGCTGCTGCTGCTCGACGAGGCCACCAGCGCGCTCGACACCGAGAGCGAGGCGGTGGTGCAGGACGCGCTGGCCCGACTGCGGCGCGGCCGCACCACCATCGTGGTGGCGCATCGCCTGTCCACGGTGCGCTCGGCCGACCTGGTGGTGGCGTTGGCGGACGGCCGCGCCGCGGAATGCGGCAGCCACGCCGAGCTGATGGCGCAGGGCGGGCTGTATGCGCGGCTGGTCCGGACGCAAGGACTGGCGCGGGCCTGATCGGCCGATGCCGGACCCGGCGGCCGGCATTGCCGGGTCGGGACCGCCATGGCAATTTGACCGAACCGGTCGGTCAGCGCAGGCGCGATCGCCGGGTTCGCGCCGGAGGCAAGATGGCTGAACACGAACGGCACGACGGCGGCGACGAAGCGGCGGACCGGCGGGCCCTGCAGGACGACGACCAGGACGGGGACGGCGCCGAGGGCAAGCCCGCGGACGATGGCAAGGCTGACAAGCGGACCTCGGGCAGGGAGTCCGGCGACGGCGACCAGTCGGACGAAGACGCCAAGCACGACGAGGAGCGCAACCGGGCCAAGCCCTTCGTGCGGGTGGCACTCGTGCTGTTCGTGCTGCTGCTGGTCAGCGGCGGCGTGTACTACTGGCTGACGACGCGCGGCAAGCAGACCACCGACGACGCCTTCACTGCCGGGCGGCTGATCACCATCGCGCCGCACGTGTCCGGCTACGTCACCGAGCTCGATGTCAACGACAACGAGTTCGTGCATCAGGGCCAGTTGCTGCTGCGGATCGACCAGCGCGACTACCTCGCCGCGCGCGACCAATCGAAGGCATCGCTGGACAGCGCCAAAAGCCAGGTTCAGAGCTCGAAATACGGCGTCGAAGTGGCCAAGCAGACCTTCCCCGCGCAGTTGAAGCAGGCGCAGGGCGCGCTGCTGATGGCGCAGGCGCAGGAGTTCCGCGCCGAGACCGACTACCGGCGCCAGCACAGCATCGAGCGCGCCGCGACCACGCAGCAGGACATCGACTACTCGACCGCTGCCCTCGACCAGGCCAAGGCGCAGGTGATCGAGGCGCAGGGCCAGGTGGCGCAGGCGACGCCGGTGGCGCCGCAGATCTCCACCCAGTCCACCCGGGTGGACCAGCAATCGTCCGCGCTGGCGGAGGCGCAGGCCGAGCTCGATCGCGCCAACCTCAATCTCGAGTGGACCACCATCCGGGCACCCAACGACGGCTGGATCGCGCAGCGGAATATCGAGCGCGGCAGCTACGTGACCAGCGGCCAGGCGTTGTTCTCGATCGTCGAGCCCGACGTCTGGATCACCGCCAACTTCAAGGAGACCGAGATCACCCGGATGCGTGCCGGCCAGCCGGTGCGGATCTCGGTCGATGCCTACCCGGATCTGCACCTGAGCGGACACGTCGACAGCATCCAGCTCGGCGCCGGCTCCGCCTTCAGTGCCTTTCCGCCGGAGAACGCCACCGGCAACTTCGTCAAGATCGTGCAGCGCGTGCCGGTCAAGATCGTCATCGACAGCGGCCTCGATCCGCTGGCGCCGCTGCCGATCGGCATCTCGGTCGAGCCGACGGTGGACATCCAATGAGCGGAGAGTCCGGTAAGCCGTCGAAGGACGCGGGCTGGAAGCCGAAGGGCAACCCATGGCTGATCGCGGTCGTGGTCACGCTCGCGGCCTTCATGGAGGTGCTCGACACCACCATCGTCAACGTATCGCTGCCTCACATCGCCGGCGATCTCTCGACCTCCTACGACGATGCGAGCTGGGCCCTTACCTCCTATCTCGCGGCCAACGGCATCGTGCTCACCATCTCCGGCTGGCTTGGCCGAGTGATCGGCCGCAAGCGCTACTTCCTGATCTGCATCGGGATGTTCACGGTGTGCTCGTTCCTGTGCGGGGTCTCGCAGAACCTGCCCGAGCTGATCGTGTTCCGGCTGCTGCAGGGGCTGTTCGGCGGCGGGCTGCAGCCGAACCAGCAGTCGATCATCCTCGACACCTTCCCGCCGGCCAAGCGCGGCGGCGCCTTCGCGATCACCGCCATCGCCACCGTCGTGGCCCCCGTGCTGGGCCCGACGCTTGGCGGTTACATCACCGACAACGCCTCGTGGCGGTGGGTATTCTTCCTGAACGTGCCGATCGGCATCTTCACCCTGCTGGCGGTGAGCGCGCTGGTCGAGGATCCGCCATGGGCAAAGAAGCAGTCGGCGCCGATCGATGCGATCGGCCTGGGGCTGATCACGGTCGGGCTCGGCTGCCTCGAGGTGGCGCTCGACCGCGGCGAGGACGACGACTGGTTCGGATCGACCTTCATCTGCGCGATGGCGCTGCTGGCGGTGATCGGCATCCTTGGCGCGATCTGCTGGCTGCTGACCGCCAAGCGTCCGGCCGTCGACCTGCGCGTGTTCGGCGACGCCAACTTCGCGATCGGCACCATGGGCATCGGCGTGGTGGGCGTCGTGCTCTATTCGGGCGCCGTGCTGATCCCGCAATTCTCGCAGCAGGTCATCGGCTACACCGCGACGCTGGCCGGGCTCGTGCTGACGCCGGGCGGCGTCGGCATCATCGTGCTGATTCCGTTCGTCAACCTGGCGATGAAGCGGATCCAGACCCGCTACATCATCGCGGTCGGCTTCTTCGTGATGGGCGCCTCGCTGCTCTATTCGGCACACCTGATCCCGCAGACCGACTTCAGGCAGCTCGTGGTCTACCGGGTGTTCCAGACTGTCTCGCTCGCCTTCCTGTTCGTGCCCATCAGCACGATCGCCTACCAGACGCTGCCGCGCCGCCTGAACGGCGACGCCTCCGCCCTGTTCAGCATGTCGCGCAACGTCTTCGGCGCCATCGGCATCTCGGCCAGCACGTCGCTGATCACCCAGCGCACGCAGAGCCGGGAGGCGAACATGGTGCACTGGATGACGCCGTTCCATCAGCCGTTCCAGAACTACATGCAGACCGCCGAGGGTGTGTTCCGCGCCGCCGGACGCTCGCCGGGCGCTGCGCATGCGGCGGCGCAGAACCAGCTCTACACCCAGTTCCTGAAGCAGTCCTCGATCCTGGCCTACAACGACTCCTTCATCCTGATCTCGATCATCGCCTTCTCGGTGATCCCGTTCTGCTTCCTGCTGAAGCCCTCGGTCGGCGGCCGTCCAGGCGGCGGTCACTAGAGGATGATCCGATCGCTTAGGCTCACGGATCATCCTCTAGCTTGTTGTTTTGACGAGCATCTTTATCCGATCGAACAAGTTCGTTCGATCGGATGATGCTAGGCTGCCGACCCGATCGGGCGCGTGATCGCGAGGATTTCCGGGTCCTCAGGAGCGGCTGCCGATGCCGGACCTGAAATCTGAGAACCTGTCATGAAAAGGTCTCAGTATAAAAACGGCAACAAGCCAGGCCGCCGGTCTGACCGTCGAGACCACGTGTGGTGTGGTCCGAGGTCTCTCGACATCGAGCGCCGACGAGTATCTTCGCATCCCCTACGCGGCCCCACCTACAGGCCCGCTCCGGTAGAGGGCAGCCACAACCCGCTTCCTGGTCGGGCGTGCTCCAGGCCGATACGCTGCCACCGAGGTGCCCGCCCGCCGGGCCTCTCGGTGCCGCGAGCCTGACCGAGGATTGTCTCTATCTCAACGTCTATGCGCCAACCGCCGCAGGCACAGCGGTAAGCGTCCGGCCAGAGACGCCTATTTACGATCCGCCTGGTTGGCGCAAACGCGATCTGCGCCAACCGTATGGAAGCCTTGATTGTCAACAAGGAAATAGCAGGGTCCTAGGTCGCCTTGCTCGTCTAACTGTCCAACAATGACGATGAGGCGACTATCGCCTCTGTAATCAACAGGCTGAGCAAGCCCGTTAATCCAGTTGCTGACTGTTTTTGGCATCCATCTGACGTAGCCAGTCCAGGTAACTATGGATGCCAGACGAATGCACCCTGCTCCACAACTGATTTCGGCTAAACTGAAGTGTCCTGCAACGTTCATTCTATTCGTGCTGACAGCCCAAAGTAAGTCGTCGTTGTGGAGATGAGTTAAAGGGTCACTTCCACGGATAGCGGTGACCGCATGCTGCGCAACACCTTTGGCGGGGTAGCATGAGAAGTCACGATCAACCGGCGCGGCACGTGCTGCATTAGCGGCAATCAGAAATATGACTAGTTGCAGCGCACGACTTAGTACCAATGGTGCATGTCCCAGAAACGTCGAGCCGCTGCGACCGAGCCATATCGATCCATGATATAACTTATGCCGCCTTGAGCCTCTTCAATAGGTTTGCCAACGGAGGCGTCGCCATGGGGATAAAACGCCTGTCTTTGTGCGTCTAAAAGCTGGAACAGGCCGGAAGCTGATGATCCACCGTTATGCGCACCTGGAACCCCAACGGACTCCTGCGCCATGATCCATAGAAGATCGCCGAAATCGCTTGGCGGCAGCCCTTCTAGTCTCATCGTAACGCGTAGTGCATCAGCAGAAGACGAGGGAACTTGCTTGATGTCTTTCATAGCCTTGCCGTATCGTTTCGCGCGAAACTTTGGCATGACTTGTTCCATCTAGCTTGGTTTTCTTACGCTGTCCCAAGATGAATTGTCCCGAGATAATTTCTGCCGGATGACGGTGTACTGATCTGCCACGTCAATGCCGGCTCAACGCTGCCATGATGAGCCGCGTCCGCAGTCTCAGTTCGATCGGTCCTGGCATAGGACAGGCCTGCCATGGCAGCAGTTCGTCGACGCGGTTCACAGGATGGTCTGCGATGCAACCGATGACGTGGCGTAGGTAGGCCTCTGGGTCGAGGCCATTCAGCTTAGCGGTGCCGATCAGGCTGTAGATCGCGGCAGCGCGCTCGCGGCCACGCATGGCACCGAACTGCCGTTCCTTTTTGCCAACCAGATCGAGATCGGCATTCCAGCCGGAGCCACGATGACTGCGGCGGAGCAGCAGCTTTTCGTCCAGATGCTGGCAGCCTGGACCAATTTCGCGAAATCAGGGACTCCGAATGGTCCCGGCGTCACGCATTGGTCCCGTTTCAAGACGGAGACCAACCTGATCCAGGAGCTCGTCCCGCCGACATCTACGCGAACTCCGGCTTCGGCGCGGATCATGAGTGTGAGGTCTGCGAGCCGCTGCTCGCGCCGGAAGCCTTCCAGTCGGGCTCTCTTTAAGACGCCGGGTGCCGTCCGGAGCCGATCCGCCGCCTGCTCGGCTCAGGTGCCTGCCGCGGCGGCGCTGCCGTGGTGGGCGGCCCAGGCTCGAGTGAACTCCGCACCGAGCAGGAAGATCTGCGCCGAGTAGTACACCCACAGCAGCACGATCACGAGGGCGCCCGCTGCGCCGTAGGATGAGGCTACCTGGCTGCTGCCGATATAGAGGCCGATCACCGTCTTGCCGACCGTGAACAGGAAGGCTGTGACGACGGCGCCGACGCCCACGTCCTTCCAGGTGGTGGGCGCGTCCGGCAGAATCTTGTAGATCGTGGCGAACAGCGTCGAGATCAGCAGCAGCGAGATCAGGAAGTTCACGGCGCGCAGCAGCAGGTCGATGTTCGGCAGCACGTGCTGCAGCATGTGGCTGAAGGCGGTGATCGCCGCACTCACCGCGAGCGAGACCATCAGCAGGAAGCCCAGCGCTGCGACAAGCCCGAGACTGGCGGCGCGTGCCCTGACCAGGCGGCTGACCGTGGAAGTCTTCGGCTCGGCCTTCCAGATCCGGTTGAGGCCGGTCTGCATCTCGCCGAACACGCCCGACGCGGTGAGCAGCAGGGCGCCGAAGCCGAGGATCGCCCCCAGCGTGCCGCTGCGCTTGTTGTTGGCCGACGCGATCATGGTCTGGATCGCCTCCGCGGCATCGTGCCCCATCATGTCCTGCAGCTGGCCGACGATGGCGCCGCGCGCCGCCTCCTGGCCGTAGACCAGGCCGGCGATGCTGATCACGATCACCAGCACCGGCGCGATCGCGAACACCGTGTAGTAGGCGATGGCGGCACCGCGGGACAGCGCGTCGTCCTCGATGTAGCCGGCGACGGTCTCCTTCGCGAGCGACCAGGCCAGCTTCAGCATGCGGCCGCGATCCCCGCCGCGGCGGCGGCGTAGGGTGCGAACGCGGTGGCCAGGACGGCGTAGGTCGAGCGCTTGAAGCCGACCTCGAGCGTCGGCAACGCGTCCAGCGGCAGCCACCGCCATGCGTCGAACTCCGGGTGCGGGTCGAGGTCGAGCCGGATCTCATCGTCGCCGCCCAGGTAGCGCAGCGCGAACCAGAGCTGCCGCTGCCCCCGGTAGCGGCCGCCCAGGGCTCGGCCGAGCAGGTGAGGCGGCAGGTCGTAGCTCAGCCATTCGGGATGATGGCCCAGGATCTCGGCGTTGTCGGTGCCGACCTCCTCCCGCAGCTCGCGCAGGACGGCGCGGGCGGGATCCTCGCCATCGTCGATGCCGCCCTGCGGCAGCTGCCAGACACCGGCCGCCCCCTCGGCGTTGGGCAGGTCGGCGCGCCGGCAGACCAGCACTCGGCCGCCGCGGTCGAACAGGGCGGCGCCGACGTTGGGGCGATACGGAAGCTGGGCATAGGCGTCGTCGCTCATGGCGGACCTCGCGGGAACGGCGGCGGAGCAGAAACGGGGGCGGGGACGGCCGGCGCGGCGGGTGCCGGCGTTGGCGTTGCTGCGGGCGGCGTGACGGGCACTGCGATCGCCGCCGGGACGGGCGGCACGGCAGGCGGGGCCGCCAGGGGCGCGGTCACGGGTGCGGCCGGCGGCGGCAGCGCGCTCACCGGCACCAGGGTGATGCCGCGTGCGGCGAGGTGCCGGCTCCAGGCCCGCAGGCGCTCGATCACCACCGGGCGCAGTGGGCCGGCGACGCCGAGCGCGCTGCCGTGGTCGCGCGCCAGCTGCTCCAGGCGCGACAGCCGCGCTTCGATGTCGGCGGCATCGGGTTGCTCGTCGAGCGTGAGGTCGGCGTGGCGCACGCCCGGGCCGGATCGGCCGGGAGGGTCGGCCGGTACCCCCGACAGGCCGCCGGCATCGAGGTAGAGCAGGCCGCGCTGCGCCAGCGCCGCGGTCACCATGGCGAACGCGCTGGAGCCGGCGAAGCGCTCGCCGCGCAGGCCGCTCAGCGCGTTGGTGACGCCGACATAGCCCTGGCAGCGCGACAGCGACCACTCCAGCGCGCGCCGGTCTACCTCGAGGTCGTTGGAGGTGCTGAGCGACTGCGCGCCCTCGTCGTCGAGCGGGCTGCCGGCCGGCTCCATCGGCAGCGACAGCCAGGTCTCATGTCCGGCGCGCCGGGCCGCCTGCAGGAAGTCGGCCATGCCGGGCAGATCGAAGGCGGGCGCGTAGGGCGACACCCCGAGCGAAATCGCCGCCGGCAGCTGCTCGATCGCTTCGTCGGTGGTCTCCTCGGCCAGTCCGATATCTTCCAACATCACCGCCACCTGCGGTCCGTGCGCCGGCAGACCGGCATGGCTGGCATAGGCCCGGGCCGGGGTTAGCCCGCCGGGGCCGATACGTGGCAGCAGCCGACTCAGGAAATCGGATGCCGGCTCGGACAGGGCAGGATCCGGCGGCGCCACCAGGCTCGCCTCTTCGACACCGGCCGGCGCCGGGGGCACGGCGGACGGCATGCCGGGCGGGGTGCCCGGTGGCGTGGTGGGCGGCGCGGCGGCCCGGACAGCGGGATGCGCCGGCGCCGGCAGGTGTACCGGCGCCGCGACGTGGACGGGCCGCGGCGGCCCGAGCAGCTGCAGCACCGCGGCGCCGCCGCCGGCAAGCAGCAGCAGCAGCAGCCAGAGGCCGGCGAGGGCGCGGGCAGCCGGTCGCATCACCTATCGCCCGCCGTCATCGGGGCCTCACCGGCGGCCGGGGGCGGCCCGGGGCGGTCAGGGCGAGGCTGGGTGGGTCTGCTCGGCCGTGGCCGCCGTGACCGGGACCACCGTCTGGCCGGCCATCGCGTTCACGACCTTCAGCCCTTCCTGCAGCTGGAAGTCGGTGGCGGGCTTGTCCGGGTCGAAGGCCGGCCAGTTGAGCGGCGGGCTATCCGGGATCGTCTTGGCGATCGCGGGCAGGTCGTTGCGCACCGGCGCGGTGGCCTGGGTACCGCCCTCGTTCTTGATGATGTGGTTGAGGTCCCCCTCGCGCAGCAGGAACTTGCTGTCGTCCTCGCGGCTCTCGTGCACCTTGATGTCCGGGGTGATGCCGAGGCCCTGGATCGAGCGGCCGGACGGCGTGTAGTAGCGGGCCGTGGTGAGCCGGATGGCGCCATTGTCGCCGGCGAGCGGGATCAGCGTCTGCACCGAGCCCTTGCCGAACGAGCGCACGCCCATCGTCACCGACCGGCGGTGGTCCTGCAGCGCGCCGGCGACGATCTCGCTGGCCGAGGCCGATCCCGCGTTGATCAGCACCACCAGCGGCAGGCCGCCGGTGATGTCGGTGCCGTGCGCGTTCATGCGCTGGCTGTCGTCGGAATGGCGGGCGCGGGTGGAGACCACCTCGCCCGACGTGATGAAGTCGTCGCACACCGCCACCGCCTGGTCGAGCAGGCCGCCGGGATCGTTGCGCAGATCGAGGATCATGCCGTCGAGCTTGCCGCCGGCCTGGCGCTTCAACTTTTCGAACGCGTCGTGCATGCCGCTCTCGGTGTCCTCGTCGAACGAGGCCACGCGGATGTAGGCGACCCGGCCATAGAGAGCCGGCTTGATCACCTGGATGTGGATGATCTCGCGGGTCATGGTCACGTCGAAGGGCTTGTCACGCCCCTGGCGCTTGATCGTGAGAGTGATCTTGGTACCGGGATCGCCGCGCATCTGGTCGACGGCGTCGTTCAGGTCGGCGTTGTCCAGGCTCTTGCCGTTGATCGAGATGATGAGGTCGCCGGTCCTGAACCCCGCGTGGGACGCGGGCGTGCCGTCCATCGGCGTGATCACCTTGATCAGCCCGGCATCCGAGGTGACCTCGAGACCCAGCCCGCCGAACTGGCCCTTGGTGGTGACCTCCATGTCGGCGAACTGCTTGGCGGTCATGTAGGAGCTGTGCGGGTCGAGACCGGTCAGCATGCCGTTCAGCGCGTTGTTGATCAGGTCGCGGTCGGTGACCGGCTCGACGTATTCGGCCCGTACGCGCTCGAATACGTCGCCGAACAGGGTCAGCAGCCGGTAGGTCTCGGCGTGATCGCCGGCCGGCGATGCCGCCTCGCTGGTCGCCACCTCCTGCGCCAGGGCGGTGCCGAAACCGGCATCGCGACGCACGAGACGGCCGATATCTGGACCGGCGACGGCACCGACCAGGAAGGCGGTGCCGACCAGCAGCCCGTTTCGCAAACTCATACCGTGTCGTCTCCAGGGGGCCGAGCGGACCATGCCCGCCGCGACCATACGCCCACCTCCCAATCAGATTACACTAACGTCCGTCCCGCAAGAACCGGGCGGGATCGATCGTCGCGTCGGCGTGACGCAACTGCACGTAGAGGCTGGGCCGGTCCGCGGCCATTCGGCCGACCGGGGCGCCCCGCGCCAGGGCCTGGCCCACCGCCACGTCCAGCCGGTCCAGCCCGGCCAGGACGAACCGGTAGTCATGGCCGCAATCGAGGATGAGCATGCGGCCATAGGAGCGGAACGGGCCGGCGAAATCGACGCGGCCGGTGCAGGGTGCGGTGACGGTGGCGAGCGGGTCGCTGGCATAGGTGAGGCCGGTCGAGGCGCCGGCGTCGCCCGGCTGGCCGAACCCCTGCGCCAGCCGGCCGGCCACCGGCGCGCCGCCGGTGGCCGCCGGCCCCGGCAGGCCCCAGCGCATGGCGGTC
>CALMVO010000026.1 GCA_937873205.1 uncultured Acetobacteraceae bacterium
ACGAGCATCTTTATCCGATCGAACGAGTCCGTTCGATCGGATGATGCTCTAGCTGCCTGCGCCCTCCAGCCGGTCGAGCCGGCGCAGCGACGGGAACAGCCGCATCCAGACCGCTGCCACGACCAGCGTGCCGACGCCGCCCAGCACCACGGCGGGCGTGGTGCCGACCAGGGCGGCCAGGCTGCCGCTCTCGAACTCGCCGAGCTGGTTCGAAGTGGTGATGAACAGCAGGTTCACCGCCGACACCCGGCCGCGCATTTCCTCGGGCGTGCCGAGCTGCACCAGCGTCGAGCGGATCACCACGCTGACCACGTCCGCCGCCCCCAGCACAACCATCGCCGCGATCGACAGCCACAGCGAGCGCGACAGCCCGAATACGATGGTGGCGATCCCGAACACCGCCACCGCACCGAACATCAGCGGTCCGGCGCGGCCACGAACCGGCCGGCGCGCCAGCAGCAGCGAGATCGCCAGCGCGCCGACTGCCGGCGAGGCCCGCAGCAGCCCCAGCGCCAGCGGGCTGCCGTGCAGGATGTCGAGCGCATAGACCGGCAGCAGCGCGGTGGCGCCGCCGAACAGCACCGCGAACAGGTCGAGCGAGATGGCGCCCAGGACCCGCGGCCGCGAGCGGATGAAGGCCAGCCCGCCGAACACCGCGCGGAGCGTGACCGGTCCGCGCGGCCGCGGCGGCTGCTCCAGCCGGATGACCAGGATGGCCAGCGCCGCCAGCAGGAACATCGCGGTGCAGACCAGGTAGGCGATGCTCGGGCCGGCCATGTAGAGCAGGCCGCCCGCCGCCGGGCCGACGATGGTGACGGTCTGGAACAGCGACGCGCTGAGTGCCGCGGCGCGGCTGAACAGCGCCGGCGGCACCAGGCTCGGCAGAAGCGCCTGCAGGCTCGGCCCCTCGAACGCCTTGGCGGCGCCGAACAGCGCCACCGCGCCGTAGATCATGCCGGGCGCCAGCGCGTGCCAGGCTGTACCCAACGCCAGCCCCAGCCCGCACACCGCCTCGACCGCCTGACAGGCCATGACGACGCGGCGGCGGTCGAACCGATCGGCGACCTGGCCGCCCACGAACAGCAGCGCCAGCATCGGAAGAAACTGCGACAGGCCGATCAGACCCAGCGTCAGCGGCGAGTGCGTGAGCTGGTAGGCGTTCCAGCCGATCGCCACCGCCTGGATCTGGTAGCCGAGCGACGACAGCGACCGGCTGAGCAGGAAACCCGCCAGCCCCGGATGGCGCAGCAGCGAGACGTGGGCGTCGGCCGCTCCCGACGCCCGGGTCTCAAGGCCCGACAAGGGATGGCCTGCGCCGTCTGGCCTGGTAGGCGACGTTGGCACCGGCGGCCCCGGCCAGGATCAGCAGCGCGGTCGGGACCATGCTGACCGTGGCGAAAATCCCCAGCAGCAGGCCGCTCACCGCACCGAACGAGAACTGCAGCGTCCCCAGCATCGCCGAGGCGCTGCCGGCGTGGCGGGCGTGCGCACCCAGCGCCAGCACGGTGGCGTTGGGGGAGAGGAAACCGATCGAGCCCATCACCCAGGCGATCGGCAGGGCCGTGAACAGCAGGCTGTAGTGGACGCTGGCAAGCCCGGTCAGCACGACGAAGATCAGCAGCAGCGCCGCCCCGGTGAGCGAGGCCATGCCCAGCGCCAGCATGCGGCCCACCCCCATCCGCATCACCACCCGGGCGTTCAGCTGCGTCGCCAGGATGTAGAAGGCGGCATTGATGCCGAACATCATGCCGAAGCCGAGCGGACTGAAGTGCAGGATCCGCTCGAAGATCACCGGCGTGCCCGACAGGTAGGCGAACACGACGAAGCTGGCGCAGCCGCAGATGCAGCTGTTGACCAGGAATGCCCGCTCGCCCAGGATTTCGGCATAGCGGCCGAGCACTTGGAGCGGGCCGAGCCGCAGCCGGTAGTGCGGTGGCAGCGTGTCCGGCAGGGCGAACTGGACCGCCGCCATGCAGATGACGCCATAGAGGATGGCGATGACGAAGATCCAGCGCCAGCCGACCATGGTGAGCACCAGCGCGCCCAGCATCGGAGCCAGCATCGGCACCACCCCCAGCACCAGGGTGAGCTGCGACATCAGCCGCGCGGCGGCATCGCCGGTGGCGACGTCGCGCACGATGGCGCGCGGGATCACCATGCCGGCCGAACCGCCGATCGCCGCCAGTATGCGGCAGGCGCTGAAGCTCCAGACGTCATGGCTGAGGATGCAGCCGAGCGTGCCGGCCAGGTAGATCGCGAGCCCGACCAGCAGCGGCGCGCGACGGCCCCAGCGGTCGGAGGCCGGGCCCTGGCTGAACTGGCCGATCGCCAGCCCGATGAACCAGGCCGCCAGCGTGATCTGTCCGGAGCCGCCGGTGCCCAGCGCCGCGTCAAGTTCCGGGAACGCCGGCAGGTACATGTCGGTGGAGAGCGGTCCAACGGCGCTGAGCGCTCCCAGCAGCACGATCAGCCAGACCGGCATGCGGCCCTGCAGCAGAAGCGCACGGGTCCGCTCGGGGCCGCGGGTTCGGGCCACGACCGCCGCCGCCTGGGGAAGCACGGGGATCGGCGGCCGGCTCAGGCGCCGGTGCCGCCGACGGTGAGGCCCGTCATCTTCAACGTCGGCTGACCGACGCCGACCGGCACGCCCTGGCCGTTCTTGCCGCAGGTGCCGATGCCGGGATCGAGTGCGAGGTCGTTGCCGATCATGCTGACTTTGGTCATGGCGTCCGGGCCGTTGCCGATCAGCGTGGCGCCGCGCACCGGCGCGGTGACGCGGCCATCCTCGATCAGGTAGGCCTCGCTGGCCGCGAACACGAACTTGCCGGACGTGATGTCGACGGCGCCGCCGCCGAAATTGACGGCATACAGTCCGCGCTTCACCGAGCGGATCATCTCGTCGGGCGTGTGGCCGCCGTTCAGCATCACGGTGTTGGTCATGCGCGGCATCGGCATGTGCGCGTAGGACTGCCGGCGGCCGTTGCCGGTCGGCGCCACGTTCATCAGCCGCGCGTTCATGCGGTCCTGGATATAGCCGGTGAGGATGCCGTCCTCGATCATCACGGTACGGCCGGCGGGCGTGCCCTCGTCGTCGACGGTGAGGCTGCCGCGGCGGTCGGGCAGGGTGCCGTCATCGACCACGGTGACGCCCGGGGACGCCACCCGCTGCCCGATCAGCCCGGCGAAGGCCGAGGTGCCCTTGCGGTTGAAGTCGCCCTCGAGCCCGTGGCCGACCGCCTCGTGCAGCAGGATGCCGGGCCAGCCGGAGCCGAGCACAACCTCCATCTCGCCCGCCGGCGCCGGCACGCTGTCGAGCTTGACCAGGGCCTGGCGCAGCGCCTCGTCGGCCGCGTGCTTCCAGCTGCCCTCGCCCAGCACGCGGGAGAACTCGTGGCGGCCGCCAGCGCCGTAGCTGCCGCTCTCGCGATGGCCGTCCCGCTCCACCACCACCGACACGTTGAGCCGCACCAGCGGTCGGATGTCGGCGACCCGACCGCCGCCGGCGCGCAGGATCTGTACCGCCTGCCACTCGGCGGCGAGCGAAGCCATCACCTGCACCACCCGGCTGTCGGCGGCGCGGGCGTAGGCGTCGATCTCCGACAGCAACGCAGCGCGCACGGCGAATTCGGCCTCGCGCAGCGGGTTGGCGTCGCCATACAGGTGGGCGTTGGTGAGCCGCGGCGGGTCGGCAGCCACGCCGCTGCGGCCGCGGCGAACCCCGCCCACGGTCGTGGCCGCCCGCAGCAGCGCGCTCTCGCTGATCTCGTCCGAATGCGCGTAGCCGGCCTCCTCGCCCAGCACCGCGCGTAGGCCGAAGCCGGACGAGGTATCGAAGCTGGCCGAGCGGATTACGCCCTCCTCCAGGCTGATGAACTCGCTCTCGCGGTACTCCAGGAACAGCTCGCCGTCATCGGTGCCGGCGAGCGCTTCGCCCAGGATGCGCTCGGCGCCGGCACGGTCGAGCGTGGCGCCGGGGCGGTCGAAGAACAGCTCGTCGGTGGTGGCCAGCGCGCTCATGGTGTTCCGATCGTGGAGGGCCGCGCGCCGCGCAGGCGGTGCATGGCGAACAGGGTGACGCTCAGCAGGATAGCGGCGAATGTCTGGTGCAGCGTGCCGGCCCACACCGGCACCACCAGCAACAGGGTGGTGACGCCCAGCGCGTACTGCGCCAGCACCCCCCAGCCGAGCAGCATCAGCGCGTCGTGCGCCGGCTTCGGCAGCCCGCTCCGCAGTCCCACCAGCAGCGTGGCGCCGACGGTGAGCACGGTGAGCGTCGCCAGCACGCGATGGTCGAACTGCACCGCGGCCAGATTCTGGAACCAGTTGCGCCAGAACGGATGCAGGCTGGCATAGCCGGACGGGATCAGGTGCCCGCCCATGTCCGGATAGGTGTTGTAGACGAAGCCGGCATGCGTGCCCGCGGTGAAGCCCCCGGCGACCACGGTGACAGCCAGCGCGCAGGCCGCCGACGCTACCAGCCGGCGCGTCCATGCGGCACCCGGCGTGCGGGCGATCGCCAGCGGCACCGGCCAGCGCACCGAGAAGGCGGTCCACAGGATCGCCGCGTAGAGCGCGAAGGCGAAGCACAGGTGCAACACCAGCTTGGACGGCGCCACCGCCACGCTGTTCGGGTCGAAGCCCGACGCCACCATGAACCAGCCGATCGCGCCCTGCAGACCGCCCAGCACGAAGAACAGCAGCAGGCGGGCAATGAGGCGCGGCCCGATCGCTCGCCTCGCCGCGAACACGACCAGCGGCACGATCAGCACGATGCCGATCATCCGAGCCCAGAAACGGTGGATCCACTCCAGCCAGAAGATGTGCTGGAACCCGGCGAGCCCGAAGCCCTGGTGCTCGAGCCGGTATTGCGGGATCCGCTGGTAGAGCGCGAACAGGTGCTCCCACTGCGCGTGGGTGAGCGGCGGTACGATGCCCGAGAGCGGCGCCCACTCCATGATCGACAGCCCCGACCCGGTCAGCCGGGTGGCGCCACCGAGCGCGATCATGCCCAGTAGCATGAAGCAGATCGCGAACAGCCACCACGACACGTGCCGGCGGATGCGGTCCGATCCCACGGCCAGTGCGGCCGGCGTGCTGTCGACCAACGCGGACGCGCGCGGCTGACGGCCGGGGGAAACGATCGCGTCGGAGGGCATGACGATGATTTAAGGTGGCCGGGGGCGGTCCTGCAAGGGACGCGCCCCGCCGCGGCCAGGCGATCCTCAACGACCAGCTCCGCGCAGGCCGTGCCGGGGCCGGCTGCTTGTGCTCGGCGGTCCGCCGATGCTACCGGCCGAGTGCATGCGCGTCCTCCCGCCCGCCCGTCCGGATCTCGCGGTGCTGACGCCCCTTCGGGAGGCCGTGCCGGCCCCGCCCGTCACGCTGCGCCGGCTGCTCCGGCCGACCCTGCTGCTGCTGGGGCTGCTGGTGACGGGCCTGCTGCTGCGGCGGCTGCCGGGCGCCGAGGGCGGGCTGCTGCCCGCGGTCGAGGTGCTGCGGCACGGGACGGAGGGCCGGCTGCTGTTCCTGCTGGCCGGCACTCTTATCTGTACCGTAGGCATGCCGCGGCAGGCCGTGTGCTTCGCCGGCGGCATCGCCTACGGACTGCTGCCCGGCATCGTCTTGTCGAGCCTCGCCACCCTGTTCGGCTGCCTGCTCGGCTTTCTCTGGGCGCGGCTGGCCGGCCGCGACTGGGCCCGGAGACGGCTCGCGGCCCGCGCCGGCGGCTGGCTGGCGCGCCTCGACCGGCTGGTCTCGGCGCGGCCGTTCGGCACCATCCTGACCGTCCGCCTGCTGCCGGTCGGCAGCAGCCTGGCCCTCAACCTGGCCGCCGGCGTACTTGGCGTGCGGACGCTGCCGTTCGCCGCCGCGACCCTGCTCGGAAGCCTGCCGCAGACGGTGATCTTCACCCTGCTCGGCGGTGGCACCCGTATCGGCCACGGCGCCCAGATCCTGATCGCCATGGCATTGTTCGTGGCTTCAGGAGTTGTGGGACTGCGTCTGCTGCGGGCGCGGCGCTGAAGGCCAGGGGCTCTACCCCTGACCCCGCCGAAGGCTCGCCTTTTGGAAACCACTTACAAGAAGGGTTCCAAGGGCCGTCGTGCGTCAGCACGCTGCGCGTGACGCCCTCGGGCGCGGTCCAAGGCAGAGCCCTGGCCTTGCCGGCCATAGGCCGACCGGCTAGAGCGAAGCCGCACAGGAGAGGCGGTGGCGATGCCTTTGGACGGCGAGGCGATCGACCTCAGGCAGCACATCCGCGGCATCCCGGATTTTCCAAAGCCCGGTATCCTGTTCTACGACATCTCGACCCTGCTCCGGAACGCCGATGCCTGGCAGGTGGCGGTGGGCCGTCTCGCTCGGGCGGTGGCCCCGGCTCGGCCCGATCTGCTGGCGGGCGTCGAATCGCGCGGCTTCCTGATGGCGGCTCCGCTGGCCAGCAAGCTCGGCTGCGGCTTCCTGATGCTGCGCAAGCCAGGCAAGCTGCCGGGCGAGACCGTCTCGCTCAGCTACGACCTCGAATACGGCAGCGATAGCCTTCAAATACAGGCGGACGCGATCCGGCCTGGGCAACGCGTGGTGGTGGTCGACGACCTGCTGGCGACCGGCGGCACGCTGGCGGCTTCGGTGGCGCTGCTGCGCAAGGTCGGCGCCGAGGTCGCGGCGGTGGCCGTCCTGATCGAGCTCCTCTCGCTGCGTGGCCGCGAGCGGCTGGACGTGCCGGTCTCGGCGCTGGTCACCTACGAGTCGTAAAGGAATTCGTGCTTCATTGGCGAGCGTGACAGCCACCCGCAGGAGCCCGCCGTGATCCGGGACTACGACCTGATCGTGATCGGCAGCGGCCCGTCCGGCCGACGCGCGGCGGTGCAGGCCGCCAAGCTCGGCCGCTCGGTCCTGGTGGTCGAGCGCAACGCCCGGCTCGGCGGCGTCTCGGTGCATACCGGCACGATCCCGTCCAAGACGCTGCGCGAGACGGTTCTGAACCTCACCGGCTGGCGCGAGCGCGGCTTCTACGGGCTGGCCTACCGCGTGAAGCAGGACATCGCCGCCGGCGACCTCACCAACCGGCTCACCAAGACGCTTGACCACGAGGTCGAGGGCCTGAAGCACCAGTTCGTCCGCAACCACGTGCACATGCTGCACGGCGCCGCCCGCTTCCTCGACAGCCACCTGTTGGAAGTCACGATCGAGGCCGGCGAGACGGTGGTGCTGCGCGGCGAACGCATCGTGATCGCGGTCGGCACCAACCCGCACCGTCCAGAGAACATCCCGTTCGACGGCCGCACCGTGGTGGACAGCGACGGCATCATCGACTTGCAGAAGCTGCCGAACAGCCTGGCGGTGATCGGCGCCGGCGTTATCGGCGTCGAATACGCCACCATCTTCAGCGCGCTCGACGTGCGTGTGACGCTGATAGAGCCGCGCGAGAGCTTCCTCGATTTCATCGACCGCGAGTTGCTGGGCGAGTTCATCCACCAGTTGCGCGACCGCGGCGTGACGTTCCGGCTGGGCGACCCGGTTGAGGAGATCGTCATGGAGCACGGCCAGCCGGTGGTGATGCTGGCCGGGGGCCGCAGGGTGCGGGCCGAGATGGTGCTCTATACCGCGGGCCGGGTCGGCGCCACCGACACGCTCGACCTCCCCCGCTGCGGGCTGGAGGTGGATTCCCGCGGCCGCCTGAAGGTGAACCCGCAGACCTTCCAGACCAGCGTGCCGCACATCTACGCCACCGGCGACGTGATCGGCTTCCCGAGTCTCGCCTCCACCTCGATGGAGCAGGGCCGCATCGCCGCCTGCCACGCCTTCGGCGAAAGCCTGCCGCCGGCGCCACGCTTCTTCCCCTACGGCATCTACTCGGTGCCGGAGATCTCCACCGTCGGCATGAGCGAGGAGGAGGTGCGGCGCCGCCACATCCCCTACGAGGTCGGCCTGGCGCGCTTCAGCGAGACCTCGCGCGGCCATATCATGGGCCTACAGGGCGGGCTGCTGAAGATGATCGTCTCGCTCAAGACGGCCAAGCTGCTCGGCGTGCACATCGTCGGCGAGGGCGCCACCGAGCTCGTGCACATCGGCCAGGCGGTGCTGAACCTGCACGGCACGCTCGACTACTTCCTGGAAAACACCTTCAACTACCCGACGCTGGCCGAGGCCTACAAGATCGCCGCGCTGGACGCCTGGAACCGCATGACGCCGCGCACCGTCGGGCGCGAGGAAGCGTCGATCGAGAACGCATCCACGGCCGAGGCGGCGGAATGATGCCCGTCTAAATCAGCAGCCCGTCGATGCATCGACGGGCGACGTTGTCATGATCAAATCGTTGCTGTAGCATATCGATAATCTATGAAGTAAGTTTATATAATGAGACTCAAGCCTGCTACATGTGCGATGGCGAGGATCGTATCAAGCACGATCGGCAGGCATCTGAACGTTTTGGCCGGGCTGGTCCTGATGTCCTGCACGTCAACGGTAAAGGTTGACGAGGAGGTTGTTGATCATGGTTATCGGGGAACGCCGAAGCGACTGTTGGTCTTCGGTTCGCTCGACTCCGGCTTCTCCGATGCGGCAGCGAGCGCATTTCCTGGTGCGTTGAATGAAGTCATGGCACGGTGCGGTGTCCAGTCGGAGGTTTTTGCGCCGAACCATCTGCAGCTTAACCCGGATGATACGCTGCGCAACATGGTGGCTTCTTTCCGACCTGATACGCTGCTGTTGATCCGTCAGAGCGTCCGGGAGAGCATCGACGGTGCCGTTCATTCCGGCACCTATGTCCTGACGTTGAAGGATCTCGCGACGAGGCGCGACATCTGGACCGCTGTCATGCGGCTGTACGGGCCTTCCCCGCTCGTCTCCGATCGAAGCAAAGGGGCTGCCTCCTTTGCGGAGAAGATCATGGGACAGCTTGCCGGAGATAAGGTTCTGAAGGGATGCCCGTCGATCACGTCGGCAACGGAGACAGGCTAGGACCTGTGGCGATCGACTTGTCGAAGCGGCGTAAGGCCCATCCATCAACCTGACACAAGGCGCATTTATGTAGCTCAGTGCGGCCTGCTGACGAAGTCCTCGAGCCAGTGGATGGTGTAGTCGCCTGACCGAAACTCCGGATCCGCCAGGATGCGCTGGTGCAGCGGGATCACCGTCTTGATGCCGGCGACCACAAACTCGTCCAGCGCGCGCTGCATGCGCGCGATCGCCTGCGCGCGGGTCGGCGCGTGCACGATCAGCTTGGCGACCATGCTGTCGTAGTAGGGCGGCACCACGTAGCCAGCGTAGAGCGCGCTGTCGATGCGGACGCCAAGCCCGCCCGGAGGATGGAACACCGTGACCTTGCCCGGCGTCGGCATGAAGGTGTCGGGATCCTCGGCGTTGATCCGGCACTCGATGGCGTGGCCCTCGAAGCGCACCTGTCCTTGCGTGTAGCCGAGCGGCTGGCCCGCGGCGATGCGGATCTGCTCGCGCACCAGGTCGACGTTGCAGACCATCTCGGTCACCGGATGCTCGACCTGCAGTCGCGTGTTCATCTCGATGAAGGCGAACTGGCCGTCCTGGTAGAGGAACTCCAGCGTGCCGGCATTGCGGTAGCCGAGCCGCTTCAGCGCCGCGGTGGCGGTCTCGCCGATCGCGTCCCGCTGCGCGGGCGAGAGCGCCGGGGAGCCGGCCTCCTCCAGCAGCTTCTGGTGGCGGCGCTGCAGCGAGCAGTCACGCTCGCCGAAATGCACCACGGAGCCGTGCGTGTCCGCCAGCACCTGCAGCTCGATGTGGCGCGGCCGGTCCAGGTACTTCTCCAGGTAGACCTCGTCGTTGCCGAACGCGGCCTTGGCCTCGGTGCGGGCGACGCGCCAGGCCTCCTCCAGGTCGGCGGCGGTCCGAGCCACCTTCATCCCGCGCCCGCCGCCGCCGGCGGCCGCCTTGATCAGCACCGGATAGCCGATCCGGCCCGCCACCGAACGCGCCGTGTCGAGGTCGGGCAGCGCCCCGTCGGAGCCCGGCACCAGCGGCACGCCGAGGCCGGCCATCGCCGCCTTGGCGGTGATCTTGTCGCCCATCATGCGGATGTGGTCGGGCGAGGGGCCGATGAAGGTGAGCCCGTGCGCCTCCACCGCCTCGGCGAAGCCGGCGTTCTCCGACAGGAAGCCGTAGCCCGGATGGATCGCGTCCGCGCCGCAGAGATGGGCCGCGGTCAGGATCGCCGGGATGTTCAGGTAGCTGTCGCGCGAGGCCGGCGGGCCGATGCAGACGCTCTCGTCGGCCAGGCGCACGTGCATGGCCTCCGCGTCGGCGGTCGAGTGCACGGCCACGGTGCGGATGCCCTGCTCGCGGCAGGCACGCAGCACCCGCAGCGCAATCTCGCCGCGGTTGGCGATCAGGATCTTGTCGAACATCAGCCTGTATCCGTTTGGCCGACTGTCACTCGATGACGGCCAGCACTTCGCCGAACTCGACCGGCGAGCCGGAGGTGACCAGCAGACGCGAGAGCGTTCCCGCACGCGGCGCCTTGATCTGGTTGAAGGTCTTCATCGCCTCAATCAGCATCAGGGTCTGGCCGGCAGTCACCGCATGGCCCTCGCTCACGAAGGCGGGCGCGTTCGGCTCCGGCGACAGGTAGGCGACGCCAACCATCGGGCTGGTGACGGCGCCCGGATGCTTGGAGAAGTCGGCGGTCGCGGCCGGCTCCGTAGCGAGGGCGGGCGCGCCGGCCAGACCCATCGGCGGCGGCGCGTAGGCCTGCACGACCTGCGGGGCGGCCCGCACCACGCGGATCCGGCTGTCCTTCTCGGCGATCTCGATCTCGGTGAGGCCGGTCTCGTTCAGGATCTCGGCGAGGGCGCGGATCGCCTCGGCATCCACGGGCAGGCGGATCATCGTTCGTCCTCGTCCATGATGATGTCGGCGAGCGCGTTGAGCCCGAGCGCATAGCCGCGCACGCCGAGGCCGCAGATCACCCCGGCAGCCGCCTGGCTGACATAGGAGTGACGGCGGAAATCCTCGCGTCGATGGATGTTGCTGAGATGGACCTCGATCACCGGCAGCCCGACCGCGAGCAGGGCGTCGAGCAGCACCACCGAGGTATGGGTGTAGCCACCCGGGTTGAGGAGGATGCCGCGCGCGCGGCCGCGACATTCCTGCACCCAGGACACCAGCTCGCCCTCGCCGTTGGTCTGGCGGAAGTCGATCGCGATGTCGAGCCGCTCCGCCGCCTGGACGCAGACCTGCTCGACGTCGTCCAGGGTCGCCCTGCCGTAGATCGCCGGCTCGCGCAGGCCCAGCATGTTGAGGTTGGCGCCGTTCAGCACGGCGATCAGGGGTAGCGTCATCGTCAGCGGGCGTTAGCATGCCGTATCCCCGCCTCCAAGGGCATGGCAGCCTGGCCAGCAGGTGCGGCAGGCACTTCGCTGCATTGCACAATAGAATATGGTGCCAAGCAATATTGCCGGTTCTGTCCTGGGTCGGAACGGGTTCTATCGCGGCAATCCTTCGATGCACCACAAGAAGAAGCTGCCTATTAACGGTCTGTTCATGACTTGTCGGTAGTTTGCCGCTTGATCTTGCTGGCAGGATCGGCCTCTACTCTTCGTGAACGGACGGGATGCAACCATCGTGGGTCTGACGAACGGGCACTTGATCGACGGACGGTCGCGGTTCCTGGCCGAGCGCCAGGCTCCGAGGCTGGTTCTGCGCGATCGGATGATGCTGGTGGCCATGCTTGTCTGCGGCGTGTGCGGCTTCGGGGGCACCGGCGCTTCGGCTGAGACCTCGACGGCGTGGGCTGCCTCGGTCCGCAGCAATCTGGCTGCACAGGGCGCGCTGGATCAGGCCACAGAAACCCGCTTCTCGGCACAGCCCGCCGCTTCGGCGACCGCCGCGCCGCCGCCCGTCCCCGCGAGCCATCCCATGACGGCATGGGCGCGCGCGGTGGAGTCGCAGCTGGCATCGCGGGCGCATCGCGTCGCCGACGTGGGCCGTTCGGCGCTGGCTTGGTCCGAGCGCGGCATGGCGAGCTGGTATGACCTGCACCGGTCCGGTCGGCGCACGGCGAGCGGCGCCCGCTTCAACCCGATGCAGCTGACGTGCGCACACCCGACACTGCCGCTGGGCACCAAGGTGCTGGTGACGTCCGACCGCACCGGCCGCTCGGTGGTGGTGACGGTGAACGATCGCGGGCCGTTCGGCAGCCGCATCGTCGACCTGTCGCGGGCCGCCGCGGCCCGGATCGGCATGCTCGGCTCCGGCACCACCAGCGTCACCCTGCAGCAGGCCACCCCCGACGTGGTCGAGGTCGCTCAGGCCGCCGACGGCGATACGAGCGATCAGGCCATCGCTACTTCTGAGACCAAATAAGGGGTCTCGGGCCTCGGCCCCGGCGGGTCCGGCCCTGGGCCCTGGGCCCTGGGCCCTGGCCTTACCTTCAGTCCTCGGCGACGTGGTCCGCGACGTAGGCGCCACGGCTTCCCATCGGGCGTGCTGACCCCGCCGTGCTGTCCATCGCCGTCTGCAGCTCAAGCTCGGCATTCAGCTCGGCGCCCAGAAGCACCACGTAGGCGGTCACGAAGAACCACATCATGATGCCTACGACCGCGCCGAGCGGGCCATAGGTGGCACTGTAACTGGCGACGTGGCCAACATAGTAGGAGAAGGCGAACGAGGCGACGAGCCAGAGCAGCGTCGCCAGCAGCGAGCCCGGCGTGATCCAGTGCCAGTTGGCGCTGCGGCGCGACGGCCCGAACCGGTAGAGCAGCGAGAACGCGCCGCCGACGAACACCAGCATGACGACCGGGCCGCCGAGCTGGATCAGCTTCTGGGTACCGGCCTCAACCGCCTCGAAGCCGAAGTGGTGGGGAATGAAATCCAGCACAGCCGGCAGGAACACGAGCAGCGCCACGGCAAAGGCGGCGCCCAGGATGCCGAACAGCGTCATGCTGAGCGCGGTGGCCTGGAACCGGACGAAGGACCGGCTCTCCTTCTCCTCGTAGGCGATGTTGAGGGCGGCGATCATCGATTTGGTGCCTGCCGAGGCCGACCACAGCGTGACCAGCGTGCCGATGATGAGCCCGATCGTGAGCGTGCCGCGCGGCTGCGTGACCAGCGTGTGCACCCGCTCCGAGATCAACTGGAAGGCCGGCAGCGGCAACAGGCCACGCAGCACGCGCAGCTGCGGCTCGACGGTGTTGCGATCGAACGCCAAGCCATACAGCGAGACCAGCGTGCTGATCGCCGGGAACAGCGCCAGCGTGGCGTAGAAGGCGCAGCCGGCGGCAGCCAGCCCGATCCGGTCGGAGATCATCTCCGAGAGGGTGCGTCCGATCACCTTCTTCCAGCCTGCCCAGGGGATGTGGATCGGCTGCCGGGCGGCGCGACCCAGCCTGCGGGCAGCAGGAGTATCGATGGCGACGGCCGGGGCCACGTCCTCGCGCTGTCCAGCGTCCGGGATCGGCCGGTCCTTCGCCTCAGGCTGCGCCGCGCCGCGCAGGGTGGTGACATTCCGGGTCAAGCCGCGCCCTCCAATCGGAACTCCGGCAACGCCTCCGCAATGAATCCGGTTGCAGTCGCGCACCACGGGCTAGCCCGCGATCCCGCCGGCCAGAATTTCCCTTGCGCCCGGGGGTGGGTGGCCTCATATGCCTCCCCCACGCAGCAACGCACGTGCCACTGGCCCTCCGAGGTTACGCAACGACGTCAAGCGTTCTGGCAATCGGGATTCCTTCGCGCACGCGCGAGTGGAACCGAGTCTTGGTCGCTGGTCCGTTAGACCGTTTCGCAACTCGTCCGTCGCCTCAACAGGCGGATGATACAAGGAGGATGCGCGCGATGAACCCGAAGATCGCCTCGTTTCTGGCCGACTACACACCGGCGACGCCGTGCCTGGTAGTCGATGTCGATCAGGTCGAGCTGCGCTATTGCGAGCTGGAAGCGGCACTGCCGCTCGCTCGCATCTACTACGCGGTGAAGGCGAATCCGGCGCTGCCGGTACTGCAGCGGCTGGTGTCGCTCGGCTCCTGCTTCGACTCCGCCAGCTGGGAGGAGGTGGCGCTCTGCCTGCAGGCGGGTGCCGATCCGTCGGCGATCTCGTTTGGCAACACCATCAAGAAAGCCTCCGCGATCGCCAGCGCGCATGCGGCCGGCGTTAGCATGTTCGCCTTCGACAGCGACGAGGAGCTGGAGAAGCTGGCCCGTCACGCCCCCGGTGCGCGCGTTTATTGCAGGCTGCTGGTGGAGAATGCCGGTGCCGACTGGCCGCTGTCGCGCAAGTTCGGCACCACGGTTGACCATGCGAGCGCGCTCATGCTGCGGGCACGGGAGCTCGGGCTCGATCCGTACGGGCTGTCGTTCCATGTCGGCAGCCAGCAGACCGATACCGCCGCCTACGAGGCTGCGATCAGCCGCGCCGCCATGCTGTTCACCGACCTGGCTGCTGCCGGGCTCGACATCCGCATGCTGAACCTGGGCGGTGGCTTCCCGACCCGGTACCGCGACGACGTGCCTGAGATCGACCAGTTCGCAGCCGCCATCGGCCGGGCGATGACCCGCCATTTCGGCAACGCGCTGCCGGAAATGGTGGTCGAGCCAGGCCGGTTCATCGTCGGAGATGCCGGCGTCGTCAGCTCCGAGGTGGTGCTGGTCAGCCGCCGTGGTCTGCCTGGTGGCGGGCGCGATGGTGTGCGTTGGGTGTATCTCGACATCGGCCGCTTCGGCGGCCTGGCCGAGACCGAGGGCGAGGCGATCCGCTACCGCATCCGCACGCCGCACGATGGCGCCGCCGTGGGTCCGGTGGCGATCGCCGGCCCCACCTGCGATGGTGCCGACATCCTGTACGAGCGCAGCGGCTACAGGCTGCCGCTCGATCTTGCCACCGGCGAGCGGGTCGAGTTGCTTTCGACCGGGGCCTACGTGTCAACCTACTGTTCGACCCGGTTCAACGGCTTCGCCCCCCTCGCCGAGCACTACATATAGACGCGCGTGGCCGCCCGTCCGGGCGCGTCGGATCCAGAAAGACGGTTTCCAAAGGCACCGCCTTTGGTGGGGTCCAGGGGCAAGGCCCCTGGCCTTATTCTCGGCCAGCGAATGCCCTAATCTCCGTCGATGGTCGTCTCCGTCCTCGTGATCCTCTTCCTCGTGGCCTTGAACGGGGTCTTCGCGACCGGCGAGCTGGCGCTGATCTCGGCACGGCGGCCCAGGCTCGAGGTGCTGGTGCGACGCGGCCATCCCGGTGCCGATCGCGCGCGGGCGCTGGCTGCCGACCCGCAGAGCTTCCTGCCGACGGTGCAGGTCGGCATCACGCTGGTCAGCATCCTGGAGGGCACGTTCGGGGGGGCCAGCATCGCCACCCGGCTGGCACCCTGGCTCGCTCGGGTGCCGGTGCTGGCGCCATTCGCGCACGAGCTCGCGCTGACGCTTTGCGTGATCGTGATCACCGCGCTGATGCTCGTGCTGGGCGAGCTGGTGCCCAAGCAGCTGGCGCTGCGCCATCCCGAGCTGATCGCCGCCCGACTGTCGCTGCCGCTGCTTATCCTGTCGCGGGCGGCGGGGCCGGTAGTCTGGCTACTGGGGCGCTCGTCGGCGCTGGTGCTGCGACTGATCGGCATCACCAAGGCCGGGCCGCAGACGGTGACCGAGGAGGAACTGCGGGCGGTGATCGCCGAGGGCGCGCAGACCGGCATACTGGAGGTGGAGGAGCGCAACATGATCGAGCGGCTGCTGCGGCTGGCCGACCGGCCGGTGCGCGCGATCATGACGCCGCGCAACGAGCTGGTCTGGCTTGAGCGCCATGCCGATCCGCAGGCGCTGCGGGCGTTCATGAAGTCAACCGGCCGTACCCGCGTGGTGGTGTGCGACGGCGACGTGGACAACCCGATCGGCGTGATCCGGGCCAAGGACGTGCTGGATCTGCTGATCGACGGCGGCGTGCTGACGGTCAATGCGGTGATGCTGCCGCCGGTGGTGGTGCCGGACACGATCAGTGCCTTCGACGTTCTGGAGCAGCTGCGCACGCACCCCCTGGGTCTGATGCTGGTGCTGGACGAGTACGGCAGCTTCGAGGGGGTGGTGACGGCGTCCGACGTGTTCGAGGCGATCGTCGGCGAGCCGTCGAAGGCGGGGGCCGCGCTGCCGAGCCAGATGCTGACGGAGGGCGTGCTGACGCTGGATGGTGCCGCGCCGGCGGACGAGGTGAAGGACCGGCTGAGCCTGGTCGACCTGCCGGCGGAGGGCAGCTACCACACGCTGGGCGGGCTGATCCTGGCGCTGCTGCGCCGGGTGCCGGCGCTGGGCGACAAGGTGGCGTTCTCCGGCTGGCTGTTCGAGGTGCTGGAGATGGACGGTCGGCGCGTGCACAAGGTGCGTGCCAGCCGACAGGTGCTGGCCGACAACTGAGGGCGCGTCGCCCGGAGTCAGTGTAGCGGGCGGCCCCTGAGCCCGGCCTCGTCGACGAAGCGCGGCCACCGTCCGGCGGCCAGCGCGTCCAGCGACGGCGACGGCAGGTGCAGCCGGTCGGCATAGATCCAGAGGTAGGTGAGGGCGCGCCGCACATAGTCGCGGGTCTCGTCGGTGGGCAGGCTCTCGATGAACAGCAGCGGGTCGTGCTCGCCTGCGCCCCAGCCTGCGACGGCGGTGGGACCCGCATTGTAGGCGGCCAGCAACCGGACGAGGTCGCCGTCGATACCGGGCCGGCCGGCCAACGCCGCGAGATAGAGCTGGCCCAGCTGCAGGTTGAGCCCGGGATCGTGCAGCGCCACGGCATCTCCCGCAAACCGCGCCGGCTGGCCCAGCACGAAGCCGGCGGTGGCCGGCAGCAGCTGCATCAGCCCGCGCGCGCCGGCACCGGAGACTGCCTCGGGATCGAAGTTGGATTCCAGCCGCGTCAGCGCATAGACCAGCGCCGGGTCGACGGTGAAGCCGTGCCGCGGCGAGAGGCGCGGGACCGGGAAGCGAGCCTCGTCGCGCGGCAGTCCGCCCCGGCTCTGCAGGATGCCGGCCAGCTGGTCCGACAGCGTGGCGAGGCCTGCGGCGTCCGCGACCAGCCGGATCGATCGGCACAGCGCGATGTCGGTCTGCACCCGTGGCCAGAGCCGGCGCAGGCTGGCCTCGGCGCGCCCGGTCTCGCCGATCTGCAGCAGCGCGAAGACGCGCCGCCCCGCCGCGGTGGCGGCCAACGCATCCACGTCGATCTCAGACAGGGTGGCACGCCCGGCCTCATCGCCGGCTGCGTCGTCGAAGCCGTCGGGCCGGCCGGTCAGGCTGGCCAGGTGAAGCGGCTGTTCCGAGCGCTGGTCCCAGCCCGACCGCGGCCGCAGCAGCCGGGTCGCCAGCAGCCCATAGAACGTGCGCGGTGCCGCGGCGGCGCGTTCGAGCCAGGGCCGGTAGGCGGCGGCGTCGCCGACCTGAGCATGTGCGCGCGCCGCCCAGAAAGCCGCGCCCGCACGAACGCTGGCCGGGGTGAGGCCGGCTCGCGACGCCGCCTCGAACAGGGGCAGCGCCTCGCGCGGACGACCGCCGCGCCAGGCCGCCAGGCCGGCGACGTAACCAGCCAGCCCGATGCGGCCGCGCGATCCGGAGAAAGCGGCGCGTCCGATGGCGAGCGCCTGCCCGGTATCACCATCGGTAAACAGGCGGAGCGCGATCTCGGCGCGGAGCTGGGCGGCGTAGAGCGGATCGAGGTGGCGGGTGGCCGTCACCAGGTGCAGCGCCGAGCCGGCACCGGCCCCGCCGGGCGCCAGCCGCTCCTGCACCGTGCGATCCAGCAGCGGGTTGCGGACGAAGGCGCGGTCGGCCGGATCGGCCTCCTCGGGGAGTGGCGCGGCCGGCGACTCGCCGCCCAGCGTCAGGCTGTCGGGGGGTAGGGGGAGGTGGGTGCCGCGCGGGCTCGTGCCGGCCAGCAGACGGTAGATGGCCGGCGCGTCGGGCAGATCGGAGAAGTCGCGCAGCCAGCCGCGGAGCTGGGCGGCGGACGGCCGTGCTGGGCCAGGAAGGTCGGCCGCAAGATAGCGCTCGGCGAGGATGTCGCCGAGCAGGGTGGTGTCTCCAAGCCGGCCGGTCTCGGCGATCGCCGCAGGCATGTCGCCGCCGCGCTGCAGGGCGAAAATCCGGCGCAACCGGGCGGCGACGCCGGCATCGAGCGGATGCGGCAGGGCCACCGCATCATCGCGGCCGCCGCCGCCAAGCGCCAGCCGCGGCACCGCCATCGCGGTTTCCTCCGGCGGTCCGGACCCCGTTGGCTGGACCGGAGACTGCGTGCGCGGCGATGCGCCCGCTGCTCCGGCCAGGAAGGCGACGCCGGCCAGGAAGGCCGTCGCCGCCAGAGGGGGATGTCTTTGGAGGAACCCGCGCATGGCCGGGCGGCTCTAGGCCGCGCCGCCGGGAAGCGCAACCGATCGTCTCTTTCATGCGACGGGGCTCTGATCGCAAGCCCCATGGGGCCTGGAGTCCGAGCCCGGTCGATCACGCGCCTTTGACGTCGGCGGGTGGAACGATCGCGAGGCGCCGGCGCAGCCGCAGCAGGTCGATCCAGGCCTCGCGCCGCGCCGGCAGGTGGCTGAGCAGGTAGCTCGGATGGCGCATCGCCAGTGCGCGGGTGTCCGGCGGCAGGCCGTCGACCGTCGGCACCTGCCAGCCGCGGGCGCGCATGGTGAGGCCGGCCAGCAGCCGGGCCGCGTTCGTCCCCATCAGCAGCAGGTGCCGCGGCTGCGCCAGCACCAGCGCCCGCTCCAGGAACGGCAGGCAGACCGACAGGTGGAACTCGCTCGGCCGGCTGCCGCCGGGCGGTCGCCATGGGATCAGCGGCATCAGCAGCACGTCGGCGCGGGTGAGCTCGATGCTGGCCAGCATGGCGTCGAGCAGCAGGCCGGGCCGGCCGGCGAAGGGATGGCCGGCGCGATCCTCCTCGGAGTCCGGCACGTCGCCCACGATCGCCACCCCGGCGGCGGGGCTGCCCTCCACGAACACCAGGCTGGTCGCGGTCTCGCGCAGGCTGCAGCCGTCGAAGTCGGCGACGGCGCGGCGAAGCGCCGGCAAGTCGGCGGCGGCAGCGGCGGCGGCGCGCGCGGCGGCGACCTGGCCACCCTGGGAAGTGCGGACGCCCGGCTGCGCTGCGGCCGGCATGGGCCGGCGCGGCTCGGCCGGGGCGGAAGCGCGACGCTGCAGCCGGTCGATCGGGTTCGGCGCCAGCGCCTCGTCCGCGCCCCACTCGATCTGCAGTCGCAACAGGGCCAGCGCGTCCACTCGAATCCTCCCGCCGGCCGGCCGGCGTCGCGGTTGGCGCCGCACGTCCCAGAGGCTAGCCTGTCGCCATTATGCAGCGCCGCGTCTTCCCGAACACCTGCCAGGGTCTCGTCCTGGGCATCGCCCTGCTGGCGCTGCCGATCGGCCCGGCCGCCGCGGTCCCGGCGCTGCCGACGATGCCCCGGTCGCCGCCGGCGCTGGGCGCCTATCTCGCCGGCACCGTCGCCGGCCATCTGGGCGACAGCGCCGCCGCCGCCGACCTGCTGCTCGACGCGCTGGCGCACGATCCGGACAACCCGGCCCTGCTGCAGCCGGCCTTCCTGTTCTCGACGCTGGCCGGCAACCGGCAGGCGCCGGCGCTGGCGGCTCGCGCCCAGCTCGGCCTGCTGTCGCAGCTCGTGCTGGCCGACGACCGAGCGGTCCATGGCGACTGGGCCGGCGCCGCGGCGGGCTTCGCCAGCCTGCCGCACACGCCGCTCAACGACCTGATCCGCCCGCTGCTGCTGTCCTGGGCGCAGCAGGGCGATGGCCGCACCGACCTTGCCCTGCAGACCCTGGCTGCCGTCGGCGGCAACAGCCCGCTCGCCGGGACCGCGGTGCTGCAGGCCGGCACGATCGCCGAGCTTGCCGGCCGCACCGGCACCGCCGCCAGCCTCTACCGCACCGCGCAGGCGCTGGTCGTGGGCTCCAGCCTGCCGGTGACCCAGGTGCTGGGCAGCTTCCTCGCTCGTCACGGCCAGGCTGCGGACGCGCGGGCCATGGTCGGCACCTTGGTGCAGCAGGTGCCGGCGCTGAGCCTGATCGCGCCAGCGCTGTCCGCCTCCCTGGACCGGCCGGTGGTCGCCAACCCGCGGCAGGGGTTGGCCCACGCCTATCTGGCGATCGCCGCCCTGCTGCAGTCCCAGGACGCCTCGGCCAAGGAGGCGGTGAGCTTCATGCTGCGGTTCGCGCTCGACATGCAGCCGGACCTGACCGCCGCACGGCTGATGATGGCCGAGCAGCTGACGCCGGACCATCCCAAGGCGGCGCTGGCGGCGTTGGCGGGGGTAGCGTCGGACGATCCGCTGGCACCGCTGGTGCAGCTTCGGGCCGCCGCTCTGCTCGCGGTGAGCGGGCATTGCGACCAGAGCCGGACCATGCTGGAGGTGCTGGTGCGGCAGTTCCCCGACCGCCCGGAACCCGCACAGGAGCTGGGCGACGTGCTGTCGGACGCCAAGCTGTATGTCCCGGCGGTCACCGCCTACGACCGTGCCATCACCGATCGCAGCCGCCTCGGCAACGGGCTGGCCGGCAACGACTGGCAGCTGCTGTTCTCGCGCGCCGTGGCGCTCGACCGCCAGAACCAGTGGCCGCGGGCGGAGGCGGACCTTGAGCACGCGCTGGCGCTGGCGCCGGACGAACCGTTCCTGCTGAACTATCTCGGCTACAGCCTGGTGGAGCGGCACCTGGATCTCGGCAAGGCCCGGACCCTGATCCAGCGCGCCCTCGACGGCAAGCCGGACGATGGCTCGATCCGCGACAGCCTCGGCTGGGTGATGCTGCGGCAGAACCAGGTGCCGGCGGCGGTCCAGACGCTGGAACGTGCGGCCGAGGAGATGCCGGAAGACCCCACCGTGAATTTCCACCTCGGCACGGCCTATTGGGCCGCCGGCCGCAAGGTCGAGGCCGAGGACCAGTGGCGGTGGGCGCTGGTGCTGAAACCCGAACCCGCCGACGCGGTGCAGATCCACGACGCGCTGCGGCGGGCGGGGCTGGAGGATGGTGGGAAGGCAAGGGATGCCACGCGTGAGCGGGCCTTGGACGACACCCCTTGACCCCATCAAGGGTGGAACCCTTGACACCCACTCGTTCAGAACGGGCGCATGCCAAGGTTAACCTCTACCTGCATGTCGTTGGGCGCCGGAACGACGGATATCACCTGCTCGACAGCCTCGCGGTCTTCGCCGGCGCCTACGATCTGCTGACCGCGGAGCCCGCGCCGGGCCTGAACCTGGCATTGACGCTGGGCGGCCGTTTCGGCGCCGGGCTCGGCCGGGAGCCGACCGGGGAAAACCTCGTCATACGGGCGGCGCGGCGGCTTCAGCAGGCGCTCGGCGTGGCGACCGGTGTGGCGCTGCGGCTCGACAAGAGCCTGCCGGTCGCGTCCGGCATCGGCGGCGGCTCGGCCGATGCCGCCGCCGCCCTGCGGCTGCTGGCCAGGCACTGGGCGGCGGCCGGGTCGCTCGATCGGGAGGGCATGCAGGCGCTGGCGCTGGCGCTCGGCGCCGACGTGCCTGTCTGCCTGGCGCAGCGCCCCGCCCGCATGCGCGGCATCGGCGAGGTGCTGGACGTGGCACCGGCTCTGCCGCCCTGCGCGCTGGTGCTGGTGAATTGCGGCCTCGCGGTCCCGACGCCGGTGGTGTTCGGCGCCCGAGCGCCCGGGTTCCGCGAGCCGGCCACGCTGCCCGCTGCCTGGTCGGACGCGGCGGCGATGGCGGCGGACCTGACCAGGCTGCACAACGATCTGCAGCCGGCGGCGATCGCGCTCTGCCCGCCCATCGCCGACGTGCTGGCGGCGATCGCGGCCCAGCCGGGCTGCCTGCTGGCGCGGATGAGCGGGTCCGGCGCCACCTGCTTCGGGCTGTTCGCATGGCCGGAGCAGGCTGATGCCGCCGCCGTGGTGCTGGCGCGCCCGGACTGGTGGGTTTGGAGCGGCCTGATGCTGTCGAACGCCTTACCGTCGGATGCGACGGTCCTGTAGGATGTGCAAAATTTGAGCTGGAGCACCCGATGAGCAAGCGTGCCGCCCGATTGCAGGTCACGGTTTCCGACGATCGCCAGGAAACCACCCTGACGCTGTTGCCGGAGAGCGGGATCGAGGGCGAGATGAAGTTCACGCTCGACCAGCTCGGCCAGCTCATCGCCTCGCTGGGACAGGCCCGTGCGGCGATGCTGGAAAAGCGCGCGGTGCCGCCGATGGAGGGCGCGCCGTTCACCCCGATATACAAGACGCAGTGGGCGGTGCAGCCGGAAGCGCTGACGGAGGGCTCGATCATCGCCTTCCAGCACCCGGCCTATGGTCCGGTCGGCTTCGTGCTGCCGCCGAGCGACATCGAGAAGGTGGTCCGCGCTCTTACCGTGCACATGGGCATGGTGCATTCGAGCGAGCAGCGGCCCAGCAAGCCAAGCTGACTACACCCGGAGTGCCACCACCACGCCACCGACGATCAGCACAGCCGCCAGCAGCGCCAGGGCCGTAAGGCGCCGCTCGATGAAGTCCTGCGCAACGGCGCCGTAGCGGCGGAGCAGTGCCGCCACCAGGAAGAAGCGGGCGCCGCGGGTGATCAGGCTCGCCAGAAGGAACAGCGCCAGGCTGTAATGCGCGGCACCGGCCGCGATCGCCACGATCTTGTAGGGGATCGGCGTCAGTCCCTTGAACAGGATGACGCTGAACCCGTATTCGGCGAACCGGGTTCGATACACCGCCAGCGCACGCTCGCCGTGATAGAGGTGGATCACCCGCATCGCCAGCTGGATCAGCTCGGCCCCCAGTAGCCAGCCGATCGCACCGCCGCACAGGCTGGCCACCGTGCACAACCCGGCCAGAAACCAGGCGCGCTGCGGCCGGGCCAGCACCATCGGGATCAGCAGCACGTCGGGAGGCACCGGGAACACGCTGCCCTCGGCCACCGCGATCGCGACCAGCCAGAATGGTGCCGAAGGCGTCGCGGCGAGCGCCAGGATGCGCGCGTACAGGCGCTGGAGCATGGAGGGATCGTCCCCGGAATGGCATGCCGGGTTAGCGGCTCGGGGGAAGAAAGGCCAGGGCGCTGCCCCGGACCCGGTCAAGGCGGAGCCTTGACAATCCTTTCATAGGACTAGGCGACGAGGGTGACGCAGGCGCGCAGGCCGTGCGGCGGGCGGTTGGATAGAGTGATGTCGCCGCCCTGGCCGCGCAGGATGTTGCGGGCGATCGACAGGCCGAGCCCGGTACCGCCGGTCTCGCGGTTGCGGCTGGCCTCGAGGCGCACGAACGGCTCGAACACCCGCTCCAATTCCTCCGGCGGGATGCCTGGACCGTCATCCTCGAACAGCACCACCACATGTCCCGATGCCGCCGGCAGCAAGGTGACCCGCACGCCCCCGGCATAGGCGATCGCGTTGCCGATCAGGTTGGCGAGCGCCCGCTTCAGCGGCAGCGACCGCGCCTGGATTACCACCGCCGGCGGCGCGACGGCGAAGCCGACGCGGTCGGCGAGCTCCGGTCGCCCGTCCACGGCGTCGTCCAGGATCGTGCGCAGCAGCGCGTTCAGGTCGAGCCGAACCATCGGCTCACGGTTGGCGCTGTCGCGGCCGAATGCCAGCGTCGCGGACACCATCGCCTCCAGCTCGTCGAGGTCGGCCAGGAACTTGGCCTGCAGCTCCTCGTCCTCGATGAACTCCGAGCGCAGCTTCAGCCGCGTGATCGGCGTGCGGAGGTCGTGGCCGATCGCGGTCAGCAGCAGCGTGCGGTCGGTGACGAAGCGCCGGATCCGGCTGGCCATCGTGTTGAAGGCGATCGCGGCCGTGGCGACCTCGGTCGGGCCGTTCTCCGGCAGCGGGTCGGCGTTCACGTCGCGGCCGAGCTTTTCGGCGGCGATCGCCAGCGTGCGCAGCGGTGCGGTGAGGCGGCGGACCGCCCACACGCTGAGCAGGCCGGCGAAGATGGTCATCACCAGGAACGCGGCCGGCAGCGTCGGCGACAGGAACGGGTCGGGCCGGGGCATGACGAAGCGCACGGTCAGCCAGCGCCCGTCGTCGGGAAGCTGCATCGCGATCGCGAAGCTGCGCCCGCCGTTGCCGGCATTGAGGCCGCCGCCCGGGGCGCCCGGTGGCGGGAGGCGGAACGGGTCGGGTGACCCACTTGGCGCCCCGCCCGGCGTCCGACGGTCCCGCCAGAACGGGCCGGACCCGTCCAGCTCCGGCGGCGCATCGAGGCGCTGCTCGTCCTCGGGCGGGCGTGGAATGTTGCTGGCGATGATGATGCGCGCCGGCCGCAGCCGAGCCGCCATTGGCATCGTCTGCAGGCGCCGTCGCAGCATCCGCTGGATCTGCACCGGCGCCAGGGTCAGCGTGCCGAACTGCGGGACGCTGCCGAGGCTGGTGCGGAACCCGGAGGGGAGATGGGACCGCGCCAGGATGGCGTCGCGCGCCGACGGATCGGTGTCGGCGACCAGCCGGTAGATGCCGACCACCTCGCCGCCGGTCTCCCGCTCGATGGTGAGCCGCGCGAAGTCGAGCCGGTCTAGCGCATGGATCGCGAGCCCGACCGTCTGCACGACGACCAGACCGGCGACCAGCAGCAGCGCGGTCCGCGCCGCCAGGCTGCGCGGCAGCGGCATGAACCGACGCATGGCCGCTGCAGATCCCCTGCGCGTCAGACCCGTTCGACGTCCGCGGCCAGCACGTAACCGCCGCCGCGCACCGTCTTGATCACCTGGGCGTTGCGGCCGTCATCCTCGAGCTTGCGGCGCAGGCGCGAGATCGCAACGTCGATGGCGCGGTCGAACGGGCCGGCCTGCCGACCGCGCAGCAGGTCGAGCAGCATGTCGCGGGTCAGCACCCGGTTGGCGCGGTCCAGCAGCGCCACCAGCAGCTCGTACTCGCCGCCGGTGAGCGGCACCTCGGCGCCGTCCGGGTTCAGCAGGCGGCGGCGCAGCGGCTCCAGCGTCCAGCCGGCGAAGCGCAGCACGCGGCTCTCCGCCTCCGGCTTGCGCTCGTCCCGTTCCCCGGTGCGCCGCATCACCGCGCGCATGCGGGCCATCAGCTCGCGCGGGTTGAACGGCTTGGGCAGGTAGTCGTCGGCGCCCAGCTCCAGCCCGATGATGCGGTCGGTCTCGTCGCCCATCGCGGTCAGCATCACGATCGGCAGGTTGCCTTGGCTCCGCATCCAGCGGGCGAGGTCGAGCCCGCTCTCGCCTGGCAGCATGAGATCCAGCACCACGAGCTGGTAGTGCCCGTTGGCCCAGGCCCGCCGCGCCTCGCGCCCGTCCCGCACCGCGGTGACCCGGAAGCGGTTGCGCTCGAGGAACCGAGCCAGGAGATCACGGATCTCGCGGTCATCGTCGACGATCAGGATGTGGGGAAGCTGTTCCATCACCGTCTCCCTTAAACCCTCGCGCGCCGGCCGTGCAGCTCGCGTTGCAATTGGTTTCACAGCGGCGTCGATCGGCGCAGGTTCGTGCATCGCCGGCGCCTGTGTCACAGTCCCGTGGTCCGTCGGCGCGGCGGCCGGGCGCGGGGGAGAGACGATGGCTCACGGGCGTTCCTGTTGCCTGGCGGCCCTCTGCCTCTCGGCCACCGTCCTGCTCGCGGATGGGGCCGGCGCAAAGGATGCGGTCCCGGCGTCCCCAACGATGGCCCCCCCGACGGGGTCCCCGACGGCGCCCGTCCATGCGCCGACGCCGGCCGCCCCCACGTTCCCGACCGCGCCACCTGTCGTGCCGCAGGCCGTGCCGCCGGGAACGTTGGCGGCGATCGGCGGAGACCGGGCCGACGCGATCGCCCGCGACATCATGCTGCACCCCCCGCACAGGCCCGGCTCGCAGCAGGAATCGGCCCAGCTGCATACGATCAACCTGAAGCTGAACGGCCTGCTCGATCGCAGCGTGCACGGCAGCGAGAACACCGAGGTCGGCCGGGTCATCGACGTGCTGATCGGCGATGACGGCCATCCCGCCGCCCTGACGCTCGATGTCGGCGGCTTCATGGGCGTCGGCAACCGCAAGATCGCGGTGGCCTGGGCACTGTTCGACGTCGCCAAACCCGGCAACGAGCCGCTGCGCGTGGCGCTCACCGAGGGCCAGGTGAAGTCCGCGCCGACGGCCGAGGATGCCGGCGAGGTCACCGTGGTCACCGGCGAGGGTGGCCAGCCCGCCATCGTCCGGCCGAAGGCCGTGTCGGAGCCGGTCGCGGCATCGGCTGCCGTGCCCGCCCCGAAGGCGTCCGTGTCCGCTCCGGCCTCTGCGGTCCCGGCGCCGCCTATCGAGCCACCGGGGCAGGGTGGGGCTCCAACCGCGACGATGGTCCCGATGCCGGCGGCGCGGGATCCGGCGACGTCGGCGACACCCGCCGTCCAGCCGCGGCACGCGACGCCCGCGCCATCTGGACGGCGCTGAAGTGGAGATGTCGCACACGGTGTCGACACGGGCCGGTCCTGCGGAGATCCCGCCCGGCACCGGGTCCGGACCCGGGCTGGCGACGCCGATCGGCCGGCGCAGCCAGCGCGGGCTGGACTGGCTCAACTTCTTCGTCGCCAACCTCCAGACGGCGTTCGGACCCTTCATCGCCGTCTACCTGACCGGCGAGCACTGGACCCAAGGCGAGATCGGTCTCGTGCTGACCGTGGGGTCGGTGACCGCCATGCTGAGCCAGGTGCCGGCCGGCGCCCTCGTCGACCTGCTGCGGAACAAGCACGTGGCCGCGGGGGCCTCAATCGTCGCCATCGTGCTATCCTGCCTGCTTCTCGCGGCACTGCCGCAGCGGCTGCCGGTCACTGCGGCCGAGATCCTGCACGGCTTCGCCAGCTGCATGCTGAACCCGGCGATCGCCGCCATCACCCTGTCCGTGGTCGCCCGCCACGGGGTACCAAAGCAGCCGCGCGAGCGCAGCCGGGATGCCGCCGCCGCGGCTCAAGCGGCGGCCGAGATAGCCCTGGGCGAGCGCTTCGGCCGCAACGCCAGCTTCGGCTCCATCGGCAACGCGATGGCGGCGGGCCTGATGGGCGGCGTCGGCTACTGGGTCTCGTCCCGAGCCACCTTCCTGCTCGGTGCCGCCTTGGCACTGCCTGGCTTGCTGGCGCTCCGCATGATCGAGCATCCGGCCGCGCCCGCCCGGCCGGCGACGCCGGGCATTGCCACGACCAGCCGTCCGGCCGGCGGCATCCGCATGCTGCTGCATGACCGGCGGCTGTTCGGCTTCGCCACCTGCGTGATCTTCTTCCACCTCGCCAATGCCGGGATGCTGCCGCTGGCCGCTGGCCAGGTGACCCGGGAGGCGGGGAACCTGGCCGAGCTTGTGATCGCCGCCTGCATCCTGGTGCCGCAGGTCCTGGGCGCGATGCTGTCGCCCTCGATCGGCCGCTGGGCCGGCCGGTACGGCCGGCGGCCGATCATGCTGGTCGCGTTCGCCGCAGTGCCGCTGCGCGGGCTTCTGCTGGCGGTCTCGACCTCGCCTCTCATGACGATCGGCGTGCAGCTGCTGGACGCGGTGAGCTCGGCCGCCTTTGGCGTGCTGCTGCCGCTGGTCGCCTCGGACCTCAGCCGCGGCACCGGCCGCTTCAACCTGTGCATGGGGCTGCTGGGGCTCGCGATGGGCATCGGTGCCAGTCTCAGCACCACGCTGGCCGGCCTGGTCGCCGACCGGTCGGTGCCCGCCGGCTTCCTGGTGCTGGCTGCGGCCGGGGTGCTGTGCGAGCTGTCGGTTTGGCTTCTGTTCAGTGAAACCGCGTCGCTGCCGGTGTCCGACGGACGCTCACGGTGGCCCTGGCTCCCCGCGCCGCGCGGACGGACCGGACAGGGTCGAAGCGCGTCCCCCCGTGGAGACACGCCAGACTAGGTCGCGTTGGTCCGGCACGACGACGAATGGGCAGGGATGTCGGTTCACGTCGTCGAGGACGACAAGGCCGCCCTGGCGAGACGTGCCCGAGATGCTCGGACCCGGACCAGCATCGTCCGCCGCTTCAGCCGATGGAGCAGCAAGGACGTCTGCCATCGCATCGTCCATGTTGAAGATCAAGTCTCCACGGACCTGACCTCGGACGGCACCGTCATCCAAGCCCACCAGCATGACGCCGCCGTAAAAGCCTCAGAATTCAGGCGCATGCTCTCGCCGCGGGCTTGGCACGAAGATCCATTTGGCGACGCGCGAGCCTGGCCTTCCGCTTGGATCAGGCTGACCGGCACCCGGCAGGAAGTGCACGGCAGTTCGAAGCGATGTCCGCCCATGATCGGCGAGCTGCCGTCACCGCAGACAGAGCCGAGGACGTGGGTTATAATTCGTATGGTCACCGCTGAAGCGGTGGCCGTCATCACGACAGCCCCGAGATGGAAGACAGATGATCGAGGACGTGGCGCCACGGCAGGCCTTTCAGGCGCTGACGGACGATCCGGATGCGCAGCTGGTCGACGTCCGCACCGATGCCGAATGGACCTATGTCGGCGTGCCCGATCTGCAGTCGCTCGGTAAGCGGGTGCTGCTGGTGCCGTGGCAGTCGTTCCCAAGCGGCGCGCCCAATCGCGACTTCATCGCGCAGCTCGGTGCCGCCGGCCTCGCCCAGCGGCATCCGATCTACTTCCTGTGTCGGAGCGGCGTCCGCAGCCTGGCCGCTGCCGAGCTGGCCGGACAGTCCGGCTACGGTCGCGTCTTCAACGTCGCCGACGGCTTCGAGGGACCGCCAGATGCGGAGGGTCATCGCGGCCAGATCGCCGGCTGGAAGGCCGACGCGCTGCCGTGGCGGCAGCGCTAGCCGGACCCTCATTCGTTGTCCGCCGGCTCCTCGTCCGTATCGTAGAGCACCTGCAGCACGGCGCACCATGCATAGCGGCTATCAAGCGATGCACCGTCCGGACCGTCGATCAGCCCCGTCAGCCCGACCGGCACGTGGGTGAGCGTCACGGCATCATCCACGTTGCCGCCGATGATGCTGATCTGGCCGGAGACCTTCGCCACCACGATTCCGCAATGCGCCGGAAACCCGTTTCGCGTTGGCAAGGTGGCGAACCGCACCGACCGGCCGGAGCCGCGCCCGGCGCAGATCAGGTCGCCCGGCTGCGGCGCATACGTCGCTGGATTCTGCGCCCGCAGCCCGCTGGCCGAACCGGAGGCCGCGGCGTTGATGTAGGTCGAGTGGTTGGGTGAGTAAGGGAACCGATCGCCAGCGCCGGCGACGCGCATCACGTACGAGATGAAGGCCGCCGACCAGGCGAAGCGGCCATCATGGTCGAACGAGAACGGCGCGCCACCGGTGTCATGCTTGCCGGTCCAGTTGACCTCGGCCTCGTAGGGATCCTGACCGATCCACCAATACTCGCCCACACGTTCCCAGAGGCCGGGTAGCCGTTCCGGCTTCACGTCGGGGCCTGACGGATCGGGCCGTAGTTCGGGATCGTCATCATCGACCGGTTGGCCGAACAGCCGCCATTCGCGAAGCGCGATCGCGATCGCATCCTGGCGGTTGAACGGCACGAAGTTGCGTGTCGCAAAATCGGGCACGTGCTCATCGGGTGCTGCAGGTCCCTGCGAGGTGCGATACTGCGCGACCGGTGTCGGTGCCGGTTTCGGCTGTGGGGCGCTCGCGACCGGGTTGTCGGCGCAGGCTGCGAGCGTGGTCGCAAGCAGGATCGAGCCGATGCGACGCCTCACGCCGAAAGGCTCCGCACGGCACGGAGGGGTCGCCCGGGAGCGTGCAATGCCGTGTGGTTCTTCGTCATCGTTCTGTTCGATAGCCTCGACATTCACGACCGCGCATCACGCCGGCGCGGGCGCCGGCGCGGACGGCAGCATCACAACGCGCATGGTGTTCAAGCGATCCGTCCCGAAACGCGCGGCGCTCATCCCGACCGCAAGAGCCGCCTGCGGGGATCGTCTCGCAAGCGGCGCAGCGCAAGTGCGGCAGGCGGCCCGAGGGAGTGATTTGGACCGACATGTCATGTGGATCGCAGGAAGCGCGACCGAGCATCTCGACGAATTCGAAGGACCGTTCACCATCACCGGTGTCCTTGCTGGCCGTTCGCACCGGATCGACGACAAGATGGGCTATCCTCTCCACGGCGGGAAGGCCGGAGCGCGTCGTGGAAGACCAAAACGGGCTTGGCAGCCTCTCCCAGGACGTGATCGTGCTCGGTCCTCCGCGGCGGATTGGAAGATGTGTCAGAGCTACGTGAAGGTTTTGATTGACAGTCTTCAATGGTTTGAGGGAGAGCATGACCACCAGCCTAGTTTAGGTTCTCGATTCGCGTTGTCCCACAGCGGCATCCATACAGAGCGGCACCCGGCATCCAGGGTGATGGCGCGGTAAGAAATTCGGGCTCTCGCCCAAGATCTCCAGTCGTGCGAGGCGCCGGACCCGATGTTGGACGATTATCTGCCTGCAGGCTTGCAGAATGGCATTATAAATTTGGCCGGTCTCTGTCTTCGTCTTTGGAAAGAAGGGCTCAATATGGGCGGCGATATCAAGGGTCCAAGCTGGTGTGCCATGGCCGTCCGAGCGGGCGGCCGTCGCGCCGCAGGCACGAGCGCTCGCGGTGGCACGGGCCGTACGACGCACACCCGGACGGCCATTTCGCGTCCGATCGTGGCGAAGAAGCCGGCTTCAAAGAAGACGGTAGCAAAATCAATCAAGGCGACACGGGCCAACCTGCCAGCGGCGTTGCCGAAACCGGGGCGGGCGTCGGCGACGCGGACGGCTGGAACCCCGACGAAGACGGCGTCAAATTCGACCACCCGAACCTCCGCGAGCAGGACGACGCTGAAGAAGACGACGGGGGGCAAACCCATCGCAACCACCAAGCGCACGGTGACGGTCCCGACGACTGCGGCGCGAACCTCAGCCAAGCGGACCCCTGCGGCGCGCGGGCGGACCGCAACGGCGCGCATGTCGGCATCGGCTGGCAAGACTCCGCGTTCGGCGGGCGCCTCGACTCGAAAGACAAGCAAGCCGAGCGTCAAGCTTGGCAAGGCCGGCACGTCAACCAGCCGCCGCTCTAGATCGGCGGGTTCCAAGGCCGGCACTTCGGCGGTCAAACCATCCGTTAGCAGCGCACGGGAGATAAGGGTGCCGCGGGCTGCTGCGCCAAAGGTCCGTCCGGGAAAACTCGTCGCGACCAAGCGCACCTCGAAACGCGGCGGGGCGGCCATCAAGTTGCGTCGGTCGCCGGGTGTAGCGACACGTCGTGTTGCCGCTGAAACTCTTCGGAAGGCAAGTCCCGCGAAACGCCGAAGCCGGAAGCCTGTCGAGGTCAGCCTTTCTGCGGAAGGACATCCCGGGGCCGAGCCGAAGGCATCTGGCGACGATAACGACTGACTCTGCCCCTCCCTCATCATGTTGAAAGCAAACCTTGCACCTTATCGATCCGCTTCCTCTACGGTTCTATTCGCGACCGACGAGACGGAGAAGGATTGGTCCCGTTGCTGCTCAGGCTCGCACGATGAGTGCGACGGCGCTGCTGCCATAGTGATTGGCAAGGCGGCCTTTCGCGCCGTAACCGACCGGTACCTGTATGGTTCTCGCGGCACTTGCCAACACGGCCATAACGCGGTTCTGCACCAGGATCGCCTGCTCGAGTAAGCGCCTGTTGTTCTCCGCAAGCGCCCGCAACCTGACGCCGAGCGCCGGATCCTTGTCGATCGTCGGGTTGGCCGCTTCCGCAGAGTAGTCGTTAAGGGCTGCGAGCGCCGTACGCTTTTCGTCCTGGAAAAGTCCCACCCGCGCGAAGTCGAGCGCCGTGAGTGCCAGGTTCTCGGCCTCAAGCACATCGCAGAGACGAAGGGCTGCGGAGCGTAGGCCCGGGCTCACCGATGACCCTCCTGCATCTTCAGCATCTGCTGGTAGATGGCGTCGGCAAGGCCCAATCCGCCATGCGCCTCCACTTCCTTGGCCATCTCGGTTATCAGCATCGGCTTGAAGCTCTCTTCCCCAGCGCCGCCCGAGAACATGCTCTTGGAGGTATCTACAGTGGCAAACATCGGTTCCAACATCTGTCCAATCGCCATGGACTCAAAATCCTGCGCGGACTTCAGCACCTTGGCGTCTGGCGCGGCGGGGGTGGATGCGCTGGGTGCCGGCAGCGCCGTCGATATCCTGTCCGAAGTGCCCTGGATGTCGGACACGCTCATCGCACCACCAGATTGGCCTGCAGCGCACCCGCTGCCTTGATCGTCTGCAGGATGCTGATCATGTCTCTCGGACCGACTCCGAGCGCATTCAGACCTCCGACAAGATCACGAAGGCTTGGGCTCTCCGGCAGGATGCCAAGTCGCTTTCCGGCTCCCGTATCGACCTTCACAGACGTCCGCGGCAGCACGGCGGTGCTGCCACCGGAGAACGGACCGGGTTGCGAGGCGACCGGCGTCTCCGTGACCTGGACGGTAAGGTTCCCCTGCGCGATCGCCACGGTGCTAATCCGGACGTTGTCACCCATCACGATCGTTCCGCTGGCTTCATCCACGACGACGACCGCCGGCGTATCGGGTTGCACCATCAGATCCTCGACTCGTCCGAGCATACCCATCACGTCTCCGCCGTCGAGAGCCAATGTCACCGTCCGGGGATCGCTCACCCGCGCGATATTGCCGACGCTGGAGTTGATCACGTTCGCCATCCGCTCGGCGGTGGTGAGATCCGGGTTCCGGAGCGAGAGGTGAAGTTCGTGGCGGGCGCCTAGGTCGACCGGCACCTCTTTCTCGACCACGGCACCGTTTGCGATATGCGCGCTCGTCGGGATGTTGCGGGTGACCGAAGATGCAGCGCCTTTGGCGGAAAAGGCGCTGCTGACCAATTGGCCCTGCGCTACGGCATATACGTCGCCATCTGCGGCCATGAGAGGCGTGACAAGTAATGTGCCTCCGGAAAGGTCGGTTGCGTCTCCGGTGGCTGAGACCGTTACATCGATACGACTGCCGTCATGCGAGAACGGTTCCAGCTCCGACGTCACCATGACAGCGGCGATGTCCCGGGTTTGCAGCTTGCTCTCCTGATCGCGGATGTTTACCCCCAGACGCTCGAGCATGCTGATCAGAGACTCCCGGGTGAACAGGGAGTTGTTCAACCGATCGCCGCTACCATTCAGACCTACGACGAGTCCGTAGCCGATGAGTTGGTTGCTCCTGATACCCTCAACGTCGGCGATGTCCTTGATCCGTACGGACTCGGATGCCGCCTGCCGCGGCCACAGTCCGATTGCCGCCAATAGGAGGATCAGGAGACCGAGAGCGCGCATCACATCCTTTTAAGGCTCGTCAAGCTTTCGCCCCTACACTATGAGGCGAAAGCACGAAGAATGTATGAATCTGCGCGCGGGGGCGCTCGGTGCTCCATCCCGAGGAGGCGACAGGATTATGAGCATGTCTGCGATCGGCCGGACCGTCGCTCCGAAGGTCGCGGGCGCCACCAGCGCCGCCGTGACGCACGAGAGCGGCTTCAGCATCCCTGCCCATGACCCGGCGTCGGCTCCTGACGGCCTGACTGCGGCGGGTCCGATCGGTAAGACCGCGCCGCTCAGCGCCTCGCTAATGCTGACGCTACAGGAGAGCATGACGTCAGAAGTCGGTGATCGTGAAGCGCGGCACCATGGTCAGCAGCTTCTAGCAGCCCTCGCTGACCTGCAGCGTGCGCTGCTATCGGATGATCACGAAGGCGCGCTGAAGCAGCTCCTCTCGCTTGTCAAGACGGTCCCCAACGCTGCCGATCCAAATTTGATCCGCACGATCAACTCGATCCGCCTTCGAGCTCGGATCGAATTGGCTCGGGCGCAACCATCAAAGGACACCATCCGGCACCCGAACGTTTGACCAAGATGTGACAGCTAGACTTGGCGCTTGGCGCAGCGGGTAGGTCTGGGTATAAGCCGCCGATTCCTCCACGGCGACGTTCGTTGCCGCCCATGGTAAGGCGCACATGATTACCCTGCCACCCGACTACCGTCCAGCCGACGATGAGGAGTTCATGAACCCGAGGCAGGTGGAGTATTTCCGTCTGAAGCTTCTGAAGTGGCGCGCAGAGCTGCTGAAGGAAGCTGATGGCACCCTTGCCAGCCTCTCAGAGGGAGGTATCCACGAGGCCGACATCGCCGACCGTGCCAGTGTTGAGACAGACCGAGCCCTCGAACTGCGCACACGCGACCGCGCCCGCAAGCTGATTGCCAAGATCGGTCAGGCCCTGCTGAGAATCGAGAATGGCAGCTACGGGTTCTGCGAGGAAACTGGCGAGCCGATCGGCCTCAAGCGCCTCGAGGCACGCCCGATCGCCACGCTCTCGATCGAGGCTCAAGAGAGGCACGAGCGGATGGAGAAGGTTCATCGCGACGATTGAGTTAAAATTAGAACGGAAGCAGAACATCCAGTAGCTGTTGCCCGTAGCGTGGCGTTTGTAGATCGGTCAATTGTCCCTTTCCGCCATAGGAGATGCGAGCCTCGGCCATTCGGTCATGGGTGATCGTGTTATCGCTGGAGATGTCCTGTGGCCGGACGATACCGCTGACCTCAAGCACGCGCAGCTCACTGTTGACGCGAACCTCCTGCCGGGCGCTGACGACAAAGTTTCCATTAGGCAGCAACTGCGTCACCGTTCCGGCCAATCGCAGCGTGACGCTTTCGTTCCGCTTGATCGTACCCGTAGATACATTGCTGTTGGAGCTGTTGGTGTTAAGCGAGTTGGCTCCCGTCACGGCCTGCGCGATCTTACCCTTTAGACCGAATAGATTAGGTATACCAAACGACTCGGCTCCAGTTCGGGTCGCCGTCGTGCCGTCCTCCACATCCGCCGCATCCGTGATATCAACCAGAACGGTGACAAGATCGCCGACCTGAGCCGCTCGCTGATCCTTGAAAAACGCCCGGCTTCCCGGTCTCCAGAGACTGGCCAGGTCACTGGGGGCTGGCTCCAACGGCGGTGTCGGCATTGTCAGAGGCCGGTAATCCCGAGCCAGTGTGGGATCCGTAATCGGCGTGAGGGACGGAGGCCGGCCGATGTCGGATAGGCGGGACAAGGACCCGCAGCCGGAGAGAAGGCAGAGGATAACAATACCGGCGAACCAGGTAGGACCGACATTCATCTGTATTGCGCCTCCTGCGCGTAGCGTCCGGTCATAATGGCATCCGGAACTTTTGGCAGACCGTTCTGGCCGCCGATCGCCTGCCCAACCACCGGCGCGGTGCCGGGATCGATCTCGATCTCGGCGCTGTCCGTGATCTGCCCGACGAGGATGGCGCGAGAGAGGCTGTTGACAACATGGATACGGTCGCCGCTAGCGCCAGCTTCCAGAGCCGTCCCGGCAGCCGTCAGTTGTAAGCCGGCGCTCTGCAGCCGAAGGACCACCGGTCGCCCTCGGTCGATGAGCATGGGCCGTATGAGCATGTCGCGGAGCAGTGGCGTGCCGTCCCCGGCTGACCGTTTCAGCACCATACCGTCTGCATCAGCGATCGCCGTCAGTGGGACTCCACGCAGGCCATTCAGTCTTATTCTTACGACTTGCAGATCGCCGGCTGCCAGCCGTGCACCTGGCGGCAGCGTATGGGTCAAGGCCACCACGCCGATCTGCTGCTCGGCCCTCCCGACAACCCGCATTGTCAGTCCATCGGACTGCGATCCCGGGAAGAGCATGACAGCGGAAAATCGTCCGGTCTGATTATCGAGATCAAGTGCCTGTATTTCCGGCGGCGACTTCATGTCGATCGGCAGCATCGGCGCGACGAACGATGCAAGCGAAAAGTCGCTATCAGGTGACGCGCCGTTGCCGATGAGGGCCGGCCGCAGCACCGCAAGGACCTCGTCTCGGGTTACGGTTCTTGCAAGACGCTCCAGCGTCGCAGACTGATAGGCAAGATCGGGTTGCCAGTCGATGCCGAATTCCGACGCTATGGCCGCCAGCTGACCTGGCGGGATGACGATCCGCTTGCCCGGCGCTGGTGATGGTCCGATATCGCAATCCTGTCCCGGCTGCAGCCCGGTGAACAAATCCGACAGGCGGACCATGTCGCCACGCACCATGATGACGGAACGAAGCGTCACACCTGACGCCATGGCCTCCGGCGCCCTCGATTGCGCCGCGACTAGGAGAAGGATCGTCAGGATGATAAAGGTTTTCGTCATTTGAGATTTGTGAGCGTCTGCAACATATCATCCGACGCAGTAATGACCTTGCTGTTCATCTCGTAGGCCCGTTGCGCAGTAATCAGGTTAGTTATCTCGGTCACCACGTTGACGTTTGAGCTTTCGATATAGCCTTGCATTACGCTTCCAAACCCCGATGCGCCCGGATTGCCGGTCGTCGGATTTCCGGAGGCTGCGGTCTGTAACAGCAAGTTGTCTCCTTGGGCATCGAGCCCTGCCTCATTGGGAAAGGTCGCGAGCTGGATCTGGCCGACGGTCTGTGCAGCGGTTTGGCCCGCCAGCGTCACCTGTACTTGTCCCGACGCGTTGATCGTAATGCTTTGTGCGTTGGTCGGCACGGTGATGCCTGGGGCCACCGAGTAGCCATCTGCCGTGACGATCGTACCGTCGGCCGCGAGAGCGAGGGTACCATCTCTCGTATAGGCGGTATCCCCGGACGGGAGCGTCACCTGTAGATAGCCGTTTCCTTGAATCGCGAGGTCGAGACTGTTGCTCGTCTGCTGAAGGTTTCCCTGCTCGCTGATCCGGTAGATCGCCGCAGTTTTGACTCCAAGGCCAACTTGCGCTCCTGAAGGTACGATCGTCCCGCTGTCTGAGCTATTCGATCCGACCCGCCGGAGGTCTTGGTAGATCAAGTCTTGAAACTCGGCCCGCCGCCGCTTGAACCCGGTTGTGGTCATGTTGGCGATATTATTAGATATCGTCTCAACATTTGTCTGTTGCGCCTGCATCCCGGTGCCGGCAATATCAAGCGAGCGCATATTCTCCCCCCACTAACTCTCTATCTGGCTAATTTTATCGATCGCATTTTGCTGACGCTGCGCCTCACTTTCAACGAACTGAGAGACGAACTGGAAATCCCGCTGGTTCTGGATCATGCGGCTGAGCTCAGCGATCGGCTGGACATTACTTCCCTCCACCGCCCCCTGGCTGACCTTCGATTGTGTTGCTGGAGTTGTGGTGGTGTCAGCCCGATACAGCTTGCCTCCCTCAGGAACAAGCTTGTTGACGTCGTCTACAGTAACCACGGCAATCTGACCAACTGGCCCGTTTTCAGTACTTATGGTGCCATTACCGGAGATCCGTATCTGCGTGTCAGCCGGGGATAGCTGAAGCGGGTTGCCGCTCGTGTCGAGCAGCATATTACCAGAGCTATCGGCAATCTTCCCGTCGGGCATGAGGCCAAAACGCCCTGACCGGGTCAGTCGTGGTCCGGCCGCAGTTGAAACCGAAAAAAAACCAGCGCCGCTAATCGCCATATCCAGAGGATTACCCGTCGACGTGAGGCTGCCATCTTTCTGGTCAAGATAGGTCGCGCGGTCCTGCGTATAGGCGAGTACGTCCGCACCACGCGGTGCGTCGACGGCATGTTGCCTGGACAGGTAGTCGGTGAACAGCGTGCGCTGCGCCTTATAGCCGTCGGTATTGGCATTCGCGATGTTGTTCGCGATCACGTCCATGGAACGTTGCTGGGTGTCGAGCCGCGATAGCGCGATGTAGGTCGTGTTTTCCATCTCGACGTCCTATTGCTGGGCAGACTATGAGGTAAAGTTCCTAAGATATAGTTAACTGGTGTCACTAATCAAAATCGGCGAAGCCGGTTGGGAGCCTCATGAGCCGCTTTATGCGATTATGACCAGCCGGTTGGCTGCTCGCATCGGTTCATGTCATCGTAGACGCTTCTGCAGTCGAGTTCTTAAATGCTGCTTAACCAAGCTCCCCTAGTCTGTCGAGCGGGCTAAGATGGTCCGGACGGGGGCATGGGATGAGCAGCGAGATCTTAACTGAGAGCCCAACAGGTCGCGGCAAGAAGCCGGTGATCATGATCAGCGCGTTTGCAGTCGTCTTGCTGGTGGTCGTAGGCCTATGGTTCAGCGGTATCCTCGCCCATCTGACGGGCCGCGCCCACTCGACTCGTTCGGCCGCGGTGGCCGAGCAACCGGTTCTGGTCGATTTACCGGACATCGTATCTAACCTCGACACCGGTAACCATCGGGCTAGCTTTATTAAGCTTCATGCCAAGCTAAAGGTCGCCAGTGCTGCCGATGCTGTCCTAATACAGTCCAATCTCTCCCAAATCCTTGACATCTTCCAGACCTATCTGCGAAGCACGCGACCTGAAGAGCTGCGAGGTGGTGAAGGCACTTATCGGCTACGCGAAGCTCTAATGACCCGCATCGACGCTGAAATCGCTCCCTCAGAGGTCGTTGACCTCTTCTTTACGCAACTCCTCGTCCAATGAGCGGCGCATCGGACGGCGCGACGGATGAAGAGCTGGCCTCGGCATGGGCGCTTTCGGTCGATAGCGAGTTGGGAAGTCCTGAGGACGACGCTGGAAGTCCAGATGCAACACGCATCTTGAATCAGGCGGAGATTGACAGTCTTCTCGGTTTTGATAATGGAAGCCCAGACGACGTCGACACCAATGGGATGCAACGCATTATCAGCTCGGGGCTCGTCTCCTACGAGCGGCTGCCGATGCTTGAGATCGTATTCGATAGGCTTGTTCGGATCATGTCGACAAGTCTGCGAAATTTCACCAATGATAACGTGGAGGTGTCTATAGATAACGTCGTCTCGTTAAGATTTGGGGATTATCTAGACTCTGTTCCGCTTCCCGCAATGTTCGCTGTCTTCAAGGCAGAGGAGTGGGAGAACTATGGCTTGATGGTCATCGACTCAGCAATGATCTATTCAATTGTTGATGTTCTATTGGGCGGCAGACGGGGGACCGCCGCAATGCGTATCGAAGGCCGACCGTACACGACCATCGAGCGAACCTTAGTGGAGCGCCTCATACGGGTGGTACTTGCTGATCTATCATCAAGTTTCGACCCGCTATGCGCGATCACGTTCCGGTTTGAACGTCTGGAAGTCAATCCTCGGTTTGCCGCCATCTCCCGCTTGTCTAACGCGGCAGTCCTTGCCCGCATGCATGTGGATATGGAAGACCGCGGAGGTCGAATGGACTTGGTGCTGCCGTATGCAACCCTCGAGCCGGTTCGTGAACTCCTGTTACAGCAGTTTATGGGAGAGAAGTTCGGTCGAGACGCGATCTGGGAAACCCATCTCGCTGAGGAGCTTTGGAATACCGAAGTCGATTTGGATGTGGTGCTTGACGAGCAGCCGATGCGTCTCTCGGACATCATCGCGTTACGACCAGGAAGTCAATTCATTCTCCGGCAGGGTCGCGAAGCACCGGTTCAACTCCGCTGCGGCCAGGTTGTTCTCTTCGAAGGTCGGGTGGGACGTCGGAAGAACCGCGTCGCGGTGCGAATCGACCAAGTTGTCGGCCGGTTGCCGGGCGCTCCTGATCCCCTTGGTTCCAGGAGGGGTTGATGACGAACATCAACATGAGCAGCACAGATTGGTTACTACAAATTGTTCTGATGATCATGCTAGCGGCGACGATGTTTCATGCCATGCGACTGGAACGCGCTCTTGGTGTTCTGCGGCGGGATCGTGCCGCGCTTGAGGAACTGGTTCTTGGGTTCAATGATAGTACACGTCAGGCGGAAACTGGAATCGAGAGGCTGCGTGCGGCTGCTGATGGTGCTGGCCGACAGATCGCGAGACACGTCGATCAGGCTCGAGGCCTGAAGAACGATCTCGACTTCCTGATATCCCGTGGCGAGAAGGTCGCCGATCACCTTGAAAGAGCCGTTCGGGTCAAACTAAATCCTGACGCCCCGACGTCTGCACCGTTATCACAGACGTTTACCTCCCTTGTCGCGCCATCGTCGCTCGTCCCTGACGAGCAGGACGGCCGCTTGCGGAGTCAAGCGGAGAAAGATCTCCTTCGTGCCCTTCGGTCGGTGAGATAGGACGATGGTGTTCTTGGTGTGGCACAAGAGGATCGTGCCGGCGACCATGGTCGTCATCGCGCTTCTGTTTACTGAGAAGGCGATAGGACTGGCCCGCGAGGCGACTGCGCGGGATGCCGTCCAGCCGAGCATTGCGCCCCCAACTACGGTGTCGCCCTCATGGTCATCCCCGTCGGCGGCCACGACCATGGCCGTGCCAGCTTCAACGCCGGTCATTGCGCCCGGAGAGCTGCAGCTGCTTCAAGACCTCAGACGACGTCGGCAATTGCTTGATGAGCGGGAACGCATACTTGATCAGCGCGCAGACCTCTTGCGCTCGACGCAGCTCAAGCTGGAAGCGAGGCTCGACGAGTTGACCGTCTTACAGAAGAAACTTGAGCAGCTCGAGAATGATCGGCGGGCGCATGACAACGAGAACTGGACCGGCTTGGTTAAAACATATGAGGACATGAAGCCTAAGGACGCAGCGGCAATTTTCGACGTCCTGGACATGCACGTCCTCCTGGAGGTGCTTGATCGCATGGAGGATCGTAAAGCCGCGGCAGTGCTGGCCGATATGCTTCCCGAAAGAGCACGTATCGCAACACAGTTGTTGGCGCAGAAGCGAACGCGACAGGATGGTACAGCAACGGCTGTTCCAGCGTCCGACCAGCATAGTTAGGGTTGGCTTTCTCGCTGACTGATAAGCCTGACTGTCTTGACTTTTGCTCGCTTATCTAAATATAGTGGTCGCTGATTCCAAAAAATAAGAATTACGGAGGTAGCCATGGAACGCCTTTCCTTCGTGTTTCTGCTGGTCTGTCTTGGGCTGACACAGGTGCATGCGTTTGCTCGGGCACCGAGTCCTGCACAATTGGAACGATCGGCGCTCGATGGTGTCGGCATCGAGAACAGGTCTGGGCTACGATCGACGGGATTAACCAGGCGATCAAACTGGAGCGATCCGACCTTACCGGTCGCGCGACCTCGCTTTACCCAACGGAATACATCTCGTCGCCAGGATCATCGGACAATCGGGGCAAAGCAGGAGCCTGACATACGAGGCGCGAGTACGGTGAAGACTTTGCCAAGTATACTGCCTGGCCTCCCATCGTCTATGGTTGCAGTGGTAGATGGGTCGGATAAAGCAATCCTACCTGTGGGTTTCGCCAGCGGACAAGGCAGTCGCCGAAGCCAGCCACCTGATCAGGCTCTAGTGGCTTCAGCTACCGGACATCCATCTGAAGGCGTCACCACGAGCAGTCCAGTTTCAATTGCGGCATCAGTTGCTTCAACGGAACAGCAAAATCCGGGTGCTTTACTCTTACCATTTGATCAATATGTTGGCGCGGCAGCGTTTCGACATGGAAACTTGATGCTGGTCGTGTTTGACAGTAACAAGCCGGTGGATCTCGCGCCGGTGGCCGCTGATCCCGTCTTCGCAGCCGCTACCTACTCTCTTTTGTCATCTGGGGCAATCATGGCGCTGCCCCTCCCGATAAATGCCAAAGTCGACCTTGTCCGGAAGCCGGACGGCTGGCTGATCCAGGTTGGGAAGTCGTCTCCTGCGGTCGCGCCGATCTCGGTGAGTGCGGGAGCGGGGGGGGTGATGTTGTCAGCCCGGGGGCCGGGACGGGTTGTTACGGTCAGGGATCCGATCCTGAAGACCGACCTTCTGGTTGGGACCGTGAGGCAGGATGGCCAGAATATTCCCGCCTTCATGCATAATTCCCGCTACGTTTTGAACCAGACCGTGCTGGGCGTAGTCGTTGAACGTCTCGCTGACCGGTTGGAGATGCGTGCTCTGTCCGATACCTTCGTGATCGGAGAACCTGGCGGCAGAAATTCTCAGGACAGCCGAGCTGTCTTGCCACAGGTCTTCTTTTCCAGGACACTTGACTTGCCGGCGGTAGATGACGCTGAACTGCAGCAGCGTCTTAAGACGGCACTGGCGAAATCTGCCTCGGTGCCTCTGGCCAACCGGCGACATCCCCGTCTGGATGCTGCCGAAGCCGCTCTGGCCTTGGGCCAGGCTCGCGAAGCTGGACAGCTTGCTGCGGTCGCCGACCAGGATGCGCCTGGTGAGCCACAGGCTGGTAGATCGATCTTCCTGCGGGCAGCGGCGGCGGTGGTCGATCGCATGCCCGAGGCTCTTACATTGTTGGACGATCCAAGGATCGCTAACAGCGATGAAGTAGCGATGTGGCGGGCACTCGATCTAGCGCAGCGCGACCCTGGAAATGCCGACGCAGCGCAGGTGATTTTACGATGCCTACCACTGATCGAAAGCTATCCAGACCATCTGCGGAACAGCCTCGTAGGCGTTGCCGCGATGTCACTAGTTTCCGGAGGCGGCCCTGAGGTTGGTGCGCGAGTAGAAGCCTTGCGGGGTGGCGGGAAGGTCAAACTCGCGCAGGCCATGCTCTTGGCGCAGGGGGGGGGATTTGATCGAGCTCTGGCTGCCTTTGATGGGCTGGCGGCCGATGCGGATCCATTCGTCAGAGTGACCGCCGCGGCAAAGGCCACCGAGATCAGGCTTCAGCTTCGGCAGATCAAGCCGGCTCAGGCCGCAGACCGCCTTGACGCTGAGTTTCTGGATGCGCGAATGGCCGGTAATGAGCTGTCGTTGAGGCTTCGGGTTGCTGCCTTGCGGGCTCAGGCGGCGGATTGGCCCTCGGCGCTTGCGACACTAAGGGAACTCGGTACGTCGTTTCCAAGCGCTTTACCTCAGGTCCAACAGGCAGCGGCTGATACCGTCGGACGGATGATGAGAGCTGGGACGTCGGCCTCTTCAACACCGAACGTCGCCCAGCTCGGCCTGATCGAGAACAACCTGGATCTGCTACCGGTAGGGGCGGAGCGCACCGAGGTCTCGATCAAGCTTGCGGAGCAACTCGCCGAGCTTGACTTGCCCGAACGCGCATTCACCCTCGCCAAGGACGCCCTCGCCCACACGCCATTGGCCGCCGAGCGCGCTCGATTAGGCCTTGAACTGGGACGCCTGCGACTGGATCAGGCTGATCCCAGCGGTGCGCTGACTGAACTGGACGCAACGGCCACGGCCAGTCTTCCGGCCGCCTTGTCGGACGCCAGAACCGTCGTGCGGGCACGGGCAGAGGCCGCTGCCGGCCAAGTTGATGACGCCCTCGCCACGCTGGGTCCCCTGCAGGGCTCGGAGGTGGACGATCTGCGCGCTTCGGAGCTGGCGATCAAGCAGGACTGGACGGGCGAGACGAACGCCCTTGCCTCTCTCGTAGCGCATGAGGCGCCGGCGACGGGTGAGCTTTCTGCCCCGGTCGAGGATCTGGTGCTTCGTCTGGTTGCCGCTACGGCTCATAGCGGCGACCAGAATGCGCTTCGGCAACTTGCGATCAAGTGGGGTGACCGCTTTCCAACGCGGACGAAGCTGGACCTGCTACGCTTGCTGACCTCCGACAGCGTGAAGACCGAGGCTGATCTGGCGCGGTCAGGAGCGGAGATCCCGGTCTCCCAGAGCGCGCTCTCCGGCCTGTCGACGGGACCTGCCGGGGGCGGTGGCTGATGGAACTTCATCGCTATCCGGACAAAGGGCTTGCACTGGCACGTCACAGGTCCTATCTCACGCGACCTTGGCCCAAGGGGGCGCTCCCGCCCAACAGGCCGTCTACTGGTTTTGGGGTACGTGATGAACGCACTTGCTCAACTGGGGATGGTCTCGGATTTTCCGAGCAATATCCAGATTTCGTCTGCCTCTTCCGCGATCGCGGTAGAGGATGTGAAGGACTACTTTGTCGTCAAGGACGGCATGAAGTTTGCCGGAAGCCATCTTCTCGTCGACCTTTGGGGTGCGACCAACCTGTGTGAGCCGAGCGTGATCGATCAGACGCTGCGTGAGGCAGCGCTTACGGCTGGTGCCACGATCCTCCACAGCCACTTCCACCATTTCTCGCCCAACGGAGGTGTCTCCGGTGTGCTGGTCCTGGCGGAAAGCCACATCTCCATCCATACGTGGCCGGAGCGTCATTTCGCCGCGGTCGACATCTTCATGTGCGGAGCCTGCGATCCGCATCTGGCGATCCCGGTGATGCAGCGGACGTTCAAGGCCGCCCGGGTCGATCTCGACGAGCATCGGCGCGGCCGAGTGGCCTGATTCAGGCACTGGATAAGCAGAAGGCTGAGCAAGCTCAGCCTTCTTTGTTCCCCTCGTGCCGGAGCGCTCGTCCGATGACTGGCGACAGCTGGATCAATGAAACGCTTTACGAGGCCTGGGGTCAGCGCTTTCGTGTCAGGAGGCAGCTAGCAAAGCTGCGGAGCGACTTCCAGGACATTCTCGTCTTCGACAGCGAGACGCATGGTCGCGTTCTCATTCTCGATGGCGTGGTCCAGATCACTGAGCGTGACGAGTTCGTTTATCAGGAGATGCTCGCCCATGTTCCGCTTTTGGCCCATGGACAGGCCTCTCGCGTCCTGATCATCGGTGCCGGCGATGGAGGCGTGCTACGCCGCGTTTTGCAGCATCAATCTGTTACGAAGGCGGTTATGGTTGAGATCGATGGCGAGGTCATAAGGCTCTCGAGGGAATTTCTGCCAACGGTTTCGGGCGATGCGTGGAATGATCCTCGCGCGCAAGTCATAGTTGGGGACGGGATCGACTACGTCCGAAAGGCGGATGCGGACCATTTCGACGTCATCATTGTCGACAGCACTGATCCGGCCGGAGTGGGTGAGATTCTGTTTTCGGACGACTTCTATGCGAATTGCTCGCGCGTCCTGAGCGGAAATGGGCTTATCGTCAATCAGTGTGGCGTGCCGTTCATGCAGCCGGATGAGCTACGGGAGACGAGCCTTCGTCGTGCACGCTCCTTTCCGCAAGTGACGGCCTATGTCGCGGCGGTTCCAACCTATGTCGGCGGCTTCATGACGCTTGGAATTGCCGGCAAGGGCACGGCGCTGACGACTGCGCAAACTGTTCCGGCCATCGCGGATGCCGCCGATCGCGCCGGTATCCTTGGCACGACGCGATATTGGACGCCGGAGATCCATGTCGGCGCTTTCAATCTTCCTCCCTATATAGCGGAGCATCTTCCGAAGGTGAACCTGTAACTCGGTTTCTGCCTGGTTCAAGGCCTTTAGCCGCGACGCTACGTGCTCTGGTCTGATTGAATCTTGAGGAGGTGCGGTTCGGTGAAATAGTCTGCCGCTCAATCTCAGACGCACGTGCGCCGCTGCTTCGACAAAGCTGTATCGAATGTCCGCTTGCAACGAGGAAATGGCTGCGATCGTGCTCGGCCACATTGGCCAAACCGACGCCGAGGTGACGACGTGGCACACTGTTGTGATGAAAGCAGGCGAGGAAGTGGTGCATGAGACGTCGCCGTATGCGTTGGCGACATACTGCCAGATCAAGCATGTGATCCGCTTTCCACGCAGAACGCTGATCCGTTTTAGCGGCAGCTTGCAACGCGACGACGCCGCCCATATCTCGTAGCGATCATCGCTCTGCAGCACGATCTATGACGTCGTTAAACTGCTGTTCTCTCAGCGTTTCAGAGCTAATACTGGCCGGTACCTGTGCTTCCGCGTATCCATAGCAATGACGGAGGTCATATGCGCCTGTTGCGCGGGCCAGCCACAAGCCTGTGCAACCGGGCTAAGCCATGACCTCGATTGAAGATTTGCACATCACTATCGATAACCGCTCGGGCCCAACATTCGGCCCGGGCCAGGACGATCCCTACCACCATCCTAAATAGCAACCTTGCCCAGTTCAAGCAGCACGGCGTCACGCGAAGCGTTTGTCATAGGGGCGCCGCCTAAAAAGCTGGCTGCCTGCCGCCCTACAGACAGCTATATGCCTAAAAGCCATTTCGACGATGAACCCCAAGATCAATGGCAGCGTCAAACGCTTCACGAAGAGTGGCATCCGCCAACAGGCCGGCGCAACACCACTCACCAGCTCAAACGATGGGCAGACTGCGCGGCACTTGCGGCTCAGTGTCCAGAACACTTCCCAATCTCATTTTGCCAATGGCGTCGAAATCCATCGGCAGACGACCAAAAATAGTGTTCCTGGCAGCGATAGCTATTTCCCAACCTGAATTCCATTCGCCGGTTCGCTACTAGGAGGCGGCTCGACGTTTTCGGCGCCCGATCGGGTCCCGCCTGTCGTGTCCGCACCCTTTGCGTCCGGCGACTGCGGCACCTTGTGGTTGCCCGTGTTCTGCTCGCCGTCGGTATGGAGGATGCTCTCCTCCGTGTGGTCTTGTTTCATCGCAATCTCCTCTCGGATACCTAACGCGGGCCGGCGGCTGGGTTCCTGCACCTAGGTTGGGGCGAAGCTCTGGACCAGGCTGCCCGCGACCAGGTGCCAGCCGTCGACCAGCACGAAGAAGATCAGTTTGAACGGCAGCGAGATCGAACTTGGCGGCAGCATCATCATACCGAGGCTCATCAGCACGCTGGAGATCACGATGTCGATGATCAGGAAGGGCAGGTAGAGCAGGAAGCCCATCTCAAAGCCGCGCCGCAGCTCGCCGATCATGAAGGCCGGCACCAGCGCCCGCCAGGGCGTGTCCGCGGGCACGGCGGGTGCGGGCAGGCGGGCGATGTCGAGGAACAGCCGCAGATCCGGCTGCCGGACGTTGGCCAGCATGAAGTGCCGGAACGGTTCCGCCGCTGCCTGCAGCCCGTCCATTTCAGTGACCCGCCCGTCCATGAGCGGCACGATGCCGGTGGCCCAGGATTGCATCAAAACCGGCTGCATGACGAAGAAGGTCAGGAATAAGGCGAGACCAATCAAGACGGTGTTGGGGGGAGTACCCTGGGCGGCGATCGCGCTGCGAAGCAGGGACAGCACGATGACGATGCGGGTGAAGGCGGTCACCATCACCAGCAGGCTCGGCGCCAGCGACAGCACGGTAACCAGGGCGGTGAGCTGGACCAAGCGGCCGGTGGCCCCGGCCTCGCCGGCGTGGCCCAGATCGATACTGACAGCCTGAGCGTGGGCGGCGACCGGCAGCAGCAGGGCCAGGACCGCCGCGGCCGCATAGACGATGCGGCGGCCGATCACGGCCGTTCCTCCGGCTGCTGCGGCCAGGGCAGCATGACGTCGCTGGCCCCCCCGGTCAGCACGAGGGCCTGGCCGGCCCCCGCCTCAATCAGGTAGAGGCGCCGCCGTCCGTCGAGGGCAAGGCGGCCGCCGACGCGCAGCGAGGCCGCGTGCTGGCCCGGCCGGCCGGGGCCGACGAAGCGGGCGCCGAAACGGAGCAGTACGATCAGGCCGAGGACGAGGGCCAGCGCGCCCAGCGCGCTCAGTAGGTCTGGGAGGGCGAAGTGGAACATGTGACGCGGCCTTTTGCCGGTTTCGTTCCGACATCATGGCGGCTTCCTGCTTAACGAACTCTGAAGCTGGTCGGCGTCGAGGCGTTAACTGGGCGGTCATCTTTGTCCGGCAGTGTCGGTTCAGAACGATCTCGCACCTCGAGCTGGATGGAGCTTCCGACATGGGCGCCGATCAGACGGATATCCTGGCCCTTGCCGCCAACCGCCTCGGCTGGCTGGATGACCGCCAGCGCGTGCTCGCTCGAAATATCGCCAACTCCGACACCCCAGGCTATGTGCCGCGCGACGAGCAGCCCTTCGCCAAAAGCCTGGCGGACCTCCAGGTCGACCCGGTGCAGACCAACCCGATGCATCTCTCGGGCAGCGCCGATATCGCCGGCACGGTCATGATGCGGCCCCGCCAGCGCTCGATCGACGGCAATGCAGTCTCCCTCGACGAGGAGATGACCAAGGTTGCCGATACCGACACGCAGCAGCGCCTGGTGACCGGCCTGATCGGCAAGTATGCCAGCATGTACGCGACCGCGCTGGGCAAGGGCTGAGGATGGCCTCCGTCGCGAACCTGGGCGCCTGAGCCATGGATATCTCGAAGGCGCTCGACATCTCCGCATCCGGGATGGATGCCCAAAGCCAGCGGCTGCGCGTGATTGCGGAGAACCTAGCCAACGCCGACAGCACTGGCTCGACCCCGGGCGCCGATCCCTATCGACGCAAGACCATCACCTTCGGCGAGGTGGTCGACCATGAATCCGGGACACCGGAGGTTTCCATCAAGGAGATCGGCCACGACATGAGCGCGTTCACGACGCGCTACGATCCCTCGCATCCGGCGGCCGACGCCAACGGCTACGTGAAGACGCCGAACGTCAGCAGCTTCGTCGAGATGATGGACATGCGCGAGGCCGAGCGATCCTACAGCGCCAATCTCAGCGTCATGCAGACGACGCGCTCGATGATGACGCGCGCGATCGACCTGCTCAAATGAACGATGGCCGTATCCTCGCCAGCCCGTCGGCGGCGGCCAGCGCTTATGCGCAGGTTCAGGCCGGCGGCGGGATCGACGGCATCCCAGGCGGCGACGGCTTTGGGACGGACGCGGCAACTGGCAGCGGCTTCGGCGCCACGCTGGAACAGGCGCTGCAGGGCGTGGTGCAGAGCGGCCACGCCGCCGACGCCGCCGCGACGAAGGCCATCTCCGGCGAGGGCAATCTGACCCAGGTAGTGATGGCGGTGTCGAAGGCGCAGTTGGCGCTGCAGTCAACGACCGCGATCCGCGACCGAGTCGTGCAAGCCTACCAGGACATCATGAAGATGTCGATCTGATCCGGAACGGCGTGCGGCATGACCGACGCCGGCTCGAATGCGACCCAGGAGGGGTAGAGATGCAGGAAGGCGACGTGGCGCTGATCATGCGCGACATGTTCATCGTGGTGCTGAAGCTTTCTGCACCTGGCCTGCTGGCGGCGCTGGTGGTCGGCCTGATCGTCTCGCTGATCCAGGCCGTCACGCAGCTCAACGAGACGACGCTCGCCTTCGTGCCGAAGCTGCTGGCGCTGGGCATGGCGCTCACGATCGCCGGGCCGTTCATGTTCTCGACGCTTACCGACTACACGCACCTGCTGTTCGACCGCCTGATCGCGTCGGGCGGACAGTGAGCCAGATACTCGGGAGCGGCGTGCGCTGATGGCGCCCGATCCGCTGCTGGCGGCATTGCCGGTCTGGGCGTTTGGCTTTGCAGTGGTGCTGGCGCGGGTGAGTGCGGCGGTGATGGTGCTGCCCGGGCTCGGTGAGAGCGACACGCCGATGGTCATCCGTGCCGGGATCGCGGTCGGCATCACCGTGCTGGTGCTGCCGGGGGTCGCGAACCTCATCCCGCCTGCCGACGGGCAACCGTTACGCGTGCTGGCGATGATCGCCGGCGAGCTGCTCTGTGGCCTGCTGCTGGGCTGGTTGGCACGGCTGATGGCGCTGGCGCTGCCGGTCGCTGGCCAGATCGCGGCGACGCAGATCGGGCTGTCGAGCGTGCTGCAGCAGGACCCGATGCTGGGTTCGCAGACCAGTGGTACCAGCCGCCTGCTGGCCCTCGCCGCGCCGGTGCTGATCCTGTCCTCCGGCCTCTATGCGATGCCGCTGGCGGCACTGTCCGGAAGCTATCGGCTGTTCCGGCCCGGCATCTGGCTGCCGGTGGGGGATGCGGCGGACAGCGTGGCGCTGGCGACCGGCGATTGCTTTGCGCTGGCCCTGCAGCTCGCGGCGCCGCTGGTGATCGCGGGGCTGGTCTGGCAGATCATGCTGGGCCTGCTCGCGAGGCTGGTGCCGTCGCTGCAGGTCTATTCGATGGCGCTGCCCGGCCAGGTGCTGGGCGGGCTGCTGGTGTTCGGGCTGGTGCTGAAGCAGATCCTCGACGTCTGGATCGGCAGCGTCTCCGCCCATTTCGCGACCCTGCCGGGGCTTTGACGCGGCGTGGCCGGCGCCGAAAAGGAGGACCGGACAGAGGCCGCCTCGGCCAAGCGGCTGGAGGCCGCGCGCGAGGAAGGCCAGGTCGCGATCTCACGCGAGCTGCAGTCGCTGACGGCGATCGGCTTCGCGGTCTTAGCCATGATGATGACGGCGCCGACGCAACTGCGCCATTTCACGGTGGGGATGCAGCACCTGATGGCGTCGGCGGGCGGCATCGACCTCAGCGCCGGCGGCCTGCCGGTGGTGCGCGAGGCGGCCCTGCTCGGGATCGCACTGGCCGCTCCCCCGGTCCTGGCGGCGCTGGTTGGGCTGATCGGCGTCACGCTGCTGCAGACCGGGTTCCTGATCCGGCCGGCCGGACTGATGCCGCAGCTCGGCCGGCTCAGCCCGATGCGGGGGCTGAAGCGTATCTTCGGCGGCGATAACCTAGTCGAGACGCTGAAGGCGCTGGCCAAGCTTGCCGCCTTCGCCCTGGCGCTCCGGCACGTTCTGCTCGGGCTCTGGCCGGTGTTTCTGGGCTCGACGCAATGGCCGGCGATGGTACTGGTCAGCCGGACCGCGCGGCTGGTGCTGAGCTCGGTGCTGACTCTGCTGGCGGTGCAGGCGGCGATCGCCATGCTCGACGTCGCCTGGGTTCGCTACCGGCATATGTCCGGCCTCAGGATGAGCCGGCAGGAGCTGCGCGACGAGCATCGGCAGACCGAAGGCGATCCGCACGTGAAGGCACGGATCCGGCAGCTGCGTCGGCAGCGGGCACGGCGGCGGATGATGGACGCGGTTCCCAAGGCGACGGTTGTGATCACCAACCCAACCCACTATGCGATCGCGCTGGCTTACGAGAAGGGCGGCAAGGGGGCTCCGAAGGTCGTCGCCAAGGGCATGGACGAGCTTGCCGCGCGAATCCGCGAGATGGCGCTCGACAACAAGGTGCCGCTGGTGGCGAATCCGCCGCTGGCGCGGGCGCTCTACACGGTGCCGCTCGATCAGGAGATTCCACGCGAGCACTTCCAGATGGTCGCCGGCATCATCGCCTACGTCTGGCGGCTGAAGCGTCCGCCGCCGGGGCCGCCACCGGTGCGGTAGGACCGGACCGGTCGATTGGCACCCGAACATCGGCGAGAAAGCTGGCGGCAGCCTCACCCGTGCACTATTTGTTCAGATATCGGGTGAACGTGCTGCCGCTGTCCGAAGGCCACTGCCCCTCGCGATCGAGGTAGGCTAGCGTTCACACATGATCGATGCCGGCGTGGTTACGCGTCGCAAGGAGCACAGATGGACAAGGCCAAGGCGCTTGAGGGCGCGCTCACTCAGATCGAGCGAGCCTTCGGCAAGGGCTCGATCATGCGCATGGGGCAGCGCACCAACGACCACGTTGACGTGGTCTCGACCGGCTCGCTCGGCCTCGACATCGCGCTCGGCATCGGCGGCTTGCCGCGCGGCCGTGTGGTCGAGATCTACGGGCCTGAAAGCTCCGGCAAGACCACCATGGCGCTGCACGCGATCGCGGAAGCCCAGAAGAAGGGCGGCACCTGCGCCTTCATCGATGCCGAGCACGCGCTCGACCCGGGCTATGCGCGCAAGCTCGGCGTGGACATCGACAGCCTGTTGATCAGCCAGCCGGATGCGGGCGAGCAGGCGCTCGAGATCGCCGACACCCTGGTCCGCTCGGGTGCCATCGACGTGCTGGTGATTGATAGCGTGGCGGCCCTGGTGCCGCGTGCCGAGCTCGAGGGCGACATGGGCGACAGTCATGTCGGTCTGCACGCGCGGCTGATGAGCCAGGCGCTGCGCAAGCTGACCGGCACGGTCTCGCGCTCCAACACGATGATCATCTTCCTGAACCAGATCCGCATGAAGATCGGCGTGATGTTCGGCAGCCCGGAGACCACGACCGGCGGCAACGCGCTCAAGTTCTATGCCTCCGTCCGCCTCGACATCCGCCGCATTGGGCAGATCAAGGAGAAGGACGAGGTCGTCGGCAACCAGACCCGGGTCAAGGTGGTCAAGAACAAGATGGCGCCGCCGTTCAAGCAGGTCGAGTTCGACATCATGTACGGCGAGGGTGTCAGCAAGATGGGCGAGCTGATCGACCTTGGCGTGAAGGCCAACATCGTCGAGAAGTCGGGCGCCTGGTTCAGCTACGACAGCACCCGGATCGGCCAGGGTCGCGAGAATTCGAAGCAGTTCCTGCGCGACCATCCGGACATGGCCGAGGCGATCGAGCAGCGCATCCGCGCGCAGGCTGGCGTGGTTGCCAACGCGATGATCGTGGCGCCGGACGAGTCCGAGGCGGCCGAAGCCGCGGATTGATCGGTTGGGCGGAATCTGGCGGACGGGAGACCGTCCGGGCCGGCCGGCGCATCGGGCGTCCAAGCGCGGCCAGCAGTGTCATGACATCCCGCCCCGGTGTCGCCGGCGCCTCGCGGATCTCCGCTGGTGGTGGTATCCGATCGGCAGCTAGCAGGGCGGCGATGACGGTTGCCCCCACGGATAGATGACGCTGCATCGGCAGACTCCCAAGCCCTGCAGCGTTCTAATCATGAATGATAATCATTCGCAAGTGTTGAGCTGGCGGATGCCTTGCCCCGCCGTGCGGCAGGTGCGATTTTGCGGCTGCCCGAATTCACACAGCGTCGGCCCTGGCGGGCGCGCCGAGATGGAACCAATCATGGCCAAGATCAAGGTGAAGGAACCCGTCGTCGAGCTCGACGGCGACGAGATGACGCGGATCATCTGGAGCTTTATCAAGGAGAAGCTGATCCTTCCCTACCTCGACATCGACCTGAAATACTACGACCTCGGCATCGAGTATCGCGACCAGACCGATGACCAGGTCACCATCGACTCCGCGCACGCGATCCGCACCTACGGCGTCGGCGTGAAGTGCGCAACGATCACCCCGGACGAGGCGCGCGTCACCGAGTTCGGCCTGAAGAAGATGTGGCGCAGCCCGAACGGCACCATTCGCAACATCCTGGACGGCACCATTTTCCGTGAGCCGATCATCTGCTCGAACGTGCCGCGCCTGGTGCCGCATTGGACCCAGCCGATCGTCATCGGCCGCCACGCCTACGGCGACATCTACCGCGCCGCCGAGACCAAGATCCCGGGACCCGGTCGGGTCACGCTCACCTACCAGCCGGCCGACGGCGGCACGCCGATGGAACTCGAAGTGCACGACTTCAAGGGACCAGGCGTGGCGCTCGGTATCCACAACACCAAGCACTCGATCACCGGTTTCGCCCGCGCGACCTTTAATTACGGCATCGCACGCAAGCTGCCGGTCTACCTCTCGACCAAGAACACCATCCTCAAGGCCTATGACGGCATGTTCAAGGACGTGTTCCAGGACATCTTCGACGCCGAATTCAAGACGCAGTACGACGCGCTTGGCCTCACCTACGAACACCGGCTGATCGACGACATGGTAGCCTGCGCCATCAAGTGGTCCGGCGGCTACGTCTGGGCTTGCAAGAACTACGACGGCGACGTCGAGAGCGACATCGTGGCGCAGGGCTTCGGCTCGCTCGGCCTGATGACCTCGGTGCTGCTTTCGCCCGACGGCAACACGGTTGAGAGCGAGGCCGCGCACGGCACCGTCACCCGCCACTATCGCGAGCACCAGAAGGGCCGCGCCACCAGCACCAACCCGATCGCCTCGATCTTCGCCTGGACCCGCGGCCTCGACTATCGCGGCCGCTTCGACGACACCCCCGACGTCAGCCACTTTGCCACCACGCTGGAGAAGGTCTGCGTCGACACGGTCGAGGCGGGCCACATGACCAAGGACCTCTCGGTGCTGATCGGCCGCGAGCAGAAGTGGCTCACGACCCAGGACTTCCTGGGCAAGCTCGACGAGAACCTGCAGGTAGAGATCGCCAAGGGGTAGGCGAAGGCCAGGGGCGTCACGCAACAGCGTGCTGTGCACGACGCCCCTGGACCTCGCCAAGGGCGCAGCCTCTGGAAACCACTTTTCAGTCTTCGCTGCCGCGGCGGTAGGGGGATAGGGTGGCGAGTTCGGCCATCTCGTGCTCGCGCGCGGGACGCTCCTGCTCCAGGTAGTCGGCGATGGCGTCGCGCAGGCCGGGATGGCGGATCCAGTGCGCGGAATAGGTCGGGCGCGGCAGGTAGCCGCGCTGGATCTTGTGTTCGCCCTGCGCACCCGCCTCGACCCGCGCCAGGCCGCGCTCGATCGCGAAGTCGATCGCCCGGTAGTAGCACAGCTCGAAATGCAGGAACGGCCAATCGCCGACGCAGCCCCAGTTGCGGCCGTACAGCGCCTCGCGCCCCAGCAGGTTGAGCGCGCCGGCCACCGGCTCGCCGTCCTTCTCGGCCAACATCAGCACCACCCTCTCGCCGAGCCGTTCCGACAGCAGCGGAAAGAAGCGCTCGGTGAGGTAGGCGCTGCCCCACTTGCGGTCGACCGTGGACAGGTAGAAGCGGTGGAACGCCTTCCAGTGCCGCGGTTTGATGTCGCTGCCCTGCAGCGCCAGGAACTCCAGCCCGGCGGCGTTGGCGTCACGTCTCTCCCGGCGCAGCGTCTTGCGCTTGCGCGAACTCAGCGCGCCGAGGAAGTCGTCGAAGCACGCATAGCCGTCGTTCTCCCAGTGGAACTGGGTGCCGAGTCGCCGCAGCCAGCCCTGCTTGCCCAGCGCCTCGTATTCGGCCTCATGGCAGAAGGTTACGTGCACCGAGGACAGCGAGAGCTGATCGCACGCCTGTTGCAGCGCGCCTCCCAGCGCCGCGGTGAGGGCCGTCGGCGCATGGCCGGTGTTCGGCCGGACCAGCAGCCGGGGTCCGGTGACCGGGCTGAACGGCGAGGCCACCTGCAGCTTCGGGTAGTAGCGGCCGCCGGCGCGCTCGAAGGCATGCGCCCAGCCGCCGTCGAACACGTACTCGCCATAGGAGTGCGACTTCGCATACATCGGCGCCACCGCCAGCAGCCGGCCGGCCTCGTCGCGCAGCGCCGCGTGCTGCGGCAACCAACCGGTCCGTTTGCCGGTCGAACCGCTCTCCTCGACCGCCGACAGGAAGGCGTGGCTGACGAACGGGTTGTCGTCGCCGGCGCAGGCATCCCAGTCGGCCGCGTCGAGGGCGGCGATCCGAGGATGCAGGGACAGGGTGAGGGAAGGCGCCGGGTCGGACATCATGCCGATATGGCGCGCCGGGCCGCCGCGACCAGGCTGCCGGACCCAGCGCCGCCGATCCGCCGCGCGCCGCTAGGGATCATCCACCTCGAACAGCCCCTCGACTTCAACCGGCGCGTCCAGCGGCAGCGAGGGCACGCCGATGGTGGAGCGGGCGTGGCGTCCGGCCTCGCCGAAGATCGCCACCGCCAGGTCGGAGGCGCCGTTCATGACGGTGGCATGCTGAGTGAAATCGGGTGTGCAGGCGATATACCCGCCAAGCCGGATCACGCGGCGCACGGCGCCGAGCCCGCCCAGCGCCGCGTCGAGCTGAGCCACGATGTTGATCATGCAGGCGCGCGCCGCCGCCGCCCCCATCTCGACGGTGACGCCGCCGCCGAGCTTGCCGTTGCTGGCGAGCCTGCCCTCCACCAGCGGCAGCTGGCCGGAGACCACCAGCAGGGCGCCGCTGCGAGCGTAGGCGACATAGTTGGCGACCGGCGCCGCGGCAGCGGGCAGCACGATGCCGAGTGCCGCCAGCCGCTCGGCGGGGGTAGCGGTCACGGGCGGCCGCCGACGACGCGCAGCGCCGCACGCCCTGTCGGCCTGGAGGCGCCGCTCGCCGGCAGGTCGAGCGGCAGCAGCGGCGGCTCGTCCGGAACCGACGGACCCGCATGCGGCATGTCGGGCAGCACCCGTCCGAGATAGGCTTCCGACAGGGTGCGGAAGGCGTAGTCGAGCAGCGAGGTGGCATGGGCGATGGAGCCGTCGCCCTCGACCGCGCCCGCCGGCCCGAATCGGGTGTAGGCGAAGGCGTCCACATAGGCCTCCAGCGGCACGCCGTGCTGCAGCCCGAGGCTGACGGCACGGCCGAACGCGTCCATCAGCCCGCGCTGCGCCGGCGTCTCGCGCGGCGGCGTGATGGCGAGCTCGCCCAGGCTGCCGTCCTCGAACTCGCCGGTCTGCAGGAACAGCCGGTGGCCGCCGATCGCCGCCTTCTGGGTGAAGCCGCGACGCCGCGGCGGCATCTCGCGACGTCCGCCGCTGGCCGCCGGCAGCGTCGGCCGGTGCTCCGGCAGCGGCGGCATGTGGTCGACCAGGCCCGCGAGCGCGCGGTGCATCGACAGCCAGGCCTCGCGTCCCGGACGCGGCAGCACCCCATCGCCGGCGAGGCTGAGCGCGAGCGCCGCCTCTGGGGTAAGGCCGCGGCCGGACAGCCGGGCCAGCGTGCTCTGCGACAGGCGCCCGTCTGCCCGCAGCGGCGAGAAGATCGGCGCTAGGCCGCAGCCCTCGACGCCGAGCAGCGCATCCACCGGCCCCGGTTCGGAGAACCCGGTCTGCACCACGCAGCCGGCGGAGGGGGCGCCGGCGATGCCGCGGGCCAACGCCGCGAGCCCGGGCAC